>JAYZKD010000042.1:0-16000 GCA_036163815.1 Pseudomonadota bacterium | reverse complement strand
CTTAAAGTTTGACGATGATTAGACAAAATTTTCTATGGAGAGGTGGCCGAGTGGTCGAAGGCGCACGCTTGGAAAGCGTGTAGGCGGGTAACCGTCTCGCGGGTTCGAATCCCGCTCTCTCCGCCATTATCTTAAGTACCACAAAAAGTTTGCAAAACTTTTTCAGATTCTTTTGGTGGTCTTGAGTAATAATCTAACTCAGAATTATTATCACTATATGGATCTTTTAAAATCTCAATATATTCATTGAAAGGTTTTAAGTCTCCTTTTTCTGCACTTTCCAAGACATTTTCAACTATATGATTTCTTGGAATGATTCTAGGATTATTAACTTTCATAATTTTATTAATGCTTGCAATAGGTTGAGATTCTTTATTTAATCTTAATTGCCATTTTTTATGCCAAGATAAGAATTCTTCATCTTTAAATATCCTTTCATCTGCAAAAGAATTTTCACTTAACGATCTATATGTATTTGTAAAATCAGATCCATTTTTTTGCATTAAACTTAAAAAGTTGGTAATTAAATCCTGATCAGCAATATCAGCAGTTGATAAGCCAATTTTCAATCTCATCATATCTAACCATTTACTTTTATATAAATCCGTAAAAGTGTTTATAGCCTCTTCAGCTAACTTCATTGATGTATCAGAATCTTTTCCTACAAGTGGTAAAATTGATTCGGCCAATCTAGCTAAATTCCATTGAGCAATTACTGGCTGATTTACATATGAATACCTACCTTGATGATCAATAGAACTAAATACGGTTAAAGGGTCATAATGATCCATAAAAGCACAAGGTCCGTAATCTATAGTCTCACCAGATAAAGCCATATTGTCAGTATTCATTACCCCATGAATGAATCCAACTCTCATCCAATCCGTTACTAAGTTAGCTTGCTGTTCAATAATGGCATATAAAAAATCAAGAGCTTGGTTTTTAGATTTTAAAAGATTTGGAAAATGTCTTTCAATTGTATAATCAAAAAGTCTTTTCAATAAGTTTGGGTCATCTTTAATAGTTGCATATTGAAAAGTTCCTACACGAATATGAGATTTCGAAACACGAGTTAATATTGCGCCTGGAAATTTTTTTTCACGATAAACCTCATCGCCCGTTTCAACTACTGCTAAGCTTCTGTTGGTAGGAATATTTAAAGAATGCATGGCCTCACTAATTATATATTCCCTTAACATAGGGCCTAGTGCTGCCAATCCATCTCCATTTCTAGAATAAGGGGTTGGACCCGATCCCTTAAATTGTAAATCAAATCTTTTCGAATTATAAACATGCTCACCTAAAAGCATCGCTCTTCCATCACCAAGAATCGTGAAGTGACCAAATTGATGACCTGCATAGGCTTGTGCAAGAGGAAATGAGCCTTCAGGAAGTGTATTTCCACTAAAGATTTTTGCTTTATCTTCTAAATTTAATGATTCAAAATCAAATCCTAAAGAATCAGCTAGTTTACTATTAAATATAATTAACTTTGGTTCAGAAACCTTTACTGGACTTACTGAAGTAAAAAATTCTGATGGAAGATTTTTATATGTATTATCAAATTTAAAGCCTAAATTTTTCATAATTCATTTTAGCTTATTCCATTAAGATTTTCATAAAGTTTTCAGATAATATTTTTGATGAATGATTGATTGAATTTCTGTTAGTTTCATCTCCAACCTCATAAGTAACGGTTGGAATATTAAATTTTTTATAAAAAAAGTTTTTGGCCACCCCATTATCTCTACTTTTTACTGGTCTAATTGAAAATTTATAATCCTTCAAACTATGTTCTGAATTTCTTAACCACTTAGTTACACTAAAACTTAAACCTTGGTCTTCGTCTGAGTGTTGAACATAAAATAAATTCTCAAAAGTAGAATGAAAATCTATTAAGGCAATAATCTCTTTATCTTTTGATAATATCTTTTGAATATCAGAGAAAACTAATTTTGTTTCTGTTTCATTAAAAAAACCCCAATCTCTATTTAAATCTTTTGAAGACAAGTTATGTCTCCAGTGACCTAAATCTACTCCATCAGGATTTAATAAGGGGTAAATAATAACATTATATTTACTTAAAAATGATAATGATAATTGATTCTCAGATAAAATATTTTCTACAAACCCTTTCAAAGCAAATGCGCCACTTACTTCTGGAGGATGCTGACGGCCTAGAATGAATATATAGGGATTATTAGAATTTCTTATAATCGAAATCTTTTGAATAGACCTTTCTCCTAGGCTTAGTCCTAAATCAGAAACTTTAACAAAACTTTTTGAAGATAACTCTTCATACCAAGCCGAATACCATTTGCTAGATATAATTTCTTGAGCAGAAATTATTGTTTCCTTTTTGACTGGTTGAAACTCGATTAATAATCCTTGGCCATCATTAATTTCTTTAAAAAATTTTGTATCAATTTTTTTCCATTTTATAGAATCAGAACTAATTTTTGGATGATACCTGTGCTTAAATTTTTCATAAAAAACTTCTACAAAAACTTTTTTTTGGTGTTCGCTTTTTCTAAATGCATACCAAGGACTTGAATTTATAACATCAACATCTTCAGGGCTAACATACAATTTTATATAATTCTCGTTAATTACTTCACACTTTGAGAATCCAGAAGATAAAAAGTTTGAATCGATTTTAAAAATACTGGTTAAACAGCTTTTTTCTAATTTTGCTGCTTCAACAGAAAAACCAATAACTAAGAACGAAATTGTTATTATTAATAATAAACTATGATTAAATTGTCTAAAAATGAAAAACATTTGTCTAAAAAATACACATTTACGATTTATATACTAACATTTTTATGTGTATATTTGTCATATATATTTAATGAAAATTTATTTTGACAAATTTTGACAAATACTTAGAAGAAATTAAAAATTTAACAGATGAAATTCTAATTCCAAACGAAGAGGAACTAGAAAGCGAGGGTTTTGTTTCTGAAAGCATTATGAAGAAAATAATTGATAATGGTCTTTTTGGAATTTCCATACCCGAAGAATTTGGTGGTATGAATTTTAATATGAAAGAGCAAATTCTTCTTACCTTTGAATTTACTAGAGCCTCAGCAGTATATCGTTCCCGTTTTTCAACAACCATAGGACTTTGTTCGCAAGCAATATTGGATTTTGGAACTGAAGAACAAAAACAAAAATACTTACCCGGTATGGCAAGAGGAGAAATAGTTGGCTCTTTTGCTTTAACAGAGCCTAACGCTGGAAGTGATGCATCATCCTTAGAAACGGAAGCAATAAAAGAGGGAGATAATTATGTAATTAATGGCAGAAAGAAATATATAACAAATGCACCATATGCAGATATTTTTCTAGTGATGGCAAAAACAGACTCATCAGCAAAAGGAAGTGAAGGTATATCTTCATTCATTGTTGATTCCAAATTAGATGGCATAAAAATAGGAAAAATCCCTAAAATGCTTGGCCAGATAGGATCTGCTTCACCTGAAGTTTATTTTAAAAATTGCAAAGTTGATAAAAATTATTTGCTTGGTGGAAAAGAAGGGGGTGGTTTAAAACCAGCTTTAAGGGGTATAAACCATGCTAGGCTACATGTTGCGGGAACTTGTGTAGGGCAGGCAAAAAGATTAATTAACGAAGCTATTGCTTTCGCAAATAATAGAATTCAATTTGATCAAACCATTTCACAAATGCCATCAATACAAAACTTAATTGCCGATAGTTATTCTGAGATGCTAGCGGCTGAAGCATTAACATTAAAAGCTGCTGAAAGATTTGACACTGGAGTAATTCCTGAAACGGAAATTTCATCAGCTAAATATTTTTCATCAGAAATGGTCTCTAAAGTAGCAGATAATGCTGTACAAATTATGGGTGGAGCTGGGTATATGGAGGATAATGCAATTACAAGACTCTATAGAGACACAAGATTATTTAGACTTTATGAAGGAACATCGCAAATCCAACAAAGAAATATTGCAAGAAAATTAATAAAAAAATAATGGAAAGAAATTTAAATATAATAAATTTGGTTGGGAACACCCCTTTAATTAAACTTAAAGGCCCTTCAGAAGAGACGGGTTGTGAAATTTTTGGTAAGGCAGAATTTCTTAACCCCGGTCAATCAATAAAAGATAGAGCAGCATTATATATTATAAAAGATGCAGAAGAAAAAGGGTTTCTAAAAAAAGGAGGTACAATTGTTGAAGGAACAGCAGGTAATACTGGAATAGGCTTGTCAATTATAGGTAATGCTCTCGGTTACAAAACCGTCATTGTTATTCCTGAAACACAAACACAAGAAAAAAAGGATGCCATTAGATTTACAGGAGCTGAACTAATAGAAGTTCCTGCTGTTCCTTATTCTGATGAAAATAACTATATTAAATATTCTGGTCGATTAGCAAAAGAACTAGATAAAAAACTAAAAAATGGGGCTTACTGGGCTAATCAATTCGATAATATTGCCAATAAGAATGCTCACATAAAAACAACTGGTCCAGAAATATGGAAACAAACTAAAGGAGAGATAGACGGATTTGTTTGTGCTATAGGCACAGGAGGTACACTTTCAGGCATTAGTAAATATCTTAAATCAAAGAATGAAAATATAGCTATTGGTCTAGCTGATCCTTATGGTGCATCAATGTATCATTATTTCAAAAATGGCGAACTAAAAGCAGAAGGCTCATCCATAACAGAGGGTATTGGACAAGGAAGAATAACGAAAAATGTGGATGGTAGTAGAATAGATTATCCCTATCTAATTGATGATAGCGAGGCTTTAAATATACTGTACGATCTGATTGAAAAGGAAGGTTTGTTTTTAGGGCTATCATCAGGAATAAATATTGCTGGAGCAAAAAAACTTGCAAAAGAATTAAAAAAGGGTAGCACCATAGTAACTATATTGTGCGATCTTGCCGATCGATATAAAGGCAAAATGTTTAATGCTAGTTTTTTGGAAAAAAATAACTTACCAATACCTCCATGGGTAAAAAATGATAGCAACAATTAGAGATTTCTGTAAACGTTATTTTTGGTTATGGATCATTTACCAAGCTATAAAAGGCTTTACTACAACATCCTTAATTTGGGTGCCCTTATTATATTTTTGGCTAACAAATTAGGATCCACCAATGTTAAAACAAGCAATAGACTTCAAAGACGAAAGTAACTCTCTATATGAAATATTGGCCAACTGTAGTGAAGATAAATTTTCCAAAAAAACACAATTTAAATCTTGGACAATAAATGATGTAATTTATCACCTTCATGTTTGGAACATAGCTGCCTCATTATCCTTAAAAAATGAAAAGAAATTTAAAGATTTTATGGATGATTTCATAGGAGTTATTAAAAAAGGTGATACAGCAAGAAATTATGAAAGAAAACTATCCAAGAATTTAGAGGGGAGAGATTTAATAAATCTTTGGAAAAAAACTTATAATAATGTCTCGAATGAATTTGCTAATTCTGATCCGAAAAAAAGAGTGAAATGGGCTGGTCCAGATATGAGCGTTCGGTCTAGTATAACAGCAAGACATATGGAAACTTGGGCCCATGGGCAGGAAGTTTATGATTATTTAGGAATTCACCGGAATGATACTGATAGAATTAAAAATATAGTTGTAATTGGTGTAAATACTTTTGCATGGACTTTTAAAAATAGAAATTTAGATGTACCAAAAACTATGCCAAAATTAAATCTTATTTCACCTTCAGAAAATAAATGGATATGGAATGAAAATAATAAAGATGATGAAATAACCGGAACCGCAAGCGAATTTTGCCAAGTTGTGACTCAAGTTAGGAACATTGAGGATACAAATCTCAAAGTCAAAGGTGAAATTGCAAAGAAATGGATGTCTATCGCCCAATGTTTTGCTGGTCCTCCAGAAGACCCTCCTGAAAAGGATTCACGTTTTACAAGGAAAAGTTAAATGAAAGAATTATTAATAATTGCAAAAAAGGTTGCACATAAGTTAATTGAGAAAAACCAAAATATTTCAGTAATTGAATCCTCATCAGGAGGATTAATATCAACTGCATTACTTTCTCAAGCAGGAGCTTCAGCCTATTATATTGGGGGACAAGTAATATATACTGCAACTTCAATTAGGGCATTAACAGGACTTAGATTGAGAGAATTAAAAGAACAAAATATAAGATCTTCAAGCGAACCATTTGCTTTGCTCCTGGGTAAAAAAGGATGTGAATTATATGAGACCGATTGGTGCTTAACCGAAACCGGTGCCGCAGGTCCTTCTGGTAATGGATATGGTGATCCTCCAGGTTTTTCCTGTTACGCTGTGTCAGGACTAAAATCAATTTCTTCCCACATAAACACTAACTCAGATAACAGATTTGAAAATATGATAAAGTTCTCGGAATCGGCTTTAACTTTACTTCTTGATAATATTGATTAGTTATTTGGGTGCTCTTTTCGATAATATCCTTTGTAATGTTCTTCTATGCATTTTTAATCGACGAGCAGTTTCCGATACATTCTTATTGCACAATTCATAAACCCTCTGAATATGTTCCCACCTAACTCTATTAGCGCTCATAGGTTCCTCTGGAGGAGGAACTTTTTCATCCTTTTTTACAAAAAGAGAGGATATAATATCCTCAATATTTGCAGGCTTCGATAAATAATCAACGGCACCTAATTTGATTGCTGAAACAGCATTAGCAATATTCCCAAAACCAGTTAACATTATTGCTTTTGAATTTGGATTTAATTTCTTAAGCTCAGTAATAATTTCAAGACCATCTCCGTCACCCAAACGTAAATCAATAACTCCATAATCAAATTTTTCTTTTTCCAGAATATTTAAAGCTTCATCGACAGACTGAGCCTCATAAACTCTCAACCCCCTTCTGGACATAGCTCTTGAGAGTTGATTTAACCAAACCTTGTCGTCGTCAACTATTAATAATTTTTGCCCTTCTAATCCTTCTGCCACCTTTTATATCCACCCTTCCTGAGGAATTTGTATTGACACTACAGCTCCGTATTCTGGTTTTTGTTTATTATGAATCTTAATCTTTATACCCAATCTTTCAAATAGTGTTTTCGATATGAAGAATCCAAGTCCCAAACCACTCTTAAGAGAATCAATATCTTTTCTTGAAGTAACATATGGATCTCCCAACCTATTAATAATTTCACCTGAGAAACCATCACCATCATCTTCAATAATCAGATGAATAGCATTATCTGATTTAGAAATTTTCATTATTACTTTCTCTTTAGCAAACTCAGCAGCATTCTCAATTATATTGGATAATCCAAGTATCAATTCTGAACGCCTTTCAATAGTAAAACTTTTCAGATCATCATCACCTTTATTAAAAATAATATCAGCCTTAATGCCTTTAACTTTTATAAGTTCACTTAATTCTTCCAGTAATGCGTGAAGCTCAATTTTATTTACAATATCATCATCTATTGAAGATTTTTCGCCTAAAGATCCTAAAATATTTTTGCACCTAGCTATTTCTTTAAGAAGAATCTTAAGATCTTCCTTTCCTTCATTTGATAAATTCTCTTTATTCAATAATTCACTAGCAATTAGACTTATTGAACCTAATGGAGTTCCTAATTGATGTGCGGCTGCTGCGGCTAACCCATCTAATGATGACAAGTTTTGCTCATTGGATAATAATTCTTCAGTTACTTTTAAGGCCCTTGAAACTTCGCGAGACTCATTAGCCAATCTTCCAACATAGAGTGAAAGAAAGAGTATAGTGACTAACAAAGAAAACCAAATTCCTATAGTAATAATGTCAGGGTTTATTAGAAAAGACATATCGCTTTGAACTAATGGATAATTATAAAAACCAAGTATAGAAACAGAGATCAAGGTCAGAATTATCAATATTAACGAAGATCTAATTGGTAAATTATCTAATGATATTGCTATAGGAACAATAAATAACATAACAAAAGGATTAGATAGACCTCCTGTAAAATATATAAGAAGGGCTAGTTGAATAATGTCACCAGCAAGAACAATCCCAGTTGTGGTCTCGCTTAATCTTTGATTCCATGAATACATAAAAAGTAAGATTAAATTTGAGAAAACTAAGGCTGCTATTGTTAAATAAATTTCAAGATAGGGAAGTTGAAAAAGTAAAATATTACCCACAACAACTATTGTTAAGAATTGCCCTATTACGGCAATGAATCTTAATAATATTATAGTCTTGAGTCTTACCCCTAACCTCAAATCAGGTATGTATTTATTTTCATCTACCATGATAAAATTTATTAATTGTTATTGTAAAAGATTTCTAACTTCTTGAATAGCTTCTTCAGGATCAACAACTTTAATTGTCGCCATACCCAATTCTCTTGCAGGTTTCAGATTAATTCCCAAATCATCAAGATAAATGCAATCTTTAGGTTCAACAGATAAGGCTTCACAAGACATTTTATATATTTCTGGATTTGGTTTCCGAATTCCAACTTTTGAAGATTCAACAACATGATCAAATAATCCCATTGCTTCTTTTTTCAATTGGCTTTCTTTATCAGTTAAATCCTCTTTAGTATTTACAGTATTTGTAATGCAACCCAGTTTATAAGAAACTTTAAGCTCTTTTAAAAAACCAACCATGTTTTTTCTAATAGACCCTGACAAAAGTTTTATGATATCCTTACCTCTTACATTAAAACCTTTTTTAAGTGCTTCTTGGAAAAAAAGTTCATCAAATTCATCTACGCTAACTCGACTACTTTCAAATTTTGCCCAGGCATTAGAATCTGGATTTTCTGAATTAATAGTCCTGATAAGGTCAATGGGCAAGCCATTTGCACCTTCATATTCATTGAATGCCTCAAAAGGGCTAGAAGTAACAACTCCCCCAAAGTCCCATAAAATTGCTTTATAATTCATAGTCATATATCCTTTATTAAATTAGACTAAAAAAATCTAAATTAATTTAAATTAATGGAGACCTAATATGAAAAGTGAACCCATAAATTCAAACAATGAAGAAGTTTTATATTCTGAAATTGATAATATTGCCATAATAACTTTAAACAGACCTGATAGATTAAACGCTTATAACGAAAATATATATAACGGACTAAGAGAAGGTATTAATAAAATTAATAATTCTGAAAAGATTAATGCAATAATTATAACTGGAGCTGGCAGAGGATTTTGTGCCGGCGCTGATATGGATGGTCTTAAAAATACGACTAAAGGAAATACTATCACCCCTAAGAAAAACGAATCTGAACAATTACCTTCTGAAATTATTGGTCCAAAAATAGCTGAACATTATAAAACTCGTTTTGGATTTATGGCGATGTGCAGAAAACCAATTATTGCAGCAATAAACGGTCCTTGTGCTGGAATTGGTTTAGTTATGACATTGTTTTGTGATTTGAGATTCGCAGCGGAAGGTTCGAAATTTACTACAGCTTTTGCAAAAAGAGGGTTAATTGCTGAACATGGAATAAGCTGGATATTGCCAAGACTCGTCGGTCATGCCCACGCAATGGATGTATTATTTACGGGTAGAGTTTTTCTTGCTGAAGAAGCAGAAAAAATTGGACTCATTAATAAATGTTTTCCAAAAGAAAGTTTTATGGAATCAACATTAGAATATGTAAAAACGCTAGCTGACACATCATCACCGAGATCCGTATCTGTGATGAAGGCTCAAATTTATAAAGCTTTTTTCCAAGACCTTAATGATGCAGCTGCATTGGGTGATATCGAAATGCAGGAAAGTTTTTCTTCAGAAGATTTTAAGGAAGGTGTAAACCATTTTGTCGAAAAAAGAGCCCCAAAATTCACGGGTAAATAAACAAGAGATTATTTGTCATGAGAATTTTTCTTTCAATACTATTCTCCTGTCTAATCAACTTTTATTCACCATATATTTTTGCAGAAAAAAATATCGATTATTATGTGAATTTAGGAGGAATTCAGGTTGCTAATGTGAATTTCTATATAAATTCAGATGAAAATAACTGGCTAATGAAATCAAAAGTTGAAGCAGCAGGTATTGTTGATGTATTTATAAAATTTACCGCTTTAACAAAAAGTTCAGGGAAATTAATCAATAATTTATTAATTCCAGATCAATATAGTTTTTCATATCAAACAGGTAATGGTAGCTCGAGAAAGGGTGAAATAAAATATGAAGAGGGTGTGCCTATAGAATTAAATACGGAGCCTGAATATAATGAGTCTGAAAAGCCAACTAAGGAATTTATGAAAAGATATGGAAAAGGAAGTAATGATCCATATAGTGCATTATTGATTCCTGGGCATTTCGAAGATCCATGCTCATTCACAGCCCATGGGTTTGATGGCCTAAGATCATTCAAAACTGTATATGTAAGGCCTGCTAAAAAAGAAAATATCAAAATAAATAATATTAATTACTCTACCCAAAAATGCATTGGATATTTTGATCCAATAATTGGCTATAGAGAAAGTGATTTTCTTGAAGAAGTATCAAAACCTGGGGCAGTTAGATATTGGTTTAATTTTTTTGAAGAAGAAAATTTATGGATACCTATAAAAGTAATAATTGATACACCCTTAGGAGGCTTTGTTTTGAAAGCAAAAAGTATAAATGACAAAACTTTACCGCAAGAAGAAGTAAAATAAATGGAATCAATACCCACTATATCTCTCAAAGATTATAAAAATAATAAAGAAACCATAAGTAAAGAAATTTATGATGCCTGTAATAAAGTAGGTTTTTTCTCTATTATTGATCATGAACTAGATACTGATTTGGTAAAAAAAACTCTAAGATTATCGAAAGAATTTTTTAACCAGACTAATGATATAAAGATGAAATATTATATTGAAGAAGGCGCTGGTCAAAGAGGTTATACACCATTTGGCGTTGAAACTGCTAAGAATGCCTTACTGCCAGATCAAAAAGAATTCTGGCATCATGGACGTACTTCATGGGAAGGAAATTTAGAAGAAAAAATGCCAAAAAATATCCTAATCGGAGAAGTGAATGGAATAAATACTGCATTAAAAAAACTTTATAATGACTTAGAAATGTTAGGGAGAAATATTCTCTCTTTTATTGCTGTATCACTAGAATTACAAGATAATTGGTTTGATAATAAGATTAATCAAGGAAACTCTATATTGCGGTTAATACATTATCCTAGACTAGACCAAAAAAATAATGGCCTTAGGGCTGAAGCACATGAAGATATTAATTTAATTACTTTGCTTCTTGGAACAGAACAAGAGGGTCTAGAAGTGTTAAATAGAAGCAATGAATGGATACCAATAAAGGTTAATTCAGAAAAAATTGTCTGTAATGTAGGTGATATGCTTGAAAGATTAACAAATGATAAATTAAAATCAACAACTCACAGAGTAAATAACCCTAAAAATTCTAATGCAGATGAATCTAGATTTTCTATGCCTTTTTTTCTGCATTTTAATCCTGATTTTTTTATTGAAACTTTACCTAATTGTATTGAACAAAAAAGACCTAATAAATATAAGGATGGAATTACAGCAGATGATTTCCTTAAGATAAGACTCGAAGAAATAAATCTAACCTAATCATATCATGGAAAGTATTTGATCTAATTTTCTTTTACTTTTCCCAAAAACTCTAATCTTCTTGATATCCTCAAGGTTTGATAAATCATTACCCACTATTACCATCGCAATCATACCCATACTCTTATGTGGAGTACATTGATAAAAATAAATCCCTGTTTTTTCAAATGTAAAGGAAAATTCCTTATTAATTCTACTCTTCTTTGGTAATTCGACGGCATTTGGGCCTAAAATAAACTCAACATTATGACCTTTATCTTTAGGTATCCATGTTACGGTATCTCCAATTTCTATTTTTGCAACATCAATAGAATAAACCATGCTTTGACCATCAGATCTTACATTCAGCATATCAATGGAAACATCTTTACAAATTGCAGATGTAGAGAAAAGAACTAAAAAAAACAAGAAGAATTTAGGCATGACTTTCTCTCTAAAAAAATAAATCGAAAAATATTTTTATTACTTAATCCAAGTTAAGATAATATAACATGCGACATTTTAACAATTTAAATATGAAATTATGTTGTATAAATACAACTAATTTTGTTCAAATATGATAAGAATTCTATTGTCTTAAATAATCTCATATGTATTCTTATGTTATCTTAATCGGGAATAATTACTTTATTCTTAAAGTAAAACGGGAGGCAAATTTAATGCTTAGAAAAACCTTTAACTTAGCTATTTTAGCTATTTTTACACCTATATTTCTTATAGGTATTGTTAATGCTCAAACTCTTGAGCGTACTGGAATCGAAGAGATTATTGTTACGGCACAAAAAACAGATGAGAATATCCAAGATGTTCCTATTGCTGTTTCTGCCTTCAGTACTGAAAGTCTAGAATTACAACAAATTGAAACTTTTGGTGATCTTCAATTCAACGCTCCAAATATTACTTTCACTAAAAGTAACTTCACAGGTTCTAACATGACAATAAGAGGTGTTAATTCTGGTACGGTTGCTGCGTCAGGTGATGGCGGAGTTGCCTTCCATGTTAATTCTGTTCCTGTTCCGACAAGGGTTTTTGAGACAGAATATTATGATCTTGAAGCTGTTGAGATATTAAGAGGTCCTCAAGGAACTCTTTACGGTGCAAATTCAACAGGTGGTGTTGTAAATATGAAATTTGCAAGACCTACAGAAGAATTCGAAGGTTCAGTTGATCTTGAAGTAGCTGATTACAACCATAGAAGAATAAAAGGTGTCATTAATATGCCTATCGCTGAAAATGTATCTATGCGTATAGCTGGTATGATGCTGGAAAGAGATGGTTTTACGGAAAATCAATTCCCTGGAAAAGAAGGGGAAGATATTGATGGAAGAGATATTACTTCTTGGCGTATGACTGTATCTGCCGAACTAAGTGAAAATACAACAGCCACTTTTACTTATTATAATTTTGAAGAAGATGACAACAGAGCTCGTATTGGTAAACAAATGTGTTATGAAACTGAAACCCCAGTTTATGGTTGTAATCCTTTTAAAATTCGTTACGGCCAACCAAAAGGGGCTTCTGATCTTTCAGGTGTGTGGGGAGCTATTGCAGGTTTAAATACATGGAGCCCACTTGACTATGCTGCGAATAATCTTACACGTTCTCAAGATTTAAGAGAGACCTATCAAAATATCGACCCAGTTTATAAAGCTTCAGAAGATACATATATCTTAGAAGTTGAGACTGGTGCTATTGAAAACTTTATAGTGACCGCAAGGGCTGCTTATTCAGAATCAAGCGTTTTCTCTCAACAAGATTATTACAACACTGATGGAAGTCAAAAATACGCTAAACTAGGAGCGAATGCAGGTAATCCACTTCTTCCTCCTGGAAATGCAGCATTCCCAGATGGTATTGTGCCTGTCTCAGGTTACACAGAAAGCATGTGCGGTATCTTCTGTAATGCAATATCTGGCTATTATGATTTTGCAATGGCGTATGATACATCAGCCGCAGATAGTGAATTTAAATTTGCTGAGATACAAGTGAGTTCAGATCTAGATGGTCCTGTTAACTTCTTAGCAGGTTTTAACTACACTGAAGCAACTTCAAGTTCTATTTATGATGTGTATTGGACTACTGCTGAAGCGGCAGCTCTATCTCCTTTACTAGGGCCAAGACTATATCCTTCACACTATCGTAACCAAACAGATCCTTATGAACTTGAAAGAAAAGGTTTATATACTCAAGTTTATTACGATGCATCTGATGATGTAAGAATAACTGTTGGTGCTCGGTGGAATGAATCAGAAAAATCTGTTGCTGATAGACAGAATCTAGTTAACTCAATAATACTTGCTGGTGGTACTAGAGTCGGAGACCCTGTAACACTCGGTGTTCGAACAACTGATCCAGCAATCGGGCTTGTTCTTACAGGCCAAGGAGCTCCTACTTTACCATTGATCCCAGGTCTAGGTGAACAAAGAGATTTCTTAGGTGTGCCCACTAGTTTCACTGAAGAGGAAGTAACAGGTAAGGTTGGAGTTGATTGGACACCTGATTTAGAAGGTACAGATTCCACCTTAGTTTATGCAACATTCTCTAGAGGGTATCGTCCAGGTGCTTTTAATCCGCCTATCGATCCTACATTATTTAGTAATGTTCCTCAAACAACTGATCCAGAATTTATTGATGCTTATGAGATTGGTATGAAGAATGTTCTACTTGATAATACTTTAGTAGCAAACTTAACCGCTTTCTTCTATGACTATCAAGGTCTTCAAGTTTCAAAAATTATCGCAAGAACTTCAGTTAATGAAAACATTGATGCTGAAATGCAAGGACTTGAAGCGGAATTTTTCTGGTCACCATCTGCTATACCTGGTCTAAGACTTGATCTTCAAGTGTCTTTATTGGAAACAGAAATTGCTAACGGCGTTACTTCAGTTAACCCACTAGATAAAATTAGTAAGGTTAAAGGTGACACTGAAGGCTGGTTAATGAAAGACTTTGGAAGTGGTGCTACTTGCGGATTTAAAAAACAAGATCTTTTCATAGGTATTGGTGCAGGAGCATTGAATCTTAATCCAGCTGCTGGTGCATTAGATATGATTGCAGCTCCAAAAACACTATCACCTACAACAGGTCCAGGTAGTAACTTTGATTCAGCTGATCCAACAGGATTAGTAAGTCCTATAGCACAAATTGGTGCTGGTGCTTTACCGACAATAGCTAATTGTGCATCCATTCAAGCAAAATTAGCTGGTTTAAAAGCTGCTGGTGTTCCAGGTGTTTATGGTGACTATTGGGAGCCAGTTTATGACCTTAGTGGTAATGAGCTAGTACAATCTCCTGCAACGACAGTTCACTTTGGAGCAGAATACACTGCTGATCTTCCAAATGCTGATCTTCAAATAGTATCAAGAATTGATTACTATTGGCAGGATGATATGTTCTCAAGAATTTATAACAACCCAAGAGATATAATTGACGCATGGGATGTGTTAAATGCACAAATTATTTTCCAATCTACAGTTAATCCTTGGTATGTAAGAATTTGGGGACAAAATCTTTTAGATGATGACAATATTACTGGTCATTACTTTACTGCTGAAGCGTCTGGTGGATTTAGAAATGACTTCTTAATTGATCCACAAATGATTGGTATTAGCTTTGGAGCAAGATTCTAAAGTTAATAAATAATTAAAGAAAAGCGCGGTTTTAAGCCGCGCTTTTTTTTATCCACAAGTTAAATATCTATTTTTATTGAAGAATTCTCATTTAGCTGTATTCTATTAGTTCCTAAGAGATAAAAAAAATAATTGCGATAAAACGCAAATGTGGGGGATCATATATGTTTAAAAAAACTTTATCAGTAGCTTTGTTAGCTATTCTTACGCCTATATTGTGTATAGGTATTGCCAATGCTCAAGTCCTTGAAAGAGAAGGAATTGAAGAAATTATTGTTACAGCTCAAAAAACTGAACAAAATATACAAGATGTACCGATTGCGGTTACAGCCTTTGATGCCGGAAGTTTAGAATTACAACAAATTGAAACTTTTGGCGATATTCAATTTAATGCACCAAATATTACCTTTACAAAGGGTAACTTTACTGGATCTAACTTTGTCATTCGTGGAGTTAACTCTTATACTGTTGCAGCCTCAGGTGACAGTGGTGTGGCTTTCCACATAAATGAAGTTCCTGTAGCTACAAGAATATTCGAAACAGAATATTATGATCTAGAGCGTGTAGAAATTCTAAGAGGTCCACAAGGAACCCTTTATGGAGCAAACTCCACTGGTGGTAGTGTCAATATGCTCTTTGCAGCTCCAACAGATGAGTTTGAAAGCTCTGTTGAATTAGAGATTGCTGATTATGATCACAGAAAATTGAAGGCCATGGTTAATATGCCTATTGCTGATGGCTTATCAATGAGAGTCGCTGGACTTATGCTTGAGAGAAATGGTTTTTCTGAAAACCTCTTCCCTGGTA
>JAYZKD010000041.1:0-28848 GCA_036163815.1 Pseudomonadota bacterium | reverse complement strand
AGTCTTACGAAATGGTTAGATTCTCGTTTACCGTTACTTAGATTTACTAATGAGCATGTCCTTCAGTTTCCTACACCTAAGAATTTGAATTATTTTTGGACCTTTGGGTTTATCCTCACCATGTGCTTGGTAACTCAAATAGTAACTGGAATTATACTTGCAATGCATTATACGCCGAGTGTAGATTCAGCTTTTGATAGCATTGAACATATCATGAGAAATGTTAATTATGGGTGGCTTATTAGGTATATACATTCTAATGGCGCCTCTATGTTTTTCCTAGCAGTCTTTATCCACATGTTTAGAGGTTTGTACTATGGTTCTTACAAAGAACCCAGAGAAGTATTATGGATTCTCGGTTGTATTATATATTTCCTAATGATTGTAACAGCTTTTATGGGATATGTTCTTCCTTGGGGGCAAATGAGTTTCTGGGCTGCGACAGTAATAATTAATTTAGTTGGTACTTTACCGCTCATCGGTGATTCCTTAACGCAGATGTTGTTAGGGGGATTTGCAGTGGATAATCCAACTTTGAACAGATTCTTTAGTTTGCATTATTTGCTTCCTTTTATAATTTTTGGTGTTGTACTACTTCATATTTGGGCTCTGCATGTGCCTGGTAATAACAATCCCATAGGCGTATCCGTAAAAGGTAAACAAGATACAGTGGCTTTCCATCCCTATTATACTGTTAAAGATTTTTTTGCTTATGTCGTCTTCTTGATCTTGTTTTGTTATTTCATTTTTTACAATCCTAATATATTAGGTCATGCCGATAATTATATCGAAGCTGACCCAATGGTAACACCGGCTCATATTGTTCCTGAATGGTATTTATTACCTTTCTATGCAATTTTAAGGGCTGTACCGGATAAATTGACAGGCGTTCTTCTTATGTTTGGTTCCATTGCTGTTTTATTTTTCTTGCCATGGTTAGATACTGCCAAAACAAGGTCTGCTAGGTATAGACCATTATATAAATTCTTCTTTATTTTATTTTTTATTGATTGTCTTATGCTTGGTTATTTAGGGGGTGTAGTTCCTGAAGGAATTTATTTACTATTATCAAGAGTTTGTACTATTTATTATTTTGCATTTTTCTTAATTGTTATGCCTATTTTAAGTAGGTATGAGGTTCCAAAACCTATTCCAATTGGAATATCTAACCCTAATTTGACTAATGATATGGTTGCTACTGATTAGGAGATCAATTTGTTTGTTTATAGAAAAATAATTAAGCCGTTTTTTATCTTCTCTGTTTTACTTCTCTTCACTTCTAATGCTTTAATAGCAGCAGGCGATCATTCTTTAGAATCTAAATCACCATTAAAACCAGGCTTCTCTTTCGAAGGTCCATTTGGTAAATTTGATAGAGCTCAATTAAGAAGGGGTTATCAGGTTTATAGGGAGATTTGTGCATCTTGCCATGCAATGAAACAACTTTCATTTAGGAATCTTGTTCAGCCAGGCGGTCCAGAATACCCTGAGACAGATGCAAAAATATTTGCAGCGGATTATTTAATTACAGATGGCTATGACGATTATGGCGACCCTATAGAAAGAGATAGGATTTTAAGTGATCCATTTCCATCTCCATATAATAGTAAAGAGGCTGCTAAAGCCTCTAACAATGGAGCTTATCCTCCTGATTTATCTTTAATCGTAAAAGCAAGAACAGGCGGTTATAATTATATTTTTTCTTTACTTAATGGTTATGGAATGGAAATCCCTGAAAACTTAGATATAGAACTCGGCGATACTCTTAGTTATAACCCTTGGTATGAAGGAATTGGAATTGCAATGCTTCAACCACTTTATGAAGACTCTGTTGAGTATGAAGATGGTACCAAAGCAACAATTGAGCAAATGTCTAAGGATGTTACTGCTTTTCTCACTTGGGCTGCGGAACCAGAAATGGAAGAAAGAAAAAGACTTGGTTTTATAGTTATGAGTTTTTTAATAATCTTTGTTTTCTTAATGTATCTTTCTACTAAAGCTCTTTGGAGAGATATTCATTAGCTAAACATTAAATCTAAAATTTATTATATCACCATCCTTAACTTGATAATCTTTTCCTTCAGATCTAATTTTTCCATTATCTTTTGCTTTTGAAAAATCTCCTGAATCAATTAATTCTTTGAAATTTATTGTTTCAGCCTTAATAAACCCTTTTTCAAAGTCAGTATGAATTTTTCCTGCTGCTTGTGGCGCAAAGGATCCCTCCTTTATGGTCCAAGCTTTAGATTCTTTTGGCCCTGAAGTAAAAAAAGTAATTAATTGGAGGACATTATACCCTTCGGTAATTAATTTATTTAAACCAGGTTCTTTCAGCCCAATTGTTTCAAGAAATTCTAATTTCTCATGTTTATTCAGCAAAGATAATTGGCTTTCTATTTCAGCTGATATATTAATTTTTTTAGCATCTTTATCCTTTATGTAATCTTCAACTGATTCGGAAAATTTATTTCCTTTATTTATGCTTTCTTCATCAGTGTTACATACATACAGAGTTTGTTTGTTGGTTAAGAGTTGAAATTCTTTTAAGTAATTCCTTTGGCCTTTATCTAATTGAATGCTTTTAATTGATTTTCCATCGTTCAAATTATTTATAAGCAAATCAATTAAAAAAAGTTTTTCTTTAGCTTCTTTGTCACCACTTCTTTCTTTTTTTTCTAGAGAGGGAATCTTATTTTGTAAACTTTCTAAATCAGCAAGAAGAAGTTCTGTGTTAATTATTTCAATATCTCTAATTGGATCAATTTTGCCATTAACATGAGTAATGTTATCATCATCAAAGCATCTAATTATGTGAGCAACCGCATCAACTTCTCTAATATTTGCGAGGAATTTATTTCCTAAACCTTCTCCTTGAGATGCTCCCTCAACAAGACCAGCGATGTCTACAAATGTAATTCGAGTCGGTGTTGTTCTGGCTGATGAACTAATAATAGATAATTGATTTAAACGATCATCTGGTACATCGACCTCTCCTATATTGGGTTCAATAGTACAAAAGGGATAGTTTTCCGCTTGAGCTTGTGAGGTTTGCGTTAAAGCATTAAATAAAGTTGATTTTCCAATATTTGGAAGACCAATTATTCCACATTTAAAACCCATTTATTTCATATTTGATTGGAATTTTTTGATATTTGCATCAATGAGTAGGTCGAAACTTTTTACTATTTTAGAAAGGATCTTTTCAAATTCTTCACCTTCTTCTTTAGTAAAATCTCCTAATACATGGTCATTTACCTTCTCTTTATCACCAGGGTGATTTATACCGATTCTAAGACGTAAATAATTAGTCCCTATATTCTCATCGATAGAAGCTAATCCGTTATGACCAGCATTGCTACCACCCTTTTTTAATTTTATATCACCGAATGATAAATCTAGATCATCATGGAAAACAAAAATTCTTTCAGGATTAATTTTATAAAAATTTGAAGCTTCACGAACAGCCCTTCCAGACTCATTCATAAAGGTTTGAGGTTTAAACGAAATTAATTTTGTATTTTCGTAAGAACCCATAGATGTTCTTCCTAAAAATTTTGTTCTACTTCTTCCGAATTTAAGCTGATTAGTTACATAATCGAGGACCATAAATCCAACATTATGGCGATTGTTTTTATATTTTTCTCCTGGATTACCTAATCCTACTAAAAGTATTGTTTCTTCTGACATAGACAAATGATTTTCCTATTCTTTGCTTTCTTCTTCAGTCTCTTTACCGTCTTCTTCAGTTGTTTCTCCTTCTGCGCTTTCCTCTCCTTCTGCGCCTTCCTCTCCTTCTGCGCCTTCCTCTCCTTCTGCGCTTTCTTCTTCTATAATTTCTTCTTCAATTTCTTCTACTGGAGCTGTTACACTTGCTATCGTAATATCTCTATCAGTAATAACAGGATTAACATCATCAGGTAATTTTACATCAGATAACTTAACACTTTCACCCATATCAAGAGCCGATATATCTACATCTATCGATTCAGGTATTTCAAGAGCAGGACAGTCCAATTCAACAGTATATCTTGTAACATTTAGTACTCCGCCTGATTTGATACCAGGAGAATCTTCTTCACCTACAAAATTTACTTGGATCTCAACAGAAACTCTAGCATCTTCTGCTAAACGTAACATGTCGATATGAATTATATTGTCTTTTACTGGGTCAATCTGAATATCTTTTGGAATTACTTTCATTTTATCACCATTAGACAATTCAAGATCTAATAATGTAGTTAGCATTCTACCAGTATTATATAATTTCCATGCTGATATCGAGTTTATGCTTATTGATATTGGATCTATTTTATCTCCGTAAACTATGCATGGAACTTTCCCTTTTTTACGAGACAATTTTGCAGAAGATTTTCCTACCTTTTCTCTTAGTTCGCCTTTTAATAAATTAGCTTCCGCCATGATTTAATTCACCTTTTTATTTAAAACTCCAATGGGCTTATACCCTCACTTTGATTTCAAAGCAAGTTAATCAAACAGACTCGATACAGATCTTTCTTCAGATATTCTTTTTATAGCTTCTCCTAAGAGATGAACTACGCTTACTGTTTCTATTTTATTAGATTTTTCTACATCTGATGTTTCTTGAATAGTGTCAGTTACTACTAGCTTATTAAGAGCTGAATCATTTACTCTTTTAGTAGCTTCCCCAGATAAAACACCATGTGTAACATGAGCATACACTTCTTTTGCTCCAGAATTGATTAAAGCTTCAGCTGCATTACACAATGTACCAGCAGAATCCACAATATCATCTACCATAAAGCAGCTTCGACCTTTAACATCACCTATTATGTTCATTACCTCAGACTCACCTGCCTTTTCTCTTCTCTTATCTACTATTGCTAAATCTGAGTTTATTCTACTTGCTATTAATCTAGCTCTAACAACACCACCTACATCAGGTGATACAATCATAGGATTATTACTTCCAATTTTTTCTTCTATATCAGAAGTAAGAACTGGAGCAGCAAAAAGATTATCTGTTGGAATATCAAAGAAACCTTGAATTTGACCTGCATGAAGATCCATACTCAATACTCTATCAGCTCCAGATTTTACAATTAGATTTGCAACTAATTTAGCGGTTATAGGTGTTCTTGGGCCTGGTTTTCTATCTTGTCTTGCATAACCATAATAAGGAATAACTGCTGTTATTCTTTTTGCTGATGCTCTTTTTAATGTATCAATTAGAATTAATAATTCCATTAAATTATCATTAGCAGGAAATGAGGTAGATTGAATTATAAACACATCTTCTCCACGACAGTTCTCATTCATCTCAACAAATATTTCTTTATCAGAAAACTTCTTTACTGTGCAATCTGCAAGTGGAGTTTTCAGGTATTTTGCTATATTTTCTGCTAATAGCCTATTTGAATTTCCAGATACTAGTTTCATTTTTAAAACCCTTGAGCTTTATTTAGCAGGGGATTGGATACTAATCAAATCCTTCTGGAATTAATTTATTTTTCGGCGCTATTGCAATTACTTTAAATAATTCACCCATTTGATTTTTTTCAATAATTCTTTTAATCCCTAACTCTAAATTATCTTTGTTTTTTTTAGTTTTTGATTTTTCTAATAATTTTTCTAATCTTTTTAATGCCCCCATTTTAATAAAAAAACTCCTTTGTGATGTTGGTCCGAAATAATCCATATCATTCTTATTAGCAGAGTATATAACTTGAGAGAAATTAACATGAGCAGTTAAATCTACCTCACCTGGAAGACTTAAAGGATCAACAGATTTATGATTTTTTATAGACTGAAGTGTATTTCCGTATCCTGATACATATCCGTAGTCAATAAATATTGCTATACCATTATTTTTTTTTAAAAATTCTCCTATATTTGAGATAAAATAATCAAGTAATAGATTTAATTCAAAGAAATTAGCTTCGGGTGGGATTATCTTTATTGCATCGTTAAAAACTTCTTTATTTTCTATATCCCTTAAGCAAAATCTTAATTTATTATTTTCTAGTTTTATAAATACTTCTTTCCAATTTTTTCCTTCTTTTTTAAATTGTTTGATTGGAAAAACATCTAAGAATTCATTACCTATAAATAATGTGGGTAAATTAGGAATCTCAGATATATCTTTGTAATGCGAAGATTGTGAAATTTTACTTTTTTGTTCCTTAATTAAGTGTTTGTTTATCTCTAAGAAACCATATTTTGTATTTTTGTTTTTATTTATTCTTGAAATATCTTGTAGAAGCGTTCCTCTGCCGCCGCCTAAGTCAATAACCTGAAAATCACAACTTAAATTGAGTCTTTGGAAATAATCAAAAGCCCAAACACCTATAATTTCTCCAAAAATCTGTGATATTTCTGGTGCTGTTATAAAATCTCCTGCACTTCCAATAGGTTTTTGAGATACATAATATCCATATTCTGGTTCATTCATTGCGATTTCAATAAATTCGGAAACCGGAATAGCGCCTCTTTTTATAATATTTTCTTTAATTATTTTTTCAATTTTGTCCATTTATTTTGATTGAGTAAATTATAAGAATTAAACCCGTAATTAATAATGGAATTGATAGAATCATGCCCATTGTAATAAAATTATATATATAACCTATATGGGCGTCTGGCTCTCTAAAGTTCTCAATAAATATTCTAAATACAGCATAAAGAAACAAAAACGACCCACTAATAAAACCCTTATATTTTAGAAAATCTTTTTTTATAAGAATAAACAAGAAAATTAGAATCACTATTCCTTCTAAAATTGCCTCATAAAGTTGACTTGGGTGTCTAGGAAAGGGACCAGCATTAGAAAAAATTATACCCCAAGGCATTAAAGTCGTTTTTCCCCATAGTTCTGAGTTTATAAAATTTGCTACTCTTCCAAAAAATAAACCTATAGGTACAACGGAACAAACCACATCACCCAATTGAAGTAAGGAAATTCTTTTAATTATTGAAAAAAATACTAAAGCTAAGATCACACCAATTGCACCTCCATGAAAGGACATCCCGCCTTGCCATATTGTTAGCAAACTTAATGGATTGGTTAAAACTAATGATGGTTGATAAAAAATTATATATCCTATCCTAGCGCCAAAAATTATACCTAACACTATCCAGATAAATATCTCGTCTAAATGTTCTATCGTAATAGAATTTTCATCTGTTATAAAAACTCTTCTTACGATCCATTTTGCATAACTTAACCCAAGAAGCATTCCGGCAAGATAAGCTAAGCCATACCATCTGACCTCTAATGGTCCTATAGAAAAAGCAACAGGGTCGATATTGAGTAAAAATTCAAGCATAAGTTATTTATAACAAATTTTTTTCTTAAATTTCTGTTTTTATATATAATTTTTATACTAATTGTAGTATAGTTAGTGTAACAACCTACTATATATAGTTATAAAAAAATGATCCCATTAACTGAAAAAGAATTTGAAGATGACCCCCTTGAAATGATTGAGGTGATAGCGAGTCTACAAGACTGGACTTGTGAAAGATCTGATAGTGAAATATCAATTTTAGCAAACGGTAAGCATAATAATTATCAAATATCTGTATCTTTCCAGAATGGTTATGAGGGTCTAAATATTGTCTGCGGTTTTGATATAAGATTTAATGATAAAAACAAATATCAAATATTAAAACTCGTTTCCTCCATAAATTCTCAGATTTGGTTGGGTCATTTTGATATTTGGGATAAGGATGGTTTAATTATTTATAGGAATAGCTCAGTCTTAGGAAAAAATAATATTACTCACGATTTCATTCAACAAATGCTTTTGGATGCAATCAATTCGATAGATCGATATTTCCCGGCATTTCAGTACATTTTATGGGCTGGAAAATCTAGTGAAGAGGCTTTAAAGACTGTTCTTTTCGAAACAAGGGGAGAAGCTTAAAAAAAGATAAATTATGATGGATCCAAAAATCTTATTTGTGGGTTGTGGTAAAATGGGAGGTAGTCTTTTAGAGGGGTTGATTAGTTCCAAAAATTTTAATTGTAAAATAGAGGTTTTAGATCCTTACATAAGTGAACAAAACAAAGAACTTTTAAAAAATAACAATATTAATTTTTTTGATAAATTAGAAAAAAAAAGTAAAAACCCTTATCAAGTAATAATAATAACAACTAAGCCTGACGCTTATAAGAATGTAATCACTAATTTAAGCAACAATCTTTCAAAGGATGGAGATAGTTTAATAATTTCTATTCTTGCAGGTATAAAAATAGATATGATGGCTAAGATTGAGAATGACTTTACAATAGTTAGAGCAATGCCAAATATTGCTGTTTCTGTTTTTCAAAGTATGACTGCCCTAATTGGAGATGAGAAAATAACAAAAGAACAAATTTCTGTAACTGAATCTATATTTAAATCTGTTGGAGAAATTGTTTGGCTTAAAAAAGAAAGCCAGATGGATTCTTTCACTGCAATATCAGGTTCTGGTCCGGCGTATTTCTTTTACTTAACAGAATGTCTAGCTAATATTGCTATTGAAGAAGGTTTTGATCAAGAAACGGCTAATAAGATTTCTAAACAATTAATTTTAGGGTCTGGAAATTTATTAAAAGTCTCTTCCTTAAGCCCAAAGACTTTAAGAGATAATGTAACATCACCAAATGGTACAACAGAAGAAGCTTTTAAAGTCTTGATTGATAAAGAAAATGGTTTTTATAAGCTCTTAAGTGAGGCTATAAAGAGAGCAAAAAAAAGAAGTGAAGATCTCAGTAACTATTAATTTTATTTGGGAAAGCTTAAAGAAACCTTTAAACCGCCTAAAAAACTTTCTGACATTGACATTTTACCTCCATGATTACTTGTAATATCTTGAGATATAGATAGGCCCAAACCTGATCCAGGTATATTTTGATTTCTTGATGTATCTAATCTGATAAAAGGTTTAATAGCTTGATCATAATCATCTTTATTTATACCTGGGCCATCGTCTTCTATTGAAATGATTATATCGTTTTCGTTTTCTTCTAAAGAAACAATAACTTCCTTACCATATGAGCATGCGTTATTTAAAAGATTAGTTATGCACCTTTTCATAGCTATAGAACGGCATTCAAAAAATATTGGTGTCGATTTCTTAGAAAACTTTATACTTTTATTTTTCCTTTTTTCAGATTTAATTATTTCATTAATCATTTTCTCTAAGTCTATTCGAGATGCCTTTTCTCTTGTGACATCTTCAGCAAAATCTAAATATGTTTCGAGCATTTTTTGCATTTCATTAACATCTGAAAGTAATTCTTTATTTGTTTTATCATCTGATAGCATTTCTATTTGCAGCTTCAATCTAGTTAAAGGAGTTCTTAAATCATGACTGACACCAGCAAGCATAAGAGTTCTTTGTTCAATAAATCTTTCTATTCTTTCTTGCATTTTAAGATATGCTTCTGCAGCTTCTCTAACTTCAGCAGCACCAGAAGGTTTAAAATCTTTCATTTTCATTCCTAAACCAAATTGCTGAGCTGCTTTGGATAGTTTTTCAATAGGTTTAATTTGTTGCCGCATAAACATAACTGCAACAGAAACCAATAAAAGAGAAGATATCACCATCCATACTAGAAAAATATGACTGTTTGTTGCGTAAACATTTCTTCTTGGTATCGTAAATTCGTAAACACCGTTTAATTTTTCAATTTGGACTATTACTCTTTTTTCGTATGTATGTGCATCAACCCAAAAATTATTTTTTAAATTTTTAGATAGTTCCTTTCCTAAAGTGTTTTCTACTAGATTCATAGGTTTAGGAAGATTATTTACAAGTTTTTGATTTGGCAAAAATTTAACATCTGCATCATAAAACATATCTGACAGTTTTGTTATTTTTTCAATTCCAAGAATAGGTTCAATATCAATAAATATTGCTATTTCAGAGGCAACTGCGGATGATAATTTTCTTGTAACTAATTGCCAATGCCTGTCAAGAAAGACGAAAGTTAGGATTCCTTGAAGCACTACAATTGGAATAATGATAATTAATAATGATCTCGAATATAAACCTTCGGGAATAAATTTTTTTACATTTTTTAAGGTTTTTAAGATGAACATTTATTTATCAGGCCTTAATATATAACCTTCTCCTCTGACTGTTTGAAGCCATAGGGGCATTCTTGGGTCTTTTTCAATTTTTCGCCTTAGTCTATTAATACCTACATCTACAGACCTACCTGGTTCATCGATGCCTGCTAGTTTTTCTCTGTTCAGTGGTTCACCGGGGCTTTTTGCAAGTGCTATAAGAAGATTCATTTCTCTATCAGTTAAGTAGACTCTTTCATTAGATTTAGTTAATTCTCTTTTTTCAATATTTAAAATGAAATCTCCAAAAAATATTTCATTATCAATATTTTCTTCACTTTTTGATCTTTTTAAGATTGATAAAACTCTTAAAAGTAATTCTTTGGGGTTAAAGGGTTTAGTTAAATAATCATCAGCCCCAATTTCAAGGCCCTCTATTTTCGCATCTGTACCTGATTTTGCGGTAAGTAATATTATTGGAATTTCAGAGTTGCTTCTAATTTCTTTAGTTAGTATTAACCCATCATCACCAGGCATCATTATATCTAATACAATTAAGTCAAATTTAATAAATTGTAATTTCTTTCTAGCTTCATCCGATCCATTGGCAATAGAAACTATAAAGCCTTCTTTAATTAGATATTGACTTAATAAGTTTCTTATTCTTTCGTCATCATCTACAACTAATATATTATAAGTTATTTCTGACATAATATTTTCCTCAATTAATCAGTTTAATATACAAAATTGATCTATCAAATAATTATGTTTACTTAATATAGACTATATTATTTATTATTAGTCTTTATAATCTCAATAGTTAAATAATATTAATATCTGGGTAAGTAAATTGAATATTGAATCAATGGAAAATAAAGAAGGTCTAATTTGGTATAATGGCGATCTAATAGACTGGAAAGATGCCAAATTGCATCTTTTAAGTCATGGATTACACTATGCTAGCTCAGTTTTTGAGGGCGAAAGAGCTTATTCAGGGAAAATATTCAAATTAAAAGAACATACTGAAAGATTGCTAGATTCTGCTAATCAGCTTGACCTTAAAGTACCGTATACACTTTCTGAAATTAAGGATGCATGTTATTTAACTTTAAAAAAAAATAATTTGAATGACGCGTATGTTCGCCCTATCATTTGGAGGGGAGCAGAAACTATGGGGGTTTCAGCGCCTAATTCTAAGATTCATTGTGCCATTGCGGTATGGGAATGGCCATCCTACTTTAATCCTGAAGATAAGTTGAAAGGTATAAAGTTAACTCTCTCTAAATGGAAAAGACCTTCTCCAGAAACTATACCATGCAAGGCAAAAGCTGCGGGACTATATATGATATGTACACTTTCAAAACAAGAGGCTGAATCGCGAGGTTACGATGATGCCTTAATGTTAGATTGGAAAGGGCAGGTAGCAGAAGCAACTGGAGCAAATATCTTTTTTATTGTTGGTAATGAAATTCATACACCAGTTCCAGATTGTTTTTTAGATGGGATAACAAGAAGAACGGTTATAGAAATTGCAAAAGAACAAGGGCTAGAAATAATTGAAAGAAAGATTGAAATGGATGAGCTTTCAGATTTTGAACAATGCTTTATAACGGGCACAGCTGCTGAAGTAACTCCTGTTTCAGGAATAGATAATTTTAATTTTTCTGTTGGCGATCAAATAATAAAACTTTCAGACTCATATATTGATTTAGTCAATAATTGGGATGGTGATTAATCTGATTGTTCAACCCATTTAGATTCATTTCCGAAGTCTTCTTTCTTCCAAAACGGTGCGTTAATTTTTAAAAAATCAATAATGAATTGATTAGCTGCAAATGCCTCTTTGCGATGTTTTGAACAAGTAACAATCATAACAATTGGCTCTAAAGGATCTAAATTTCCATATCTATGAACTATATAACAATAAGAGAGCCCCCACTTTTTAAAAGCTTTTTCTACAGTAGAGCTAATTACTTTTTCAGCCATTTTCTTATAATTTTCGATAAAAAGTTTATTAATATTTTTATCAAAAGACTCGCCCCTAACTGAGCCAACAAAAGAAACCATTGCTCCAGATAATTTTTTAGATTCAATATATTTTAAGATTTCTTGAGTACTAAATTTTTCTTCTTGAATGTAAACTTCTATCATTATCCACCTGTAACTGGAGGAAATATTGCTATTTCTTTTTTATCTTTAATTTTAAAGTCTTTTTTAACATGCTCTTCATCACATGCTACATGAACAGAATCCTTATCAGATAAAGCGATTTCATATTCTTCTCCTAAGGAAATAAGATAATCCAGTAGATCTTCCACTGTTTCTATATTTGAAGAGATTTCTATATTTTCTTTAGATTTCCCTATTATTTCCCTTATTCTCGCAAAATATATTATCTTCAAGAACTTTCCTTTTTATAAAAATAATACACTTTTAATAAATAATTAAATCCTGTTAAAAGGGATAATAATGCAGCAAGAATAATTAAAAAAGAAAAATACCAAGACAATTCAATCAATAGATTTAAGATATTGTTTTTCATTCCTAAATGAGCAAGGGATTTATACATTAGAGCTGATGATATGGCTATTAGTTGAATAGCAGTTTTCCATTTTGATAATAAGGTAACTTTAAGAATTAACTCTTCTGATTTAATGCTTTCCCTTAAACCAGATACTAATATTTCTCTAAAAATTATAACTATTGATGATATAATAAATAAATCATTAAATTTATTGATAAGTGGAATTAAGGTTAGGATAACGAGTAGTTTATCTGCAATTGGATCTAAGATTCTTCCTATTTCAGTTTCTAGATTATTTTTTCTAGCTATCCATCCATCAAAAAAATCTGTAATTGAAGCAAATACAAAAAGTGTAAAAGAAACTAAATATAATACCCCTATTGATAAGGTATTACCTAAAAATAAAAGCAAAGGTATAATTATAGCAATTAAGATTCTGGAAGAAGTAAGAATATTTGGCATAAAATAACCCTAAATTAGTTTACTTCATTAAACCAGTTATAAATATTTTGAGCCAAAAGTTTTGATATTCCATCCACTTCAGACAATTCCTTAATTTTGGCTTTTTTTACACCCTTTGCTGAGCCAAAAGCATTTAATAGCCCTTTTTTCCTTTTAGATCCAATACCAGGGATCTCATCTAAAGGATTGTATTTGATATTTCTCTCTCTTTTCTTACGATGCGTTCCTATTGCGAACCTGTGCGCTTCATCTCTTAATCTTTGAATATAAAAAAGCGTAGGATCATTTCTTCTTATAATTTTTTTATCGCCATTCAATAAATGAATAACTTCATTACTGTCATTACGATTCTTGCCTTTAGATATACCTATTATTGCTATATTACCTAATTTAGCTTTTTTTAATGCCTTTTTTGCCATTGATAATTGACCCTTTCCTCCATCTACAATAACTAGGTCAGGAAATTCTTCGCTTTTTACAGGGACATTTCTTAATCTTAAGAACCTTCTATAAAGAACCTCATACATCATTTCATAATCATCATTAGTTTTTGCTTCCCTAATATTAAATTTTCTATAATTATTTTTAGAAAATCCCTCTTTGGTTGCCACTATCATTGCTCCAGTTGAAAAAGCTCCTTGAATATGGCTATTATCAAAGACTTCAATTCTATTTGGCGTCTCCTTTAATTCTAATGTTTTTTGGATATTTTTTAGGTTTTTAGAAGTACTTAACATATCCTGAGTGTATTTTTTTAAAGCTTCTCTAGAATTTTCTAATGCATGAGAGATAATTTCTTTTCTTTCGCCTCTCATAGGAATTTTTATTTGAACTTTATTGTTGTTTTGTTGAGAAAGTGTACTTTGGATAAGATCTTTTTCAATAATCTTATGACTTAATAAAATTAATTTTGAAGAGGGTTTATTACTATAAAATTGAGGAATAAATGATTGTAATATTTCATTTTCTGCTAATCCACTTATATTTTTTATAAAAAAAGGTTTATTGCCATGGTTTTTCTTTGACCGGAAAAAGAATACTTGAATACAAGCATATTTTTCATTTTTTGAAATGGAAAAGACGTCAGCATTGTTTAGATTTTTAGGGTTTATACTGAAAGAATTAGTTAAATTTGATAGTGATTTTATTCTATCTCTATAGTATGCGGCTTCTTCGTAATCCTGCTTTTTTGAAGCATTTTGCATTTTCTTTGCAAATTTTGACTTTATTGATTTTGAGTCTCCTTTAAAGAATTTTTTGGCTTCTTTTAAAAGTTTATTATATTCAGTTATTGATATTTCATTAGTACAAGGCGCCGAGCATTTTTTAATTTGAAATAATAAACATGGACGAGTCCTGTTTTTGTAATAAGAATCTGAGCATGTTCTTAGTAAAAAACTTTTTTGTAGAATATTAATAACTTTATAAACTGAACCCTCCATAGCATACGGGCCAAAATAATCTCCTTTATCCTTTCTCTTACCTCTATGCTTTCTGATTCTGCTAGGCAATTCATTATTGGTAAAATGAATGTAAGGGAAAGATTTATCATCTCTCATAAGGATGTTATATTTAGGTTTATGGGCTTTTATTAAATTTACTTCTAACAAAAGTGCATTTTCTTCTGTCTCGGTAGTAGTAAATTCTATACTACGAATTAATTCAGCCATTCTTTTTATTCGCTTATTTTCTAAATTTTTCCTTGAGTAGCTTTTTACTCTTTTTTTAAGATTTTTTGCCTTACCAATATAAATTATCTCACCATTTTCATCCAACATTCTATAAACGCCAGGTTTATTGGGAATTGTTTTAACTGTTTTATTAATTATATCTTTTCCGATTTTCATTTTTATAGGATATTAAATGATATAACTTTATTAATATCTAATCTCCATTTTGTATATTATTGATTGTGGATAACTTTGTTGAAAAGTCAGCCATAAAAGATGGCTGATCATTTTTTTTATACATAATATTAAAATTTTTTTTTAGAATATCATATAAGTTATTGTTTTAAATATCTTTTATTTGTTTTTTTGCGTTAATGTAATTCTTACTGCTATGTTTTAAATATTATTTACTACTATTTTTATGCTGTGAACAAAACAATTATGTATATAGAAAATTTAATAAGCTATTGATATATTTAGCTATTTTATTATTCAACAAATTTTTTATTAGTATCTTTTCTCCATTTTAAGTGTTCTCCGCCATCTAAAACAAGCATTTGGCCAGTAATTGAATCATTATTAAGGATAAATTCAATTGCGTTATTGATTTCCTCTAAATTAGGGCCTTTTTTTAGTAAGGTAGATTTTTTTTGATTTTCAAAATCTTTTTTACTTTGCCTTTTTCCTTTTAATGTTGGACCTGGACCTATTGCACAAACTCTAATGTTTGGACTTAATGCTTGTGCAAGTGATCTTGTTAAATACCATAAAGAATTTTTTGATACTGAGTATGACAGAAAATTTGGTCTAGAAGATAAGACACTTTGATCTAAAAAATTAATAATAACTCCTTTTTCTCCTTTAGGTAGCTGTTCAGAAAAAGTTTTAGATAAAAAAAAGGGCGCTTTAAGATTTATTTCCAAATGATTATCCCATATCTCACTTGTTACGGTTTTAATTGTGTCTTTATTAAAAATAGATGCATTATTAATTAATAAGGATAAATTTCCGAATTTCTTATTTATTTGAGGTATGATTTTATTTACTTGAGTGTATTTTGATAAGTCTGCTTTATGAAGATCAGCTTTTCCATTATACTTTCGTATTTCTTTGTAAGTTTTTTCTGCTTCTTTTTTGCTCGAATTAAAATGAATTATTACATGCCAACCATTTTTAGCGAGCGTTTTACAAACTGATGACCCTATTCTCTTTCCGCCTCCTGTTACTAAGGCATATTTCTTTTTCATTTAAATTTCCTTTTTCCTATCTTTTTCTAGCTCTTTTCCTATTATGTCTTTTGTTTTCTTTATACATCGGATCATTAGAAAATTTAAGTGATGCTTCTTCAAGTCTTCTTATTTCATCTCTTATTTTTGCAGCGTTTTCAAAGTCTAAATCTTCTGCGAATTTTAGCATTTTTGTGTTTAAATCTTTAATATGTTTTTCATAATTATCACCGAATAAAATACCATCCTCAAAGAATTCCGGCGCTTCAATTTCTAGATGATCCTTTTCATAAATACTTCCTAGAATGTCTTTTATATTCTTCTTTATGCTTTCAGGAGTAATTCCATTTTTTTTGTTATACTTTTTTTGTCTCCTTCTCCTTCTTTCAGTTTCTCCTATGGCTCTTTTCATTGATCCTGTTTCTTTATCAGCGTAAAGTATAACTCTTCCCTCTACATTTCGAGCAGCTCTACCTATGGTTTGAATTAAAGAGGTTTCTGATCTTAAGAATCCTTCCTTATCAGCATCAAGAATTGCCACTAAAGCGCATTCTGGTATATCAAGTCCTTCTCTTAGTAAATTAATACCAACAAGCACATCAAATAAGCCAGTTCTTAAATCTTTTAAGATTTCAATTCTTTCAAGAGTATCAATGTCTGAATGTAAATATCTTACTTTTATCCCTTGCTCATTCAAATATTCAGTCAAATCTTCAGCCATTTTCTTAGTTAATACAGTCACTAATCCTCTTTGATTCTTTTTTGAAATTTTTTTGCACTCAGATATTAAATCATCTACTTGATTTTTAGCTGGCCTAACTTCGCATGGGGGGTCTATAAGGCCGGTTGGTCTTATAATTTGCTCAACAAATGAACCTTCAGTTTCATTAATTTCCCAATCACCCGGTGTTGCAGAAACAAATATACTTAATGGCCTCATAGCCTCCCATTCTTCAAATTTTAAGGGTCTATTATCTATGCAAGATGGCAATCGAAATCCATGTTCTGCAAGTGTAGATTTTCTATTAAAATCTCCTCTATACATCCCACCTAATTGAGGAACAGTTACATGACTCTCATCAATAAAAACTAAGGATTCTTTAGGTAAATATTCAAATAAAGTTGGAGGAGGTTCACCAGGTTTTCTCCCAGTTAAGTACCTAGAATAATTTTCAATTCCTGCACAGATGCCTGTTACTTCCATCATTTCTAAATCAAAATTGGTTCTTTGCTCAAGCCTTTGCATTTCTAACAGCCTATTAGAAGATTCTAATTCTCTTAAACGTAAGTCTAGGTCTTTTCTTATTTTCTTAATAGCTTGTTTAATTGTAGGTCTTGGCGTCACATAATGAGAATTTGCATATAATTTTATATTATCCAGGTCACCTTCTTTGTTTCCGGTTAATGGATCAAATTCACCTATTGATTCAATTTCATCTCCCCATAAAGATATTCTCCATACAATATCTTCAAGATGAGCTGGCCAAATTTCAATTAAATCCCCTCTGACTCTAAAAGTTCCTCGTGTAAAATTTGTATCATTTCTTGTGTACTGTAATTCAACTAATTTTCTTAGAATGGGCTGTCTTTCAATTTTTTCTCCTTTGGATAAATTTATTGTCATGTTGGAATAAGTTTCAACGGAACCAATACCATATATACATGATACAGAAGCAACTATTATTACATCTCCTCTTTCCAGTAATGATCTTGTAGCTGAATGCCTTAAGCGGTCAATTTGTTCATTTATTGATGCATCTTTTTCTATATATGTATCCGTTCTTGGTACATATGCTTCTGGTTGGTAGTAATCGTAATAGGATACAAAATATTCAACTGCATTATTAGGAAAAAAATCTTTAAATTCACCATATAATTGAGCCGCTAAAGTTTTATTTGGTGCCAGTATTAATGAAGGTTTTTGGCATTTTTCAATTATTTGAGCCATTGTAAATGTTTTACCAGAACCTGTTACCCCTAAGAGAACTTGAGATTTTTCTTTGTTATTGATTCCCTTAGTAAGTTCTTTTATAGCATTAGGTTGATCTCCAGAGGGTGCGTAATCAGTTTCTATTTTAAAGGGGGCTTTTAGTTCCATTTCCCTTTTAATTTTTGATGGATTTTCCCAAATTTTATCGCCAGCAAGGTTAGACTTATGTGATTTCATTAGTCGACTACTTCTTCGCTGAATTCCTTTATTCTATCACATGCAATTTGAAGGTTTTCCATTGATGTAGCATAAGATATTCTAAAATAGGGTGATAATCCAAAAGCTTCTCCATGGACAACGCTTACTAATTTCTCTTTTAATAATAACATTGCAACATCTTTATCGCTATTTATGACATTTCCCTTGAACGTTTTACCTATCCACCCTTCACATGAAGGGTATACATAGAAAGCTCCTTTTGGATTTAAGCAATTTATACCTTTACAATTATTAAGATTTTCAACTACAAAATTTCTTCTTTCTTCAAAAGAAGTTACCCAATTTTTTAGAAAACTTTTAGAACCTTGTATGGCTTCAAGTGCTGCCCATTGACTGATTGAAGAGGGGTTTGAAGTAGATTGACCCATTAGCTTTCTCATAGCATCAATTATTTCTTTTGGGCCGCCACAATAGCCTATTCTCCATCCAGTCATAGAGTATGATTTGGAAACGCCATTTAAAGTAACTGTTCTTAAAAAAAGTTCATCATCTAATTCGGCTATTGTGGAGAATTTTTCAGAATTTTTGTAAAGGATGTATTCATAGATATCGTCGGAAATAATATAAATATTTTTATTATTTTTTAAGACTTTAGCTATATTGTTCAGTTCATCTTTTGAATATACTTCGCCAGTAGGATTTGAAGGTGAATTTAAGATTAACCATTTAGTTTTTTTTGTTATGGCTTCTTCAAGATCTTTACTAGATATTTTAAAATTATTTTTCGAAGTGGTTTTTATAATTTTTGGAACTCCTCCTGCCAATTTGACTATATCTGGATAACTAACCCAATATGGAGCAGGTATTATTACTTCATCTCCTGGATTTACAGTAGAAATAATAGCATTAAAAATTATTGATTTTCCACCTGGGGCAACGGAAATATTTTCTTTTTTATAATATAAATTATTATCTTTTTTAAATTTGTTAATTATCGCTTTCTTTAATTCATCAATTCCATCTACGGCCGTATATTTAGTTTCCCCTCTATTAATTGCTTCAATTGCAGCATTTTTAATATTATCGGGTGTATCAAAATCAGGCTCACCAGCACTTAAACTAATGATATTTTTTCCTTCAGCCTTAAGATCTCTAGCTAATTGAGTCATTAACATAGTAGCTGAGGGTGGTATGTTTTCTATATTACTAGATAGTTTTATTGACATTTTCTCACCAAATTACAAGAGTGCCCAAATTATGCCCAATATTTATAATATGCAATGAACATTATATGTTTATGATAATATAGCTTATGTTGTCATCTTTTTTTTATATATAAATAAAATTAATAATGAATAATAAAATAATAGAAATAAGTTCCGCAGCAACTGTTAAAAGAATCTGGAAAAGCTATGCTTCTGGTTTAACTGGATATTTGTCTGTTGCGTTATTATGTAATGCTGTTGTTGCCTTAAGTACACCTGCTCTTCCTGAATTAATTAGAAGGGTAATCGATGACATATTTGTTAATAAAGACGAAAATATGTTAATTATTTTGCCGGTTATAGCTGTGATGATTATGTTTGTAAGAGCGATAGGTACTTACGGTGCAAATGTATCGATCAATTTAATAGGGCAAAAAATTGTTGGCTCCCTTCAAAATGACCTTTATTTGTCATTACTAAAGGCGGATATTTCGTATATTAATTCTATTCATTCTGCCAGGTTTATTTCAAATTTTACTGCCGATTCCACTAAACTAAGAGAAACAATGTCTTCGGTTGTAGTTAATTTATCTAGAAATATTCTCATGGTGATGGGTTTGATAGGTTATTTACTTTGGGTTGATTTTAATCTAGCTTTAATTTTTCTTTTTGTTTTGCCGCCTGCGGCAATAGGCTTAAGATATCTTGGAAAGAAACTGAGAAAAGCAATAAGGGAAAGTCTTGAAGAAATCGGAACATTATCTTCTTTAGTATCTGAAACTCTTAAAGGCATAAGAATAATTAAGGCTTATAGAAAAGAAAATTTTTATACAAAGAAAGCTAAAGAAATAATTAAAAAAGTTGTTTCATTATCTATGCGCGGGGTAAGAGCTCGATCAGCTTCCGCTCCAATTATGGAAATAGTAACTGGTTTTGCTATAGCTGGCATTATTTATTATGCTGGTGGAAAATCAATATCCGGAGATATGAGTGTTGGAAGTTTTATGGCTTTTACAACAGCTGCTGGGTTGCTTTATGACCCATTAAAAGCTGTAGCAAATTTACAAGCCATGCTTCAAGAAGGTGTAGCTGCTTCTCAAAGATTATTTCCAATAATCGATAACGAACCAAAAATAGTAGAAAAAATTGTTCCCGAAGATATTGAAATACCTTCTGGTTTAATTGAGTTCGATAATGTTTCTTTTTCTTATTCAGAAAATAATGATGAAATGGCAGTAGAGGATATTTCTTTAGTAATTCAGCCTGGTGAAACTGTTGCATTGGTTGGACCATCCGGGGCTGGAAAAACGACACTACTGAATTTGGTTCCTAGATTTTACGATCCTAGTAAAGGTTTGATAAGAATTGATAATATCGACCTTAAAGATCTTCCATTAAAAACTGTAAGAAACGCATCAGCATTAGTGTCTCAGGATGCTTTAATATTTGACGCATCTATTAAGGAGAATATCATATTTGGATCTACTGAGATATCTCAAGAGCAATTTAAAATTGCATGTAAGGAAGCCTTGGTTGATGACTTTGTTAGCGATCTTCCAAATGGATACGAAACTTTCGCAGGTGAATCTGGTGTAAAGCTTTCAGGAGGTCAAAAACAAAGAATAGCTATAGCGAGGGCTATGATTAAGAACTCACCTATATTACTTCTTGATGAAGCTACTTCGTCATTAGATAGTGAAGCGGAATCAAAAGTACAAATAGCTCTTGAAGCCCTTTTGAAAGAAAAAAGCGCACTAATTATAGCGCATAGATTATCGACTATAAAAAATGCAGATATGATATATGTTTTTGATAAAGGAAGAATAGTTGAAAAGGGGAAACATAAAGAATTATTAGAAAAGAATGGTTTATATGAAGTTCTTTTTAAAACCCAATTTCCGGAGGGAGATATTGATTAAGGGTATTTTTAACAAAGTTTTACCTTATTTTGTTTCAAATTATATTAAGTTTGTTTATGTAACGAATAAATGGACGCAAATAAATTCAGATATTGCAAAGAATTTTTGGCTTGAAAAAAAACCATTTATTTGGATGCATTGGCATGGACAGAGTTTGATGTTACCAAATTCATGGCATCAATCTAAACAAGCGCTTAATGCACTGGTTTCTCGTCATGGTGATGGCGAATTAATTGCTAATACTTTGAATAATTTAAATATTAATTTAATTAGAGGCGCTGGTAATCCTGATAAATTAGGTTTAAAGGAAAAGGGAGGTACTGCAGCTCTTAGAACTATGGCAAGAGTATTAAAAAATGGAGAATCTGTATCTTTTACTGCCGACCAACCTCCAGGACCTGGAAGAGTAGCTGGAAAGGGATCTATAATCTTAGCTAAAATTTCAGGATGTCCTATAATTCCTGTAGCAGCATGTACTTCAAAAAAATATGAATTTAATAATTGGGATAAATTTACAGTTAACTATCCATTTGGTAGAGGGGTAATAATTTGGGGAAATCCAATTTATATTAAAAGAAATGCTTCTGAAGATGATATTGAAAAAAGTAGAGTTTTATTAGAAGATTCATTAAACAAAATCACCATTGAAGCAAAAGAATTTATCAAGAGATAATTATGCCTTTAATGATAAAATTATATAGATTCATTTCTCATTTAATCATGCTCTTTTCCTGGGTAATCTTAACTTACAGAATTCTTAAAAATAAAGAAGATTGGCAAAGGGTAAATGAAAGGTTAGGAAAATCAACAATTAAAGATGAAAATGAATATATATGGATACATGCGGCCAGTGTCGGAGAGCTTTTGTCTGTATTGCCATTATCTAAAAAATTATTAGATAATAATTTTAAAATCTTAATTTCTACAACAACACGAACTTCGGCCGATTTATTTAAAAGTATATTTCCAAAGAATATAGTACACCAATACATTCCTTACGATACACCAATTTATGTTAATAGATTTCTTTCAAATTGGAATATTAATCAGGCAATATTTGTAGAATCTGAAATTTGGCCTAATTTGATAATAGAATGTAAACAAAAGAAAATTCCTCTTTTGTTGATTAATGCTAGATTAACAAAAAAGTCATTTGATAGGTGGAAGCTTGTTAAAGGTTCAATGAAATATTTATTAAATTGTTTTGAATTTACTATCCCACAAGATTTAACAACACTTAAGAGATTAGAAGAATTAGGAGCTAAAAATAACCTTTATTTCGGGAATATTAAACATGATGCAAAAAAACTTCCTATTAATAAAGGGAGGATAAATAAAATTAAAGAATCTATTTCAGGAAAGAATTTATTGTTAGCTACTTCAACGCACCAAGGTGAAGAGGAAATTATTTTTTCGCTTTTTTTTAAATTAAAAGATAAAATTAATGATCTATTATTAATTATTGCACCTAGGCACCCCGAAAGACGAAAATCCATTTTTAATCTGTCACATAAATATGGATTTAATGCTTATGAAACGAAATTTCTTTCGAAAGAAGAGTTACCTGATGAAAAAACCAAGCTTTTTATTTATGATAAAATTGGCGAATTAGGTAATCTTTATAGTATTGCTCACTATGTCATTTTAGGTGGCGCTTTTAAAAATATTGGCGGTCACAACCCAATTGAGCCCGCAAGATTTGGAGTGGCAATCTTTTCTGGTTCTAATTTTTTTAACTTCAATGATGATTTTGAAAATTTAATTAGCTCTGGAGCAGCAATGATTTATGATGAAGATACTATTTCTGAATTAATTCTTAATAATGAAAAGATTGAAAGCATGGGATTAAAAGCGGTTGAATTTGCAAATAATTTAGGAGGGGCTTCTGATAGCATTGTAGAAGTTATTAAAGGCCTGGAAACAGATGCAAAATAATTCTTTTTGGTGGAAAAAGAGACCTGGATTTCTTGTATTTTTGAATTTTTTGCCGGAATTCATAATATCCTTAAAGAATTTATTTATAAGACCATATGAATCAAAATTAAAGGTTCTTTGTATTGGAAATTTTACCGTTGGCGGTTCTGGAAAGACACCCATGGTCAGATATGTAAGAAATCTTTTGGAAGAAAAAGGATATAAATGTGGAGTCTTATTAAGGGGTTATAGGGGGTTTTTAAAAGGTCCAATTGAGGTTAGCTATGGTAATCATAAATCCGAAGAGGTAGGTGATGAGGCGTTGATGCACTCAAAAGACGGTTTAACTGTTGTTTCAAAAGATAGAGTTAATGGCTGTAAATATCTAGAAAAAATAGGTGTAGATATAATAATTCTTGACGACGGGTTCCAAAATCCATCACTGAAAAAAGATTATAATTTAATAATGGTTTCTTCTACTCAAGGCATAGGGAATAATTTAGTACTTCCTTTTGGACCATTAAGAGAAACATTAAAAAGATCTTCTAAGAATGTTAATATGGTAATTAAATCCAAATATTCAGAAAATGACCATCATTCGTTTGATATTATTTCTAAATCTTATAATGACATTTTAACTGCGAATTATATTACTGAAATTGATAACAGAGTGTCCAAGAATGTAATTCTTTATACAGGAATAGCAGATCCTTCAAAATTTTCAGACGCAATTCTCAAAAAAAATTATCAAATATTAGAATCTTTTATTCTTGATGATCACGAGGAAATAAATGAGAAATTGGCAAACAAAATTCTAAATGCCTCTAAAGATAAGAATGCAGATATAATAACCACCGAAAAAGATATTGTTCGTTTAAATCATGCGAAAGACGGTTCTTTTAGAAAAGAATTATCTTTAAAATCTAATATAGCAATTCTAAAAATTGATCTTGATAAAATTATTTTACTTAAGCTAATTGAGGATGGCTTAAATTTAAGCCATTAAAATATCGCGTAGCCACCATCAACAATAAACATATCACCTGAATGATAAGATGATGAGTCAGATGCCAGGTAAACTGCTATTCCTGAGAAATCTTTAGGGTCACCCCATCTTCTCATTGGTACTCTAGTAATTACTTTATCAGTGAATTTTTGGTTATTTTGGTTGGCTTCGGTCATATCAGTTGCTATCCAGCCAGGTAATATAGTATTTGCTCTTATTCCATATCTAGCATGTTCTACTGCTATACCTTTCACCATAGATATAATTCCACCTTTTGATGCTGAATAGGGTTGAGTTCTTGCGGCACCTTCTATTCCAGCTAAACTAGCAACACCAACAACAGATCCTCCAACATCACCATTATTTGCTCTTTCAATCATATGCTTAGTAGCTTCTCGAAAAGTAAAAAAAACTCCATCAAGATTTACAGCTAAAACTCTTCGATATGCCGAGGTATCCATATCTTCAAATGATCCACCATGTACATTCAATCCCGCATTTGCAAAAACAGTGTCAACTCTTCCAAGATCGTTTACAACTGATTTCATATTTTCTTTTACTTCTTCTTCTAAGGAAACATCAACACTATAACAATTTACTTTTGTTCCATATTTACTAAGTTCTTCTTTTGCAGATTCATTTTTGTCTTCATTCCTTCCCCAGATAGCTATATCAGAACCACAAGATGCTAGACCCTTTGCCATTCCAAGCCCGATTCCGCCATTTCCACCTGTAATAAGCGAAACTTTTCCTGATAAATCAAATAATTCTTTTTCCATAATTGTTGCCTTCTCTATTTTTTTTATTAAACATATTATCTAACATGTATTTAAAATGTATTTTTATATTCCTAACAATATATAGCAAATCTTTATTTGCAGAATCTTATTTTGATAACCTTGATATTATAAATAACTATAAAGATAAAATTACTTATGCTGTTGAAGTAGTTAAATCTCAAAGCGACCAAGAGATTGGTTTGATGTATAGAAATAGACTTAAGGAGAAAACTGGAATGCTTTTTATTTTTAAAAAAGAAAAAAAAGCAACTTTTTGGATGAAAAATACATACATACCATTAGATATAATTTTTATAAAAGAAGATGGATCAATAGACTCTATAAAATTTAATGCCGAACCCTTAAAAACAAAAAAAATTAAATCTAAAGATAAAATAGCTGCTGTTTTAGAAATTAATGCCGGGGAAGCAAAGAAATTTAATTTTAATATTAATTCTATTGTGAGGATAAGTAAGTTTATAAATTAACATTATTTTAATTGTATAAAACTTTAATTATTTCATATGATTTTCCGCCACCTGGGGTATTTACTTCAACCTCATCGCCAACTGTTTTTCCTATTAGAGCTTTTGCGAGTGGTGAAGATATAGATATTTTTTTTTCTTTAAAATCTGATTCAATATCTCCAACTATTTGATAATTAGCCTCTTCATCAGTATCAACATCTACTAAGTAGACTTTTGCACCGAATTTAATATCATTTCCATCAAGGGAAGAGGGGTCTATAACTTCAGCTTTGCTTAATAAATCTTCTAATTCCATTATTCTGGTTTCATTATGACCTTGCTCCTCTTTCGCTGCATGATATTCGGCATTCTCAGATAAGTCACCATGTGCTCTCGCTTCAGCAATAGCATTAATTATTTTTGGTCTTTCGATAGTTTTAAGACTTTTCAGCTCTTCTTCTACCTTTAGCTTCCCATTGTTAGTAATTGGTATCTTATCCATTATATTAGACCTTAACATATTATGCTTTAAGGAATAAAATTATTCAATTCTTACTTTCATAAGATTGGATAGTTTTTACATTCATCATACCGCTTTTTATTGCTTTTATACCTTCAACAGCTGCGATTGCGCCTGAAACAGTTGTATAATAAGGGACGCTGTTTTCGAGTGAGGATCTTCTAATTGATTTTGAATCTTTTATCGCTTGAGGTGTTTCAGTAGTATTAAAAACTAAAGAAATATTATTATTATTAATTTCATCCACGATATGTGGACTCCCTTGCAATACCTTATTGATCTTTTTGGTTGTTATACCTTTTGATTTTAAGAAATCTGAAGTCCCACCTGTTGCAATAACTGAGAATCCCAATGATTCAAGCTCTCTGACTGGTCGGTAAATTTTTTCCTTATCTGAATCCTTAACTGAAACAAAAACTATTCCTTCAGTAGGAACAATTGTTCCGCCTCCAATCTGACTTTTAGCAAAAGCAATACCAAACTCCTCATCAATTCCCATAACCTCTCCAGTTGATCTCATTTCTGGACCCAAGATTGTATCAACATCAGGAAATCGTTTAAAAGGAAATACTGCTTCTTTAATAGCTATATGATTTAATTTCCTTTCTTCAAAATTAAGAGTTCTTAATTTGACACCGGTCATAACTTTCGTTGCAATTTTAGCTAAAGGATTTCCTGAAACTTTTGCAACGAATGGAACTGTTCTACTTGCTCTTGGATTGACTTCAAGTATGTATATTTGATCATTCTTTATAGCAAATTGGACATTCATCAAACCTATAATGTTCATGGATTCAGCAATCTTAATAACATTGCTTTTTAATTTATCAATAATGTCTTTACCTAACGAAAATGGAGGCATCGAACATGCTGAATCTCCAGAATGGACTCCAGCTTCTTCAATATGTTCAAGTATCCCCGCTATATAAACTTTCTCACCATCTGATAGTGCGTCAATATCCACTTCAATGGCATCCCTTAGATATGAATCAATTAATACTGGACTTGATCCAGAGACAATAACGGCCTCATTAATATATTTCTTTAACTGTTCTTCGGAGTGTACTATTTCCATGGCTCTTCCGCCCAACACATAAGAAGGTCTAATTACTACGGGATATTTAACTTCTTTAGCAATATTTATTGCTTCATCAGCAGATTGAGCTATTCCATTATTTGGCTGGATAATGTTTAATTCGTCCATTAGTTTTTTAAATCTATCTCTGTCTTCCGCTAGATCAATGGCATCTTGATTGGTTCCTAATATTTTAATAGGTATATTATTGATCTGAAAATCTTTAGAAAGTTTTAATGGTGTTTGACCTCCAAATTGTACAATTGCTCCTAAAAGATTTCCTTTTTGTGATTCGACATTTATGATTTCTGAAACATCTTCTAATGTAAGTGGTTCGAAATAAAGGCGATCAGATGTATCATAATCGGTTGATACTGTTTCAGGATTACAATTAATCATAATACTTTCAATATCTAGTTCGGAAAGAGCGAAAGCAGCATGACAACAACAATAATCAAATTCAATACCTTGACCAATCCTGTTTGGTCCTCCGCCAAGAATAATAACTTTATTTTTTTTAGACGGAGAAGATTCACAGCATTCTTCATCAGAAAATACATCCCCGACATAAGTTGAATACATATAATCTGTATTTGTTTGGAATTCAGCAGCGCAAGTATCAACTTTTTTGAAAACAGGTCTTACATTTAGTTTTTCTCTGAGCTTTCTAATATCTGATTCATTGGTTTTAGTTAGACTAGCAAGTCGTGAATCGGAAAATCCAAGTGATTTCATTAATTTCAGATTTTTTCTATCTTTAGGTAGGCCATCTTTCTTTATTAATTCTTCCCATTCTATAATTTCTTTTATCTGCTCTATAAACCAAGAATCAAAAAGAGTAATTGAACATATTTCTTTAGAGTTTAATCCTTTACGAAATGCTTCAGCTATAAGAAGAATTCTGTCAGGAGAAGTTACCGAAAGTTTTTGTTTTATTTCTTCTTGCGAATATTTTTTTTCTGTTAATTCATTAAAGCCATCCAAATCATTTTCCAAGGACCTTAATCCTTTCTGTAAAGATTCTTGAAAGTTACCACCAATTGACATAACTTCCCCAACAGATTTCATAGATGTAGTTAGGGTAGGTTTAGAGCCCGGGAATTTTTCAAAAACAAATCTTGGTATTTTTGTAACTACATAATCAATAGATGGTTCAAAGGAAGCAGGTGTAGTTGAGGTTATATCATTAACGAGCTCATCTAAATTATAACCAACTGCTAAAAGAGCAGCAATTTTAGCTATAGGAAACCCAGTAGCTTTTGAAGCTAGAGCAGAAGATCTAGAAACCCTCGGATTCATTTCTATAATAACGATTCTTCCGTCTTCAGGATTTACCGCAAACTGAACATTCGAACCTCCAGTATCAACACCTATTTCTCTTAGGGTTTTGATGGAGGCGTTTCTTAATTCCTGGTATTCACGATCTGTTAAAGTCAAAGCTGGAGCTACTGTTATTGAATCGCCTGTATGGACTCCCATAGGATCAATATTTTCTATTGAACAAACAATGATACAGTTGTCAGATTTATCTCTAACAACTTCCATTTCAAATTCTTTCCATCCGATAACAGATTCCTCCACCAATACTTCAGTATTAGGTGAATTTTTTAAACCATCATCAATTATAGTGTTAAATTCTTCCATACTGTAGGCTATACCACCTCCCGTTCCTCCAAGAGTAAAAGATGGTCTAATAATTGCTGGAAGTCCTATGCTATCAAGCTTTTCTTTTGCTTCACTTAGACTATGTGCAATGAAAGATTTAGGTGTCTCAAGCCCAATTGATTGCATAGCTTCTCTGAATTCTTCTCTATTTTCAGCTTTTGAGATGGCTTCTTTATTAGCGCCTATTAGTTCAACATTATGTTCTTCTAAAAAACCTGAGTCGGAAATTTCTA
>JAYZKD010000040.1:0-6619 GCA_036163815.1 Pseudomonadota bacterium | reverse complement strand
GAACATGTAACTATGCATTTTGGAACTAAAGATGGCGGAATGATAACAAAAGTAGGTGATAATAATTTATTTATGGTTGGAGCACATATTGCTCATGACTGTAAGGTAGGAAGTAATTGTGTTTTTGCAAATAATGCAACCCTAGGGGGGCATGTTGAGGTTGGTGATTGGGCAATTTTAGGTGGTTTGGCTGCAGTTCATCAGTGGGGTAGAGTTGGGTGCCATTCTTTTATAGGAGGTTTAGCTGCGGTTACTAGAGATTTACTACCTTATGGAATGGCGTTAGGAAATAGGGCAAAACTTGAAGGAATTAACTTGGTAGGAATGCGGAGAAGAGGATTTGCTAAAGAAGATATTTCTGAAGTAAAAAAAGCATATTCAATTTTATTTGAAGATGAATCTCTAGAGTTTTCAAAAAGAATTGAAAAATTAAAAGGAACAAAATTTAAATCACAAACTGCTATGAATATTACAGAATTTGTGTCTTTAGAAACTAATAGAGCTTATGTAAGTCCATCTGTTTCTTAGGAATTTAGGAAACAACATGTCTTTAAAAATAGGATTAATTGCTGGTAGTGGAGATTTTCCTCTTGAGGTAATAAAATCGATCACAAAACAAAAAAAAGATGTTTTTGTTATTGGAATAAAGGGTTCCGCTTCAAAAGAAATTGAGCATTATCCACATCATTGGATAAGAATGGGCCAAATAGGAAACGCAATTAAAGTTTTAAAGAAAAATAATTGCAAAGATTTAATAATTATTGGCGGAGTAAAGAAACCAAATGTTTGGTTATTGTATCCTGATTTGGGCGCCCTGAAACTTTTTTTTAGATTAATACTCTTAACCAATAAAGGCGATGCCTCAATTCTTAAAACATTAATTCATTTTTTAGAAAAAGATAATGACTTCAATATAATAGGTGCTGAAGGTTATATTAACCATCTATTAATGTCTCAGGGATTAATCGCCGGCAAAAATTTAAGTGATGAAGATAAAAGAGATATAAAAATTGCCGTTAATAATTGTCATCAAATAGGTTTAAAAGATGTTGGTCAAGCTTGTGTTGTGGTAGATGAACAAGTTATTTCTTCAGAAGATGCTCTTGGAACAGATAAGATGTTAAAAGAAATAATATCTAAAGAGATATCATTCAATAATAAAGGTGTGCTTGTAAAAATGGCAAAACCCCTTCAGGATAGAAGAGTAGATTTACCAGCAATCGGAATGCGTACCATAGAGTTAATAAATAAGATTGGTCTTTCTGGGATAGCTTTAGAAGCAAATTCAGCTTTCATATCTGAAAAAGATAAAGTAATTGAATATGCTAATGAGAATGAATTATTTATTTATGGCTTAGAAGAAAATGGCTGATTTTAATTCTCCTAATATATATTTAGTTGCTGGCGAGCCGTCAGGAGATATTCTTGGTGACCAATTGATAAAAGAGTTATCTAAAAGATTTAATTCTCCTAAATTTTACGGTGTTGGGGGATCTAAAATGAAAGAGAATGATTTTGAATCTCTTTTTAATATGAATGAAATTACATTTTTTGGCATTCTTCCTGTTTTAAAAAAATTATTTTTTTTAGTTAGAAGAATTAATGTAGTTGTGAATGATATACTTGAGAAAAAGCCTGATATCGTAATCCTTATTGATAGTCCTGATTTTAATCATAGGGTAGCGAAGAAAGTTAAAAAAAGATTACCCAATTTAAATGTTGTTTGTTATGTGGCTCCTTCAGTTTGGGCATGGAGACAAGGTAGAGCAAAAAAAATGTCTAAATACTTTACCCATCTTTTGTCAATTATTCCCTTTGAGGTTGAATTCTTTAATAAATATGGACTTAAAACAACATATGTAGGGCATCCAGTTACTGAAGTATTAAATAATTTAAAAGAAAATAGTTTAGAGGAGAAATATCATTTAAATGATGAAAAATTAGTTATTTATCTTCCAGGAAGTCGAAAAGGAGAAATAGAAAGACATTCATCCGTTATGATGCAGTCAATTAATGAATTAAAGATAATGTATCCTGAAATTAATATTTTAATAATTGCATCTTCTAATCAAATTGAGTTAGTAAAGAATAATTTCCCAAATGTACAAATTGTATCCAATGATAATGATAAATTCTTGTTATTTAAGAAGGCTGATATTGCTTGTGCTGCTTCTGGAACAGTTACACTTGAGTTAGGTATTTGTGAAACACCAACCATAGTTACTTATAAAATGGATAATTTTACATGGTTTTTTGTATCAAGATTAGTAAAGGTAAAATTTGTTTCTTTGGTAAACTTAATTTTAGGAAAGGAATCTTCTAAAGAGCTTCTTCAAAATGATTTTTCAAGTGATAATATTGTTAAAGAAATAAAAAAATTAATTACTGATAGTGAAGTTTTAAACAAGCAAAATGAGGATTTAAAACAGTTTAAATCGCTAATGTATACTGATATCAAAAATCCTAGTGAGAAAGCAAGTGAGGTTATAAAAAATATAATTGTTGATGATTAGTTATCTTTTGTGAATCCCTTTGTATTCTCTTTCCTCACTTCCGACATATAATTGTCTGGGCCTACCTATTCTTTGGCTTGTATCTTCAATCATTTCGTTCCATTGAGAAACCCAGCCAACAGTTCTTCCAACAGCAAATAGTACTGTAAACATATCCATTGGAAATCCTAATGCTTTCATGACAATCCCAGAATAAAAATCAATATTTGGGTAAAGTTTCTTTTCTACAAAATAATCATCTTCTAAGGCTATTTTTTCTAATTCTACTGCAATTGACAAAAGAGGATCATCTTTTATTCCAAGATGATCAAGTACTTCATGACAGATTTTTTGCATTACTTTTGCCCTAGGATCAAAGTTCTTATAAACTCTATGTCCAAACCCCATTAATCTGAAGGGATCATTTTTATCTTTAGCTTTAAGTATGTATTCCGAAATATTTTCTACAGAATTAATTTCTTCTAGCATTCTTATGCATGCTTCATTTGCCCCGCCATGAGCCGGTCCCCATAAGCAAGCAATTCCTGAAGCAATACATGCAAATGGATTCGCACCAGATGATCCTGCTAATCTCACGGTAGATGTTGATGCATTTTGTTCATGGTCAGCATGTAAGATTAATATTTTATCCATTGCTTTAGCTAATGTGGAATCAACATCTTTGTCCTCGGTGGGAAGCCCAAAACACATATTTAAAAAGTTTGCAGCATAATCGAGATCGTTTTTAGGATACATAAATGGCTGTCCTAATGAGTGTTTATAAGCCATTGCTGCTAGAGTAGGCATTTTTGCTATTAATCTATGGCAGGCTATTCTTCTTTGCTCAGGATCGTTGATGTCAATTGAATCGTGGTAAAAAGCTGAAAGCGCTCCAACTACTCCACACATAATAGCCATAGGATGTGCATCTGGTCTAAAGCCTGTGAAAAATCTATTTAACTGTTCATGAACTAATGCATATTCATTAATGGTTTCTTCAAATTGATTATATTCTTCTTGTGTAGGCAGTTCGCCATTTAAAAGTAGATAACATGTTTCAAGATAATTTCCCTTTTCAGCTAATTGATCAATAGGATATCCTCTATAAAGGAGAACTCCTTCTTCACCATCAATGTAAGTAATATTAGATTTACAATTTGCTGTTGAGGTAAATCCTGGGTCGTAAGTGAACTTACCTGATTCAGAATATAATTTAGAGATATCAACTACATCAGGACCAATTGTTCCTTTATGAACATCAAAATCATAGTCTTTTCCATTTAATTTTAAGTTAGCTAGATCTTTGTTACTTTTATTCATTTGTTTTTATTAAATTACATCCTCTATTCTATTAATTACTTCATCTTTACCAAGGCTATAAATAATTTCATATATACCTATTGGCGACAAAAAACCTACTAAAGAAACTCTCAAAGGTAACCCTATTTCCTTAAACTTTAAATCTTCGTCACTGGAAAAATTTTTAATAACCTTTTCTATCTCATTAATATCCCATTTATCAAGTTTTTTCAGGTTTATAGAAAGTTTTTTTAAAGTTTTTATAGATGATGAGTTCAATAATTTTGTTCCATCGTCTGAAATACTTATAGGTCTCTCTTGAATAAGAAAATCTAGATTTTCTTTTATTTCATTAATATTTTTAAATCTTTTTAATGCCTCAGGAATAATTCTTTTAATCGAGGTTGATTGTTTCGAATTTAACTGGGAAAATTTATTTCCTAATTTTTCAATAAGTTCTTCGTGACTAAGTAATTTAAGATAAATTGAATTGATATCCTTTAACTTATCTAAATCAAACCTTGATGGAGATTTTCTAATTTTTTCAATTGAAAAAAGCTCAATCATATCTTTATCAGAAAAGATTTCTTGATCGCCATGACTCCAACCAAGTCTTAGTAAGTAATTAATTATCGCTTCAGGAAGATAACCTTCATCTCTATATTTCTCAATTCCTAATGCTCCATGCCTTTTGGATAATTTTGTACCATCGTCACCATGAATAAGCGGAATATGGCTAAATGTTGGTACGGGCCAATTAAGGGCTTCAAATATTAGTTTTTGTTTAGCTGAATTAATAAAGTGATCATCTCCACGAATAATATCTGTGATATTCATATCATAATCATCAACAACAACCGACAACATATATGTTGGTGTTCCGTCTGATCTCAATAATACAAAATCTTCTATTTCTTTATTATTAAATTTGACTTCGCCTTGTATTTTGTCATTAACAATGGTTTCGCCATTTTTAGGTGTCTTAAATCTAATTGCATGTGGAACATCTAATTTTTCATAATCTTCTTTTCGTTCCCAATCTCTATAAGCCAATTCATTATTTAAGAGAGCATTGGCTATCTCAATGTGCCTTTCCTGATTTTTATGTTGATAAACAATCTCATCATCATTTGATAATCCAAGCCATTCCAAGCCATCAATAATTTTATCTATTGCTTCATCTGTAGAACGTTTTCTGTCTGTATCTTCTATTCTTAAAAGGAATTTTCCAGAATTTTTTTTTGCATATATCCAATTAAATAAAGCGGTCCTAACGCCCCCTATATGAAGAAATCCAGTTGGTGAAGGTGCAAATCTTGTGATTATCATTTTTTTATTGATCAATAATTATCCTTTCTAAAAATTGATATATCAATTTTTTAGCAAAAGCATCTATATTTCAAAAAAAAACTAGTATGACCTTAGTATTCCTACAAGAATACCTTGGATCTGAATTCTTTCTGGGCCGTAAATTTTAGTTTCATAAGCAGGATTAGCTGGCTCTAAAGCTATAGTGTTGCCCTTTTTTCTAATTCTTTTTAATGTAGCTTCTTCACCATCAATTAATGCGACAACGATTTGTCCTGATAAAGCATCATCTACTTTTTTAATGATTGCTTTGTCTTTATCAAGAATACCTGCTCCAATCATAGAATCACCCTCAATTTCAAGAGCATAATGATCACCAGTTCCCAACATACTACCAGGAACTGATATTTTATTCTTCTCAAACTCTATTGCAGTTATAGGTGTTCCTGCTGCAATTTTCCCCATCATTCTAATTTCGAAAGATTCTTCGTTTAAACTAAATAAATCTTTTTCTTTTGTGCCTTCAATAACTTCAGGTCTAAAGTTACTTTTTGAATTAATGGTACTCGAAGTAGGTAATTTTATAATTTCTATAGCTCTTGCCCTGTGAGGGAGTCTTCTAATAAAACCTCTTTCTTCAAGCGCATGAATTAATCTATGAATTCCAGATTTAGATCTAAGATCTAAAGCATCTTTCATTTCTTCATAAGAAGGGGCTACACCAGTTTCTCGAAGATTCTGATGAATATAAATTAATAGTTCATTTTGTTTTTTTGTTAGCATTTTATTTACCTCCAAATATAAAAATAGAACTTAAGTAGAACATTGTATTACTTTTGTTCTAATTAAAGGTCAATGAATTAATTATTTAATAAAATAACATTAACTTTTGAACCTTTTTTCGCTTTCGGCGAATAAGGTTCTCTTATTATTAAAACATTTGATTGTGAATATGGAAAAAGAGCAGCGCTATCTTGATTTTTAAGTGGTTTTATATGCATTTCCTCGGTTTTTTTATCTAAAAATAAAATGCCTCTAATATACTGTCTTCTTGATGAATTTGAATTAAGAGCAGAGGCTAGTTTAAAAGTATAAGTTTTTTCAATAAAATTATAACCTTGTAGCGCATAAAAAGCCTTTTTTAGGAAAACCTTACTACATACTAAGGCAGAAACAGGATTCCCTGGCAATCCTAGTACTGAAACTTTGTTTTTTGTACCAAACATTAATGGTTTACCGGGTTGCATCGCAATTTTCCAAAAATTTAGTTTAAATCCTAAATCCTTTAAAGATTTATGAATTAAATCATACTTTCCAACAGAAGCACCTCCAATGGTTACTATGAGATCATACTCCTTAGATCTCTTTAATCTTCCTTTTATATCTGCAATATCATCTTTTGCTATACCCAAATCAATGGCTTCTCCTCCCCAGTTTTGAATTAATGATATTATTGACGGTTTTGAAGAGGATGGTTGCTTAAAATCATTAGGTTTCCTTCCTATCTCTGTTAATTCATT
>JAYZKD010000039.1:0-5428 GCA_036163815.1 Pseudomonadota bacterium | reverse complement strand
TTTTCAATTTCTAGAATTTCTTCACTTTCAAGTGATTTTTGATGACTAAAATCAAATCTTAACTTTTCTGAAGAAACTTGAGATCCTTTTTGAGTTACATGCTCGCCTAAAACTCTCCTTAGAGCCTCATGTAAAAGATGTGTTGCTGAATGATTTGATGTAACTTTTTTTCTATAATCATTGTTTATTTTTAAATTTAGTAAATCACCATTAGATAAAGATCCCTTTTTTAATATTCCATAATGAGCATGAAAGTTGTCGAGCTTTTTCTTAGTGTCTGTAACATCAAATATAACTTCGTTAGAATAAATTTGACCTATATCACCTAATTGCCCCCCGCTTTCAGCATAAAATGGGCTTTGATTAAAAACTATTATTGCTTCATCACCATCATTAATATTTTCAACAATATTACCATTATGTATTATTGCTAAAACCTCACCCATGACTTCAGTGTTTGTGTATCCTAGAAATTCTGTCGGTTTACAAACATCTAAAATATCAAACCAAACCGTTTCGGTTTTCTCATCACCAGATCCAGACCATGACTTCTTTGCGACATCTCTTTGTTTTTGCATAGCCATATCAAAACTATCTCTATCAAGAGTTAAGTTCTTATCTTTTAATAAATCTTCCGTTAAATCTAAAGGAAAGCCATAAGTGTCATAAAGCTTAAAAGCAATTGACCCACTAAAAACATCTCCGGATTTTAAGGTTTTAGATTCATCTTCTAATATTCTAATTCCATTAGAAAGAGTAGACAAAAACCTTTCCTCTTCATGGAATAGAGTTAGCTCAATTAATTTCTCAGCCCTACCTAATTCTGGATAGGCATCTTTCATTAGCGCAATTACATTAGATACAATTTCGAAAAGAATTGGCTTTCTGATATTTAGAAGATATGCATGCCTCATGGCTCTACGCATAATTCTTCTTAATACATAACCCCTACCCTCATTTGACGGTAAAACGCCATCAGAGACTAAGAAAGCAATAGACCTAAGGTGATCAGCAATAATTCTAAAACTCGCAATATTTTCTTTTGAGCTTTTAATTTTTAAAGAATTCTCAATGTTTTTAATCAATGAGATAAATAAATCAATTTCAAAATTATTCGTTTTACCCTGAAGAACAGTTGAAATTCTTTCTAATCCCATTCCGGTATCAATTGATGGTTTTGGAAGTAGTGTTTGGTCAGAATTTTTATGCTTTAAATATTGCATAAAAACAAGATTCCATATCTCTACAAATCTATCCCCATCTTCATTTTTAGAACCAGGTAGCCCACCTTCTACTTTATCTCCATGATCAAAAAATATTTCAGAACAAGGTCCGCAAGGTCCTTCATCGCCCATAGACCAAAAATTATCCTCTGAAGAAATTTTTATAATTTTATTTTCAGAAAAACCTGAGACTTTTTTCCATATTTCTAAAGCTTCGTCATCTTCATTAAAAACTGTGACAATTAATTTTTCAGCAGGTATTTCAAATTCATTTATCAATAAATCCCATGATAGCTTTATGGCATCTTCTTTGAAGTAATCCCCAAAAGAAAAATTTCCTAACATTTCGAAAAAGGTTAAATGCCGAGCAGTATGTCCTACATTGTCTAGATCATTATGCTTTCCCCCCGCCCTTACGCATTTTTGAGAGCTCGCGGCTTTTAAAAAATCTGGGGTTTCATTGCCAATGAAATAATTTTTGAAAGGCACCATTCCTGCATTAACAAACATTAATGTCGGATCATTAATAGGCACAAGAGGACTAGAATGAATGATCTTATGATCATTCATTTCAAAAAAGCTCAAAAAAGTTTCACGTATTTTCGTTGTGTCGCTCATTTGTGCCAAAATAACAGAAATTCAGAAATTGGCACAATGATTAATACTTTATAAATTTAAATTTATTTTGTAGCTATAGATTCTGTTTTATTTTCCTCAGCTTCAGCTGCATCACTCGGATCTACAGTTTTTTCGCTATCTTTTATAAGTCCAGCACTTTCACGTATAGCAAATTCAATTTGATTCGAAATATCTGGATTTTCTTCAAGGAAAACTTTCGCATTCTCACGACCTTGTCCCATTCGTTCTCCTTCATAAGAATACCAGGTGCCTGATTTTTCAACAATTCCTGCTTCAACACCTAAATCTATAATTTCACCCTTTTTTGAAATGCCTTTCCCGTACATAATATCAAACTCAATTGTTTTAAAGGGAGGTGCTACCTTATTTTTAACAATTTTAACTCTTGTTTGATTTCCAACAATTTCTTCTCTTTCTTTTATTGCTCCAATCCTTCTAATATCAACTCTGACTGATGAATAAAATTTTAGAGCATTGCCGCCTGTTGTTGTTTCAGGGCTTCCAAACATAACTCCAATTTTCATTCTAATTTGATTAATAAATATTATCATACAATTTGATTTTGAAATCGATCCAGTTAACTTTCGCAAAGCTTGGCTCATTAATCTAGCTTGTAGTCCAGGCAAGCTATCACCCATATCGCCATCTAGCTCAGCTTTTGGAGTCAATGCGGCTACTGAATCAATAACAATCACATCAACAGCAGCAGAACGAACTAAAGTATCCGCAATTTCTAATGCTTGCTCACCATGGTCTGGTTGCGAAATAAGAAGTTCTTCAATATTAACACCCAAATTTTTTGCATAAACTGGATCCAACGCATGCTCGGCATCTATAAAACCGCAAACACCGCCTTGCTTCTGAGCTTCAGCCAAAACATGTAAGGCAAGTGTTGTTTTTCCAGAACTCTCTGGTCCATAAATTTCAATTACCCTTCCTTTTGGAAAACCACCTATTCCTAAACCAATATCCAAACCTAACGATCCGCTGGATATAGAAGAAATCTCTGCTATCGCGTCTTCTGATCCTAATTTCATTATAGAACCTTTGCCAAATTGCTTTTCAATCTGACTTAACGCAGCATCTAGAGATTTTGATTTATCCATATTTTTACTTTCAACAACTTTTAGCGATTTATTCATTCTTCTACTCCATTCTTAAACAGGTCAACTAGTTATTTGTACTACTTTTGTTCTATTTTTGCAATAAAAATAAGTATTTGAAAAAATTAAATAAAATGAATAATGTTCTTTTTTTGATCTATTTTAGTGTCGAATTAGGGCAAGAAAAAACGAATCGTTGATGAGATATTAATCATCTCTATATATTTTTTCCTTACGTTCATGAAGTTCTTGTGCATCAATAGATAATGTAGCAATAGGTCTAGCAATTAATCTTTTTAGACTAATCTCTTCTCCTGTTTCCTCACAATACCCATAAGACCCATCATCAATACGTGATAAAGCATCATCAATTTTAGCAATTAACTTTCTTTGTCTGTCTCGCGATCTTAATTCAAGAGATCTATCCGTTTCTGATGATGCTCTGTCAGCAAGATCTGAGAAATTAGAAGATTCATATTGAAGGTTATTAAGAGTTTCTTTGGTTTCACTAATGATTTCACTGCGCCAACTTTGAAGTTTCCTCCTAAAAAACTCTTTTTGTTTAGCATTCATAAAGGGTTCTTTTTCTGTAGGTAAGTAATTTTTAGGTAAACGTGTAGCCATCTTTCACTCATTATGCAGAGGGGTATTTAAAACATAAATGTTAAAATCGCAATAGTTTTGTAAATAAAAATAAACTTTATTGAAATTAATAGCTTTGCTAAGTAAGTTGTTGAAGTATTTAAAACAAGTAAAGAAGGTGAAATATGAAATTCGAAGGTACAAAAGATTATATTGCTACAGAAGACTTAAGAGTTGCTGTAAATGCCTCAATAAGCTTAGAGAGACCGCTATTGGTTAAAGGTGAGCCAGGTACGGGAAAAACAGTTCTAGCTGAAGAAATTGCGAAAGCTTTAGATATGCCAATTATAACTTGGCATATAAAATCAACTACAAAAGCTCAACAAGGTTTATATGAATATGATGCAATTACTCGATTGAGAGACTCTCAATTAGGTGATGAAAGAGTGAAAGATGTAAAAAATTACATAAAAAAAGGAAAACTCTGGGATGCTTTCGATTCTGATAAAAGACCTATTTTGTTAATTGATGAGATTGACAAAGCAGATATAGAATTTCCAAATGATTTATTACAAGAATTAGATAGGATGGAATTTTATGTTTATGAAACAGGAGAAACAATTGTAGCAGAGAAAAGACCTGTTGTTATTATTACTTCCAATAATGAAAAAGAGCTTCCTGATGCATTCTTGAGAAGATGTTTTTTCCATTATATTAGTTTTCCAGATAATGAAACCATGAAAAAAATAGTTGATGTACATTATCCCGACATTAAGTCAAAACTAGTATCTGAATCTTTAAAGGTATTTTATGAGCTTAGGGAAATACCGGGCTTAAAGAAAAAGCCTTCTACATCTGAACTTCTAGACTGGCTAAAATTATTGATGAATGAAGATATTACGCCTGAAATGCTAAGAGAGAAAAATTCAAACAATATTATACCTCCTCTCCATGGTGCGTTGTTAAAAAATGAACAAGATGTTCATTTATTTGAAAGACTAGCTTTTCTTGCTAGAAGGGAAAATAATCAAAATTAGATATGTTCATTAATTTCTTCCAGGAACTAAAACAAGCCGATATACCGGTTACATTAAGAGAATATTTAACTCTTATTGAAGCGTTAAACGAAGACATACCTCAAAGAAAAGTTGAAGACTTCTATTATTTATCAAGATCGGCATTGGTTAAAGATGAAAGAAATCTAGACAAATTTGATAGGGTATTTGGTCATGTATTTAAGGGTTTAGAAAATCTAGAAGAAATAGAAACCGCAGAGATACCAGAGGAATGGTTAAAATTATTAAATGAGAAATACTTAACTGAAGAAGAGAAACAGCAAATAGAGTCGATGGGTGGATGGGAAAAATTAATGGAAGAACTCAAAAAAAGACTTGAAGAACAAGAGAAAAGACATGAAGGCGGTTCAAAATGGATCGGAACTGCTGGCACATCTCCTTATGGTGCAGAAGGATATAATCCAGAGGGTATAAGAATTGGTCAAAAAAATAATAAAAATTTCAAAGCTGTTAAGGTCTGGGATAAAAGAGAATTTAAAAATCTTGATGATGATATCGAAATTGGAATTCGAAATATAAAACTCGCCCTTAGGCGTTTAAGGAAATTCGCAAGAGAAGGTGCTGCAGATACATTAGATTTACCAGGGACAATTAAAAATACTGCTGATAAAGGTTATTTAGACATATCTCTTATTCCTGAAAGAAGAAACAAAGTCAAAGTTCTTTTATTTTTTGACATTGGTGGCTCGATGGATCCGCATATCAAATTATGTGAAGAATTATTTTCTGCTGCAAGAACAGAATTTAAAAATATGGAAAACTTTTATTTTCATAATTGTCTTTATGAATTTGTTTGGAAGGACAA
>JAYZKD010000038.1:0-9183 GCA_036163815.1 Pseudomonadota bacterium | reverse complement strand
TCTACAGGCATTACTGGCCAATCTTCAGGTCTTGGAATATGTGTAACTCCAAAGGTGTGCCAAGTAACTAAATCACACTCACTTATATCTCTATCTGATGAGGTGATATCATCCAGTCCACCTTCTCCGGAATGCATGACCGAAAATTCTCCTCCAGCAGCTTGTTCATTCTTATGAAAAGGAGTTGCCCATAAATTATGTTTTGAAAAAGAAGCTCTTTTACCCGGAGGTGAATCTGGATGGGCAAGTAAGGTCGGTGTATTACCTGGCAGCAACTTATAACCTACAGGTACACCGAAAGAATTAGTTTTATTTGCATTAATAACTTTCCAAACTCGACTAGAAGAAGGGGAGACATCTCTTTTGGCTTCGCTTTCTTTTTTTAAATGCGTTGACACAGCTTTTAATTGCATGCCGTTAGGATTCTCATCACTTTTAGGTAAAGCCTCTACATTAGATTCGAATAATTGATTGTTACCTCCCTCTAAGTCCCAATCAAGCCTCACGCAGAATAAGTGTTGATGGAGAGGAGAAACTAATTCTTCCGTTATACGAAAATCTTGATTTTCTCTATGCCTATCTTCGTCATATGCGCTTATTCCAACTATACCTGTTAATTTAACTTCACACTGGATGGTCCCGTCGAGATACAAATACCAAAATAGTCCATAATCATAATTTCCTATTGTAGCTATAGAGCTTATAACCAATCTTCTTGAGCGTCTGACTTCATTCGCACCAAGCATATTCATATCTGTATGTTTCCATTGAATTCCATAATCTTCCTCGTGAATGCATATAGCGCTTTCAATAGTATTAACCGTGCCATCATGCATAAGCATATTTGCATCTAAGTAATGGATTTCCCCCAAACAATCACACCCTAAAGTTAATGAATTCGTTAAAGTACCAAACCCGTATTCGGTACCATCATGCACAGCTTTCCAGCTATGCATTGGGTCAGCCGTTCCATAAGGAACTACCATATCTGAAAGAGCTACTCTATAAAGTATTGACCTTCCATCTAAAGATAATTGATGAAGTACAGGCCCTTCATCTGGGTTAACTGAGACTCTTAGTTTCCAACCTTCCCAGCTAAGAAGATTTCCTTCTACTTTAAAGCCGGGTCCATCAGGTTGGGTGATATCAATCTTTCTTGGATGTTCTCTAAGTTCGGATTGAGAATTTGCATCATATCTACCATGAGCTTCAGGTATTTTTACTAATCCGTGGTCTTCAACATGGGTAACCTTTTGTAAGGTTAAATCTACATGTGCGATTACTCCATTTATGGGTTTGGCATAAGCATTGTCTGATTCATTTTCTTTTAAAAAAGATATTAATTTGAGGGCTCTATTTCCTGGCTTAATACTCTCATGAACGATTCCTCCTCCAGGCCAAGGATCTATTTGAATAAGGTCTAAGTTAGATACACCTCTTTTTTTCAAAGCTTCTTGATAATCTTTATTTGCCTTTGTTAGTTCTTGTGCCATAAAAATTTCCGCTAGGCTGTAAGAAACTTGAGACTCATTTGAAACTCTCGTGAGACTTGATATCTTATTAGCTCTCATATCAGCAATCGCTACAAATCCACCATCAGCATTAGAATCTATTCCCCTAATTTTAAATAATCTTGGAAACTCTTCTCCTTTTTTATAAGTTCTGACAAATTCTTTCTCAGGCTCAACTAAGCTAATATTTATAAATACAGCTTCCTCATCAAAATCCTTACAAGATTTACATATATCAACTGCTGTATTTATTTCTTCTGCGCTTATCTGATCAAGTGGATGCCTCATATTTCAAAGTATAGCTCATATAGTGGTTGTTTCAAATTGTTAATAAGTTTTGAGAATTGGATTATAATTTATTTCTTGAACAATTGATTTTATAAGGTTTATGGATAAGGTAATTATTTAGTAGAATAAAATGTACAAGCTAAAAATATTTTCTTATCTTCCTAATCCACGTGTTTGGAAATCTATTATTGCTGGAAACATATGCGGAGTCGAAGTGGATGTTATAGGAGACAAACCCGCTAACCTTGGATCGTGGTTATGGGATTTTAACCCTAAAAAGTTGGATGAAGATGAACTAAATCCAGACCATGAATATGCAAGAGTAGGAAAAAGAGGTTTCACCGGTGTTCTTTATAAGACAGACTCTTTTTTGAAAGCTCATCCTTTTGGGACTGTACCAGCTGCGTTTAGTCCAGATGGCAATATTGGTATCTTTGAGTCAAACAGCATTCTAAGAGCCGTTGCTAGAGTAGGTAAACAATGCAATCTATACGGAAAAGATCCTTACGAAGCTTCAAGAATTGATAGTTTCTTAGATGCCAATCTTGTATTCGCAAGGGAAGCTCAAGTTTATATGTTAGATTATGAGAATATATCTAAAGAAGGGTATAAAAGGATGACAGCAGCTTACGAATTCTATCTTTCTGGAATTGAAACGGCTTTAGAAAAGAGTCCTTATATTGCGGGAGAAGATTTAAGTATCGCTGATATATCTTTTGTTTGTGATTTCGCTCAATTTCTTAGAGAAGGGCATTATGAGGATATTTTGAAAGATAATGGATTTAGTTTAATTGCAGAAAAATTCAAAGATGAATACCCTAAGACACTTAAACATCTTATTTCATTATCTAAAAGAAAAGAGTTTTCTTTTGTACTTGGTACATACCTTGATTGGTATAAAACTAAGTTAAAGATTTAAATCGCCTTGGATATATTTATTTGCCTGCGTGACATAACGCATATAACATAAATAGTAAGGAGTGTTTCCGTATCATGTTTGAAGAAAAAATTTCACGCATAAGAGAAGAGCTTTGTAACTTAGGCGTAGAAGGAGTTGTTTTAACACATCCAGATAATGTTTATTATGCGACGGGGTTTGAGTCAGTTATGGACGGATGGAGACTACCTGAGCCTATCTCAGGGGTTTATATACCAAGTAGCGATTCCGAACCAATCGTTTTACTTTTACCAGAGGCTAGTCTTATCTCTTTATTAGTAGCCGAATATGAAGGGTGCCCAATTCATTTTGAAGCATTAAAAACATTTGATCTATTAAATTTTTGCGTCATGGCTCGTTCAGAAGATTTATACCTCAAACTAGAAGAAAAGACAGGTGAACGACTTGCCCACTTTTCTGGTCTTGTTGAAGGCGAATGTGAACCGGATATTGTCTGCGCCCTTTCAGCAATGTTTAAAAAACGTTCTACCCAAAAGAAGCTCATCCTTTTTGACGATTTGCGAATAGGTTTTAAGCTTAACCAATCTCTTGGTCAACTATATGAAGACGCATTTGATATGCTATTTCGGGTTAGAGCAATTAAAACCAATCAGGAGATTGAAGTTTTCCGTGAATCTGGGGTAAAAGCTGACCGTGTTATGGAATATACCGTTGCTGAATTAGGAGAAGGAAAGACTTGGGCCAAGATAGAAAAATCTGTTGCTCGTTTTATGATTGATGAAGATATTAATCCATTACCGAGTAGCCCAATGTTATTCGGTGGTACTTATGATATGGCCTTTAAGCCAGATCTTTTTAGAACACTTTTTAATGAAAAGTTAGAATCTGGACAGGTCGTTATTCTAGAAACACAAGGACAATATAAAAAGGTTTGGATTGATATAAATCGTACTGCACATATTGGTAGTGCTAATGAGGCATATAAAGAACAACATAACATGGTCAAATCATGCTTTGATACAATAGCTAAAAACCTAAAACCTGGTGAAAATACTGCAGAAATCTGTGAGAAAGTAAGATCAACTATTGCAAAAGATCTTGATTCTCCTGGAAAACTCCTCCTTATAATCCATTCCATCGGCGCCTTTCCTTTAGAGAATCCAATGACATTCCCTTCTACAGGACTAGGTGCTACAAATGGCTTTGATATAAAGTCATCCATGATTCTTAGTTTCGATTGTCTTTACTTTGGAAGTAAATTGGGTCCATCCCATATGGAAAATGTTTTTGAAATAACAAAAAGTGGTTCACAAAGTCTTTATAAATATCCTCTGGAATTAATAGAGGTATAGTTTTAGCGATATTGTATTTATATTTTTATTAATGATGATAGTATAAATTAATATTACAGGAGAATAATTTGCCCTACGCCCCTGACAATAGAGATTTCTATGATGCCGATAGCCATGTAATGGAACTTCCTAATTTTATTATTGATTATGCTGATAAGGAATTTAAAAAGTTAATACCCCCGGTTAATTACAAAGCCAGCCTTGTTACGGATGAAGAGGTTGATGAGATTATTAATAATGGCGGACAGCATAGCAAAGAACATGTGAAAGCGCAGATCGCTTTAGGAGATAAATTAATTGCCGAATCCAAAGAGATTCAAGCTTTAGGAGCCTTCAATCGTTCTGACAGAAGCATTGCTATGGATATGTTAGGTTTTAAGAAACAATTAGTCTTTGCTACACATAGCGTAGTAACTCCTTTTAGAGACTTAAGAGGAAAGGCCAAATATGTTGAAAAACAAGGAGTAAAGATAACTCCTGAGCTACGTTATGGAGCTACAAGGGCCCTTAATCGAGCCATGTCAGATTTTTGTTCTGCTGACAAAAGACTAATGGGTGTTGGGGTTATTCCTCTACATGAACCTGATTTAGCCATGGTAGAATTAGATTTTGCTATTAAATCAGGTCTCGAAGCTATCTGGGTTCCTCATTATGCTTGTGGAGATAGGTCTCCCGGACATCTTTCTCTTGACCCTTTCTGGAAAAAACTCTCTGAAGAAGGTATCCCTTTTGTGATGCATGTAGGAGGTTCACCTCTTCAACTAGACAAAAGTTGGTCAGATAATGGAAAGCCGCCTAGTAAAGATTGGATGGGAGGAGGAGAGAATGTACGGGCAAAAGATATGGTTGTTATGCACCAAGGTCCAGAAACTTTTGTATCGATGATGGTTTTGGACGGTGTTTTTGAAAGGCACCCTAAATTGAAGGGAGCCAGTGTTGAGTTAGGAGCTGGATGGGTTCCAGAAATGTTACAAAGATTAGACTATGTAGTTAAAACTTGGAGTAGGGTGGATAAAAATTTAAGTGAGATTAAAAGAAAACCATCGGAACAATTGATAGAGCAAATGGCTTTTACCCCTTTTCATCATGAGGATGTTGGTAAGTTAATTGATTCTTCTCATCCAGAACTTTATCTTTTTTCAAGTGACTATCCCCATGTGGAGGGAACAACTGATCCAATAGGTAGATTTGAAAGATTTTTAACAGACAGGGATGAAACCACAAAAAACCTGTTTTATTCAGAAAACTTTCTAAGAATATTTCCCGATGCCAGGATTTAGAAAATTAAATGAAAAATAGGAATAAGTATTTTTGTTTTTTGCTATTATTTTTTTTGATAGTTCCCTTTCTTTCAATTGAAATAAGTAAGGCCTCAGAGGTATCATCTAACCCAGATAAGAATGCCTATTTTGGTGATTTACATGTACACACAGCAAATTCCTTTGATGCATATACTTTTGGTACGATCATTTCACCAGAAGATGCATATTCCTATGCTCTTGGAAAAGCAATAACACATCCAAGTGGATATCAAATACAATTAACTCGTCCTCTCGATTTTTTTGCAGTAACTGACCATGGGGTGTTTCTAGGTTTAGCAAAAGAGGCAGCAGATACAGATTCTAAATTTTCTCAATATGAAGTATCGGAAGTATTACATAATTTAAATAATCCAGGAAATGACGGGATGTTTAATATTTTCTTTAAACGAAATGGATTATTTAGAAAATTCGCAAGAAATATTGCCATAGATTTAGATAGAGGCATTATTGATGTGTCTTTAGTAAATGAAATTAAACGCTCTGCTTGGCAAGACACTATCGATGCTGCGGATAATGCATATGTGCCAGGCACTTTTACTACATTTGCTGGATATGAATACACATCTGGTAATGCTCCTGACTTATCAAGCAAACATCGTAATGTTATTTTTCGCGATACCAATCGTCTACCCGCTATACCTTTTTCGAGTTTAGATAGTCAAGATCCTGAAGCTTTATGGAATTGGATGAATAAATTAAGAGCTGAAGGTATTGAAAGTCTCGCTATACCACATAATTCAAATCTTTCGGGCGGGAGCATGTTTATGCTAACAGACTTTAATGGTGATAAAATAGATATAAATTATACTCAAAAACGCTTAGCTAATGAACCTCTTGTAGAAATAACACAAGTTAAAGGAACATCGGAGACTCATCCTTTGCTTTCAAAAAATGATGAATGGGCAAATTTTGAGATCGAATATTTAGGAGGAAAAAAACAAGGAAGTTATATTAGGAGCGCTTATTTACGAGGTCTATCTATTTCAGAGAAAGGCATTCCTAATCCTTATAAATTTGGCCTCATAGGATCCAGTGATAGCCATGTTGGTGGAGGCTCTGATGGTGAAGAAAATTATTTCTCTAAAGTGGGTCTTTTAGATGGAACGGCCGAATTACGAGGGTCCATTCCATTTAATCCTTTTTATGGGACTATATTAAAATTAGTTGCATCTGGTACGATTAAGAAGGTTGATGGAAATAATTACATGGCCGCTAGTCCGCGGCTTATAAAATGGTCTGCCTCCGGTCTTGCAGGTGTTTGGGCAGAACAAAATACTAGAGAAGCAATTTATGATGCTTTTCGTCGTAAAGAGACTTTTGCAACAAGCGGTCCAAGAATTAAGGTTAGGTTCTTTGCGGGTTATGAAATAGATAACACAAAGTTAAATAATCCCAATCTCATTAGTGAATTATACCAAACAGCTAAAGCTATGGGTGGAACATTGATTCCAGAAGGTGAGAGAGAACCAACTTTTTTTATTTGGGCGATTGCTGATGCATTAGGAACTCCCCTTCAACGAGCTCAAATTATAAAAGGCTGGATAGAGAATGGTGAACATAAAGAGAAAGTTTATGATGTATCTTGTTCTGATGGCTTGAACGTTAATCCTCAAACACATCGTTGTCCGGATAATGGAGCGCGTGTAAATCTTAATGATTGTTCAAATAATAAAGATCTAGGAGCAAAAGAGCTTAAAACTATATGGAAAGATCCAGAATTTAAAGTAAATCAAGAAGCATTCTACTATGTTAGAGTCCTTGAAAACCCTATTTGTAGATGGTCAACTTGGGATGCTATCAGGAATGATGAAAAACCTCGTTCTGATGTACCATCAACCATTCAAGAGAGAGCTTGGTCCTCTCCAATTTGGTATGCAAAAAAATAATTTAGTTTATTTCATACTTTCGAGCATAGATTGCATCTTACTATGCAGTAAATTAACGGCTTGAAGTGGTCGTACCATAACTTTAATTTCTATTACTTTTCCTTCTTCATTCCAGGTAATTAAATCAATACCATTGATATATATTCCATCCATCTCCAATTCAAACTCTAACAGAGCTGAATTTTCATCTACAACTTCTTTTATGTATTTAAATTTTGATTTATCATCTTTAGAAGTTGAACTTGCGTCTTTATTTTGATTCCCTCCGAACACACCTCCTGCTGCCATTAAATACATTTTTGTGAGCTCTTTCCCTTTTTGAGGGGTAAATACGACTGGCGAGTAAAATATAACATCATCGGAAAGCAAGTTATCTAATTCATCTAGATTTTTTGATTTCATCACTTCAAACCATTTTTCTAATTTAGTCATATTTCCTCCTAAGATAGATATATTTTTATTATTTCTAGAATTATAGACTATTTTATATCAAACTTGTTAACATAACTTTAAGGAGATGGGTTTAAAAGAATGAGTATGCGATCTAATATTTCAACTGCACTCAAGCTACCTTTAGGTTTATGGAAGAAGTTAGTCTTGTTTGGACTAGCTGTTTTTTTTGTCTATTTCGGTATAGATCATTTCATTAATCCAAATTTTTATTTATCTATTATGCCTCCATCATTTCCTTTACATGAAGAGGCGGTATATATAAGTGGTTTTTTTGAAATAGTTGGCGGTTTTGGTGTTTTAATTCCTCGTTTTCGAAGAATTGCGGGATGGGGATTAGTTGTTTTACTAATTGCAGTTTATCCAGCTAATATTTACATGGCTATTACTCCAGAAGCATTTCCAGATATTCCTGTTGAAATGCTTTATTTTCGTCTTGCATTACAGTTTTTATTTTTCTATTGGGCCTACTCAGTAACGCGCCCTGTATATAATTTAGAAAGTCCAAAAGATGCAAGTGTTTAGCAAAGTAACTTTTATAACTAATTGTATAATTTTCCTTCTTATCTTTTCAGGTAATTCGCTATTTTCTGAACCTACTGGTGATGAATTTACACTTAAATTGCTTAAACGGACCGGTGAAAATTTCTTTTCTAATTTAGCATATGAATGTAACGATTGCACTTTTGAACAGTTTGAAGCTTTAAAACCACCACGGGGTTGGTCTAAAAGCCCTAAACAAATAATTATTCCAAAAGGAAAATTAGAGAGTCATTTATCCTTAGTTGGTGTCCCAAGTACTTTGGATTTTATTTCTGAAATTCCGGGTGATGAATTTAAACTTATTGCTAAGTCGATTGAAGGAAAAATAGTTAAGTTTGGTTTCAATGGCATCATGGTAAAGTCAAAGGTTATACGCCAAACAATATTACGTTATCCTGCAGGAAGCCGAATTCATGAGTTAACTGATCCAGATGGAAATATCTTTGTCCTATTTGCTTTTGAGGTTGAGTCAGTAGGCTTTGATCGATCGTATTTTCAGAATATAGATGCAATGTCAAATTATCCTTATCCAAGGGGTTGGGTTTATTCGTCACGAATTATAAATGAGGATTTAGAGTTAAATTCAAATGGGATCGCAACAGTGCTTGCAATTCGTGCAAAACCATCCTCTGTTTGGGAAAAACGATAGAAAATAGATTGAAGGTATTATAAATTTTATAAATATTAGAAGAGGAATTAAAAATGAAAGCAGTAGGATTTAAAAATTTTGGAGGGCCTGAGGTTCTTGAAGTTATAGAAGTCCCAGAGGTTTATCCTGGTTCAGGTGAGATACGAATTCGAAACTGTGCTTCAGCAGTTAATCCAACAGACATTGTTTCAAGAAGTGGGTTGGTAGCGCAATTTCAAAAAGATTTTCTTTTACCTTGCGTTCCAGGAATGGATATTGCTGGTGTTGTTGATCAAGTTGGTGAA
>JAYZKD010000037.1:0-9088 GCA_036163815.1 Pseudomonadota bacterium | reverse complement strand
TAACCTCAATTGCTTGTTTTAGTAGGCCTCCAGGGTTTCTTCTCAAGTCAAGTATGTAACCTTTTATATTTTTTTCATCACTATTTTCGATTACATACAATTCTTTAAAAAGTTTTTCTGAGGTTTTGTCATTAAATGCAGAAATTCTTATATAACCGATGGTCTGATTGCTGCCTTCAATTTGCATCCTTACCCCAGGTATTTGGACAATGTCCCTGATAATCTTAAGATCAAATGCACTATCATTTTTCTCTCTTACTACTGTGATAGTAATTTCTGTCTTAGGTTCGCCTCGCATTAGATCTACTGCATCACTTAAGCTCTTACCAAGTATTGGTTCGCTGTTGATATGTGTAATATAATCTCCAGCAGCCATACCGGCTTTTATGGCGGGACTATCATCTATAGGACTTATGACTTTTATTATCCCATTTTCCATTGTTACCTCTATACCTAAACCACCGAATTGTCCGCTAGTATTGTTTTGTAAATCTTCAAATTCTTTAGGAGGAAGATAAACTGAATGGGGGTCTAAAGATTGTAGCATACCATTAATGGCGGATTCCATAAGTTCATTTTGATTAGTTGAATCAATATATTCTTTATCAACTAAAGTTATAACTTTTTCTAGTAAATCAAGATTTTCATCTTCAAGAGTTTTGCATATTGCAAAATTTTCAAAGGTAAATAATAAAAATAAAAAACTATTTAAAGCGATATATTTTTTTCGGATTATCATTTGTGGTATGGATGGTTATTAATAATAGTTATAGACCTATATATTTGTTCTAATAACATTATCTTAAACATCTTATGGGGCCATGTTAAGTCTCCAAATGATATAATTCTATCAAAATCTTTATGATATTTTTCCTTTAAGCCATTAGATCCCCCAATAAAGAAATTTATGTTTTTATTGATAAGACTTTGTTCATAAAATAAATTCGAAAATTTAATGGAATCTATTTTTTTCCCTTTTCTATCTAGTAGAATGTTTAGTGATCCGTTTGTTTTTTGATTTAATAATTTTATAGATTCTTCTTCTTTGATTTCTTTAATATTTTTCTTATTTGAATTCTTTATTTCTTTAAAGATTATATCTTTAAGTCCAATTGTTTTTTTTATATTTTTTATTCTCGAAATATAATCTTGATAAATATGGTTTAAATTACTTTTGGTATTACCTATATAAATAATTTTGATTACCATTGAGCCTAACTGCCAATTTTTATTGATGGTTGCCAGAGTTTTTCAAGGTTATAAAACTCTCTTACTTCTTTCCTAAAAATATGAATGATTACATCACCACTATCTATTAACACCCAATCACTTTTATTGATTCCTTCAGCTTTGATTTCTTTAATTCCTTCTTTTTTCAGTTCGTTTATAAGGTGTTCTGACATTGATCCAACATGTCTATTAGATGTTCCAGTAGCAATTACTAAAAAATCTGCAATATCCGACTTACCTTTCAGATCGATGGATACAATATCAAGGGCTTTATTGTCTTCAAGTTTTGACAAAATGTGTTTTAGATTTTTATCCATCTTTAAATTCTCTAATTTTAGTAGAAGATATATCACTCATAGGGCCAGGAATGAATGTAATAGCAGGAGGTATTGCGTTTACAAAAGTTAATTGATCGCCTTCTTCAATTTGCCTAGCTTTTTCCTTGATAATATCTAATTTTTCAGAATTAATTTTAAAGGAAGGCCTCGGATAAATTGCTATAGGAATCAAATTAAGAAATTTTTTCCATTCCTTCCATTGCGAAATTTCTGCTGCACAATCAGAGCCCATGATCCATATAAATTTTGTTTCAGGATAGATATTTTTAATCTTGGAGACGGTCTCAACAGAATATTTGATATTATTTTTCTTTTCAAAATCACTAACAAAGAAATATTCTGATTTAGCTTCTTTTTGTGCGCTTGCAAATCTTTCATCAAATTGCATTAACTCTTTGGAATCTTTTAATGGGTTTTCTGGTGATACCAGCCATATAACTTTATCAAGATTTAATTCTTTCAAAGCATTTTTTGAAACTTCAAAATGCCACTCATGCGCTGGATTAAAGGAACCACCAAATAAACCAATTTTAGAGCCAGGGGTTATGGGAAAAGTGTTATTTTTCACTGAAATATCTTCATTTAAGGTCTTGTTTGTCCAGAGCCACGTACAACATATTTGAAGCTAGTTAATTGTTCTACTCCTACCGGACCTCTTGCATGAAATCTTCCTGTTGCTATTCCTATTTCTGCACCCATACCAAATTCTCCTCCATCAGCAAACTGGGTCGATGCGTTATGCATTACTATTGCACTGTCAATTTCACGCATAAATTTTTCAGCAGTTTCTTTATTTTCTGTAATTATTGAATCAGTGTGGTTGGTAGAATATTTATTGATATGAGAAATAGCTCCTTCAATGCCATCTACAATTTTTACGCTAATAATTGAATCAAGATACTCGGTCGACCAGTCATCTTCTTTGGTGGGAATTAAATCATCAACTAGATTAAGAGATTCTTTACATCCTCTAACTTCACAGCCTGTTTTCCGTAATGCTTCAGTTAGTTGAGTAATTATGTTTTTGTCAGCTTTTTTATCTATTAAAAGTGTTTCTGCCGCACCACATATTCCTGGTCGTCTCATCTTGGCATTAATTACAATTTCCTCAGCTTTTTTTGAGTCTGCATTTTTATCAACATATAAATGGCATATACCTTCAAGATGACCAAAGACAGGAATCTTTGCTTCATTTTGAACTCTTTCCACAAGACTTTTTCCACCCCTTGGTACAATTACATCAATATTGCCATCTAATCCTTCTAAAAGATAGCCAACAGCATCCCTATCAATTGTAGGAATAATTTGTATTGCAGTTTTAGGGAGTTTTGCTATTTCCAATCCTTTTGATAAACAATCATGAATTGCTAATGAAGAATAGAAGCTTTCTGAACCACCTCTTAAGATTACTGCATTACCAGCTTTAAGGCATAATGCACCTGCATCTGCGGTTACATTTGGTCTGCTTTCATAGATTACACCAATAACGCCAAGAGGCGTCCTTACTCTTGATATATCAAGTCCATTAGGTCTTTGCCATCTAGCCATTTCCTCCCCTACTGGATCGACTAATTCTACAATTGATTTAAGTCCATCACTTATTGCAAAAATTCTTTTTTGGTCTAGTAGAAGTCTATCTAAAAAGGCATCGGATATGCCTTTATTTTTTGCATTTTCTACATCTTTGGAATTAGCCTTCAAAATATTGTCACAATCTTTTTCAATCAGATTTGCCATATGCAAAAGGGCGTCATTTTTAATTTTTTCAGAGGCCATTGAAAGAATATGAGAAGCAATTTTTGCATCTTTGCCAATTTTCATTATTTCTGTTTTAATATCTTTACCCATTAATTCTTTTCCATATCTCCAGAATAAAATAAGTTATTTCTATGTATCACTTCTGTTTTATCAAGGTAACCTAATATTTCTTCAATTTCTTCAGATTTTTTCCCTATTATTTTTGATAAATCTGTAGAATTAAAATTAGCCAACCCTCTTGCAATCTCAGTCTCATCATATTTTATTATTACAGTATCACCTTTGTCAAAGTTACCTTCAAAGTTAATTATACCTGCTGATAATAAACTTTTTCCATTATTGAGAGCTTCATTAGCGCCTTTATCAATGTTTATAATTCCCGTTGGATTTATACTTCCAGATATCCAGGTTTTAAGGGCGGTTAAATTTTTATTTTTTGGAGGGAACCATGTACCTACTTCGCCATTTTTTATTGAGGAAATAGGTTTTTCAAATTTTCCTGAAGAAATAACCATATAACACCCGCTGTTTGTTGTTATTTTTGCGGCCTCAATTTTTGTGGTCATTCCACCTTTTCCAAGTGGGCTCGCCGAGCCTGCCATATCAATAATATTTTGGTCTATTTTTTTTACTTCTTTAACAATAGGACTCTTTTCAATATTGGGATCTTTTTCATAAAGTCCTTCAACATTAGACAAAAGTACAAGACAATCAGCTGAAACCATTCCAGAAATTCTTGCAGCTAATCTATCATTATCGCCATATTTAATTTCTGATGTGGCTACAGTATCATTTTCATTTATTACAGGAATATAATTATTTTTTAAGAGCTCTTCTATTGTTGTACGCGCATTAAGAAACCTTTTTCTGTTTTCTGTATCTTCTGCGGTAATTAGTATCTGTGCAGTTTCAAGATTATTCCTTTTGAAAGCATTCTTCCAGGCATTAATTAGTTGAATTTGTCCTATAGACGACACCGCTTGATTTTCTGATAAAGTTAGTTTTTCTTTTGTTTTATTTAATTCTATCTTACCCAATTCTATCGCACCCGAAGATACGACAAGAAAACTAACTCCTTCTTTACTTAAAGAGGCAATATCATCTGATATTTTATTAAGGAAGATTTCATTTATTCCCTTGCCTTCATCAACGAGAAGAGAAGATCCAATCTTTACAATTACACGATTACATTCCTTTATATTTTTCATGGCTTCCAACCCTCTATAGTTTCATCAAATAAGTCTTCAGAAACCATTTCATTCATTATTTTTAATATTGTATCCACTCCATCACCAGAGATTGATGATATCTTATATACTTCCTTTCCAGTAAAATTTTTTAAATCTTTTATTTTATCGTTCATTTCAGCATCGCTTAATGTGTCTGATTTAGAAAGAGCAATTATTTCTGATTTAAGACTCAATTCCTTAGAGTAAGATTTAATTTCCTTTCTTACGGTTTCCCATGATTTATTAATATTCTCATCGTTTGCATCGATAAGATGTAATAACAAACTACAACGCTCTATATGTCCTAAAAATCTGTCACCCAAGCCCTTTCCTTCATGCGCGCCTTCAATTAATCCAGGTATGTCTGCAATAACCAATTCGTTATTCATATGTTTAACTATTCCTAATACTGGATGGATCGTTGTAAATGGATAATCTGCAATTTTGGGCTTTGCGGCACTTATAGAGGAAACGAAAGTCGATTTTCCAGCATTTGGTAATCCTACCAAACCTATATCAGCTATAAGCTTTAGTCTTAGCCATATCCATTTTTCTTTTCCGATTTCACCGTCATTAGCATGTCTAGGCGCTTGATTTTCTGAATTTTTAAAATGTGAATTTCCAAAACCACCATTTCCACCTTCTAAAATAGTAACAGATTGATCAACATTAGTTATATCCGCTATAATCTCATTATTATCTTCTTCTAAGATAAGTGTTCCTTTCGGTACTTCGATAATGATATTTTCTCCAGACTTACCAGTCTTATCGCTTCCCATTCCTGGACCGCCGTTTTTTGCTTTAAAGTGTTGCTGAAATCTATAATCGATTAGAGTATTCAATCCTTCTGAGCATTTAATAATGACATCACCGCCTTTTCCGCCATTCCCTCCATTAGGACCACCAAATTCAACATATTTTTCTCTTCGAAAACTTATGCAACCATTACCCCCGTTACCGGATTTTATATATATTTTTGCTTGATCAAGGAACTTCATTACCGTGCTCGCAATATAAATTTTTAATAATAAGTATTTAGTTGGAACTATACTAGTTTACTGTTGCCGCTTTGGGTCTAACAGAAACTACTGGTCTACCATTTTGGCCTTTAGAAAAATCAACAGTTCCCTCAACGAGAGAAAAAATTGTATGATCTTTGCCTAACCCCACATTTTCTCCAGGTTTCCATTTGGTTCCTCTTTGACGAACAATAATGTTTCCTGGGATAACACTTTCACCACCAAATTTTTTAACCCCTAATCTTCTGCCTGCAGAGTCTCTTCCGTTTCTTGATGATCCACCAGCTTTCTTATGAGCCATTTTTTACTCCTTTGAACCCTTAGTAGTGCTTTTAGCTTTCGATTTGCTCTTTTTAGCAGTTTTTTTTGTTTTGTCTTCTACTTTTTTTGATTTTGTAGCAGTTTTTTTTGTTTCGGTTTTTTTCTTCGTAGTTTTAGTTGTTGAAGGTTTTTTAGTTTCTTTATCATCTTTTCTTTTCTTTTCTAATGATTCCTTCTTTTCAGCAGAATTTATTTTAAGTATCTTCAAGTTTGTTACTAACTGTCTATGACCCTTTTTGCGTCTATAATTATGCCTTCTTTTTTTCTTGAAAACAGTAATTTTTGATGATCTTGTTTGCTCGATTACTTCTGCATCTACGCTGGCACCCTTAATTAAAGGATTGCCAACTAAAGGCTTACCCTTATCGGAAATAATTAGAACTTCATTTAGCTTAATTTTTTTTCCGGCATCTTCAGATAACTTTTCAACAGAAATAATATCATCTTTTGAAACCTTATATTGTTTTCCACCAGTTTTTATAACAGCGTACATTTTAAACCTACTTTATTTCAATATTTTCTGTGTGGCGCGACTATAACCCTGATGAAATATGTGTCAAGTTTTATGATTCTAAAAATATTTATCTATCTAGTATTTTTTGTGGTTCTTAAAAAAACTAAGGGCACAAGGCATATTGTTGATGTAATTAAGTATATATTATTGATTGTAATATTTAAAACACCATCAAAAATACCAGCCATTGTTTCCCCTCCAATTCTTGAAATATGTCTAGAACTCATAAAAATGGCAAAAAGAGAAGCTGCAGAGACCGAAACTGAGAATCTCATACATAATGAGAGTACTGCAGTCATACCAAAAGAACTTAAAAATGAAAAACAAAGCAATATACTTATTCCAAGAAATTCACTTTTTAGAATATTCGTATAAATTCCTATTACAAAACACAATATCGCTAAACCGATTTGTGAAAATCTGATTATTGTTTGTGGATTAATTTTATCTGATAAATAGCCACCTAACAAAGCAGCAACAACACCTCCATATAAAGCTGCTGATCGTAACATCGTTAGATCATAAGATTCCCATTCAGCATAATTTACATATAAAAAAGAAATGGAAGAAAAATGAATTCCTGAAGCAAGATTAGAAGTTAAGCAAAATAAAAGTAACAGGATAATAAATTTATTTGAGAAACTACTAATAATAGTAGATAAAATTCCTGAGAATCTTAAATTTATGTTTTCAATCCCTTCGTAATGATAAGAACCTAATGAGAAAAATGTGTCAGTTTGTTTTTCTTTAATAAAAAATAAAAGAATTCCTATTAAAGCAATTATTATACCTAGATAAAACATTGCCTGATCCAGTCCATATTTATTCATAATAATAGAAGAAAATATTGCCGATATACTTACACCTAAGGTTCTGAAGCCCCACATCAATCCATTAACAAAACCTCTCTCGTTTTCATCTAAAATATCAATAGCCATTCCATCGGTTGCAACATCAAGTATTGAGGTTGCAAGAATTGTAGAGAATAATGCTATACCTAAAATTCTCGGATCAATATTTTGACTGGTTAAGAATGATGCAAAAATTAAAGTCTCACTCATCATTAGAGTAGAAATGATTATCCACGGTCTTCTTTTGCCCATCAAAGAATTAGAGAAATAATCAACAAATGGACCTATTAAAAATTTTAATGACCAAGGAATTGAGGCTATGGCGGTGATTATAGCAATATCTTTTATAGTAAACCCATTTCCAGCTAACCAATCTAATAAGGCAAAATATATAAGGCCTTGCGGAACGCCTTGAAGAAAATATAGTAAACACAAAGAGGTTCGTTTGTATTTTTGACTATTTATAAAATACAAGATTTACACCTATAATTTTAATTATCTTGTTCTTCTTGATTTTTTACTTTTTGAGTTATTTCTCTTTCAATTCCTAAAGCAAAATCAGAAACATAAGGATTAGTTAATCTTTCTTGACCAAAGGTTGATAAAGGGCCATGTCCAGGAATAAATGTCATTTCATCTCCTAATGGCCATAATTCATTAACTATAGAATTTACTAATTGTTCATGATTGCCTCTGGGCAAATCTGATCTTCCTATGGAGCCTTGAAAGATAACATCGCCAACTACTGCTAACTGGGCTTTTTCATGAAAAAAGATAATGTGACCAGGTGTATGTCCTGGACAGTGTCTAACACCTAATGTTTGATTACCTACTGTTACTTCATCGCCATTTTTTAAATATCTTGTTGTTTCAAAGGACTGGGCCCCTTTTAAGCCAAATCTTTCTCCCTGTTCAGATAAACTTTCCATTAGAAAAAGATCTTCTTCATGAGGACCTTCTATTGGCACATTTAACATTTTAGAAAGTTCATTCGCTCCACCTGCATGGTCAAGATGAGCATGTGTAATTAAAATTTTTTCAATTGTTATATTATTATCTTTAACCATTTTAAGAATGCTATCTAAATCTCCACCGGGATCAAAAACAGCCCCTAATGATGTTTCAACACACCAAACAATTGAACAGTTTTGTTGAAAAGGAGTAACCGGGACAACAACTGCTCTAATTGGTTTTGATTGATTGTCTGCTTCCATAGATTACGAGAAAATTTCCCTAAAAAAATTATCCATTGCTTCAAAAGATCTATCATTAGCATTCTTGTTGAATGCCATACCGTCTTCAGGTGAGTCAGCTAACGGATTAGTAAATGCGTGGCTTGTACCACCATAAGCATGAATTTGCCAATCTGCCTTTGCGTTTGTGAGTTCATTAGCTAGCCCATTAACTGCATCGTGTGGAACCATAGGATCGTCATTACCATGTAAAACCAGAACTTTAGATGTGATAGTATTTCCATCAGTGTTTCCAGGAGGCGTGAATAAACCATGGAAAGAAACAACTCCTGCAATATTAGAGCCTGTTCTTGCTAGGTCAAGAACGCATAAACCTCCAAAACAAAATCCTATAGCTCCAGACTTGGACGCATCTATTCCAACTTTTTCAATAGCTGTTTTATGTGCTAGATTTATTCTTCTTTGAAGAAGCTCTCTATCATCTAGGACTACTTGCATGAGTCCCATATTTTCTTCAGGACTTGATCCAACTTTACCTTCTCCATACATATCTACAGCGAAACCAGAATATCCTAATTCATTCATCATCTGAGCTTTTTCTAGAGTAAAATCATCTCTTCCGGCATATGAGGGTA
>JAYZKD010000036.1:0-12046 GCA_036163815.1 Pseudomonadota bacterium | reverse complement strand
GAACCTGAACCTGTCATAGAAGCAAATGTTGAACCTACCTCTAAAATACTTTCTTTTACTTCTTGAATCTCGGGGTATTTTTTAAATGAAACTATTTCTAGATCGTTTGAAAAATAATTACTTAAGTTATTGTTATTATTATAATATATTATACTTTCTTTTATTCTATTTACTAAACTTACACTCTCAATCTTATCTATATTATCTAGATTGATTGAATTAAATATTTCTTTTGTACTGACATTAATATTTGGAAAAACAATTATAACATGCTTAGAATCAATATTCTGAATTTCTTCATATTGATCGCCATAACCTTCTAAAACCAAAGGCTTTGACAATAGACAAGCAGGAACATCTGAACCAATATCTTTCGCTATAGAAATTTTTTTTTCCATAGTTATGTTTAAATTTAAAAACTTATCTAAAACACGAATTAATGCAGCAGAATCAGCTGAACCACCACCTAATCCTGCTCCTATCGGAATTCTTTTATCAAGAGTAATTTTCAAATTAGGTAAATTAGCTAAATTCATTTTTTTGCAAAAAACTTCGATGGTTTTAAGAATTAAGTCTGAATCACCAAAATTAATATTATTTAGTATTTCGTAATCAAATTTTTTTGATTCTTCGACCGTAATAATATCGTAAAAATTACAAAAACTAATAAAGCTAACCAGAAAATGGTAATTATTTTCTTTTTTACCAGTCAAATTTAAAGAAATATTGATTTTTCCAAAAGCTTTTTCAGAGATTTGCATTAAAAATTTACATACCACCATAAAGTGGGCCTTCTCCACCTTGCGGTACAACCCAATTTATATTTTGCGAAGGATCCTTTATGTCACATGTTTTACAATGCACACAATTTTGTGCATTAATTTGAAAAATTGGCTCTCCCCCACTCTCATCAGTCAAAACTTCATAAACACCAGCCGGACAATACCTTTGTGCAGGTTCTTCGTATTCTTTAAAGTTAACATTTATAGGGATATTGCTATCTTTTAATGTAAGATGAGCAGGCTGATCTTCTTCATGATTGGTATTAGAAAGAAAAACTGAAGATAATTTATCAAAAGAAAACTCTCCATCAGGCTTAGGGTAGTCTATCCTCTTGCAATCAGAAGCCTTTCTTAAAGTTTTATGATCTGGTTTATTATGCCCTAATGTAAAAGGAAGACTTATACCAAATGTGCTTAACCACATTTCAAATCCACCCAATAATGTTCCTAATAAAGATCCATATTTAGATTGGTATGGTTTAATATTTCTTATACTTTTTAACTCTTTAGACAACCTGCTATTTTCATACTTCTCTTGATAATTATCTAAATTGTTATCTTTGTTACCTGAAACAAAATTTTCTATTATCGCCTCAGCAGCAAGCATTCCGCTTTCCATAGCATTATGCGTACCTTTAATTTTTGGATAATTTAAAAAACCAGCAGAACAGCCTATTAATGCGCCTCCAGGAAAATATAATTTTGGAACTGATTGATATCCACCAGTTGTGACAGCTCTTGCACCATAAGAAATTCTTTTACCACCTTTAAGAACTTTTTTTATGGAAGGATGTGTTTTAAACTGTTGAAATTCATCAAATGGTGAAACATAGGGGTTAGTATAATTTAAATGAATAACATACCCTATAGAAACTAAGTTTTTTCCAAAATGATATAAGAAAGAACCTCCACTTGTTCCATCGCTTAAAGGCCAACCCATTGAGTGATCGACAAGACCTTCAGTATGATTTTTTTCATCAATTTCCCATAATTCTTTTAATCCTATCGCATATTTTTGGTGATCTTTGTCTTTAGAAAGTTCAAAATCGTTAATCAAAAATTTTGAAAGAGATCCTCTAGAGCCTTCTGAAAAAAGAGTATATTTTGCTATTAATTCCATTCCTGGTTCCCAAGAATCCTTGGCTAAGCCTTCTTTAGAAACCCCCATATCACCTGTTGCGACGCCAATTACCTTTTTATTCCCATCAAATAATACCTCTGCCGCACTAAAACCTGGATAAACTTCAACTCCTAACCCTTCTGCAATTTCACCTAACCATTTACAAACATTCCCAAGACTGACTATATAATTTCCATGATTTTTCATTAAAGGAGGTAATAAAATTTGTGGGAAAGAAAATGACCAATTTTTTCCAAAATAAGATAATCTATCTTTTTTAACTTTAGTCTTTATTGGGCTATCCATTTCTTTCCAATTTGGTATTAATTTATCTAATGCAACAGTTTCTATAACTGCTCCTGATAGGATATGAGCTCCAATTTCACTTGCTTTTTCTAAAACACAAATAGATAAATCTAAATTTTTTTCATCGGATAATTTTTTTAAATGAATTGCTGCAGATAACCCTGCTGGACCAGCTCCGACGATAAGTACATCATATTCCATCGACTCTCTTTTAGAAGAATCTAGTACTTGCCCCTGTCTTGCATTTACTTCATTTATAGGTTGATCATTCATATAAGCTCATTTTATTAATAATAATTAAAATATTTTCTCTCTATTACAAACTACTAAGATTGTCGCAGTTTACAATATCAGTTATTATTCTAAAGAGATTCATATAAAGATGAAAAATAGTTTTGAAAAAAAAATAGATGATTTAAAATTACAATTAGAATTGGGTGTTTCTGACACAATAGATTTATCAATTTCTGATTTTAAAAGAAAATCTACTTTAAATAATCTGAACAATAAAAGTAACGAAGATTCCAATAATCCCATAGATGATATTACAAATTTAGAAGACTTAAAATTATATATAGAGCAATTCGATGGTTGTGAACTTAAACTGACTTCTACAAATACTGTTTTTTGTGACGGAAATAAGGATTCAAAAATAATGATTATAGGCGAAGCTCCGGGTAATCAAGAGGATATTGAAGGTAAACCATTTGTAGGGAAATCAGGACAATTATTAGACAAAGTCTTAAATTTTATTAACCTCAACAGAACTAATTGCTATATTACTAATATCGTACCTTGGAGACCTCCAGGAAACAGAAATCCGACCTCAGAAGAACTTAAAATATGTGTTCCATTTGTCAGAAAACATATAGAATTAATTAACCCAGATGTTTTACTGCTTGTTGGATCGATCTCTACCAAATCTCTTTTAAATATTGATATAGGAATAACAAAGTTAAGAGGTGAATGGAGAGATTATAAATATAATACTATAAAAATTCCATCCCTTCCAATATTTCATCCAGCTTATCTTTTGCGTAGACCCACAAACAAGTCATTAGTTATGAAAGATATGCTAATTCTTCATAAAAAATTAAAAGAAATCAAAAAGGAAAACAAAATTGACTGATAAAAACGAAGAATTTCGACCCGTAAATATTTCAATAATTACAATTTCTGATAGCAGAGATAAGAAAAATGATATCTCCGGAAATATACTCAAAGAAAAGATTGAAAATTCAGGTCATAAATTATTTGATTATAAAATCATTAAAGATGATAAAAAATTAATTAGAAATACTGTTTTGGAATGGTCTAAAAATAAAGAAATAAATATAATAATAACAAGTGGAGGTACTGGATTAACAGGAAGAGATGTTACCCCTGAAGCAGTCGAAGAAATTTTGGAAAAAAGAATTGACGGATTCTCAACTATATTTCATATGATATCCTTTCAAAAAATAAAAACATCGACAATTCAATCTCGTGCACTTGCTGGGATTTTAAATGAAACACTTATATTTTGTCTCCCTGGTTCACCAAATGCAGTGACTGATGCATGGGATGAAATATTAACTTATCAATTAGATATAAGACATAAGCCGTGTAATTTTATAGAAATAATGGATAGATTTAAGGAATGATATTTAAATATTCTTTTTAATTTCAGAAATACTTTCATCAATTAAAGTTTTAGAAGCCTTAGCATCTAAATTTTCTTTGAGATATTTCTCAGTAATTTGAAAAGAAAGATCTGAAACTTTTCTTCTTACATCATTTATTGCTTCGATCTTAGCTTGTTCAATCTTAAACTCGGCTGATTGCTTCTTTCTTTCAATATCTTGTTTTAAGTTCTCTTCAGCTTTTTTTGTTAGTTCTTCAACTTGTTTATTAGCTTTCTTAATTAGAATCTCAATTTCCTTATCTGCTTTATCTAAAGCTTTTTTTTCTTTCGCTAAAATTTTTTGAGCTTCTTCGCGTAAGTTTCTAGCTTCGTCTAATTCATCTTCGATATCTTTCGACCGTTTATCCAAGGAAGAAATAACCGCTCTTGGTAATCCAAGATAAATAGCAAGCCCTACAAAAATCAAGAAAGAGAGAGCAACAAAAAATTCAGCATTAAACATTTATCAACCCTTTCAATTAACATTCTCTGAAAGATTAGATAATTTTTTTGTGTCCACCTTTCCAATGGATAAATTTTCTAACATTTCTTTAGCTAATTCCATAGAAATTTTAGTCACATCCTTTAATGCAATCTCTTTTTTTCCAGAAATCTCTTTTTCAGCATCCAAGATTTCTTCATTTATTTCGATAATAATCTTATCCTTTTTTTGCTCATTTTTGTCCTTAATTTCTATAATAGCATTATTAATTATTTGCTGAGACTCAGATTTTGCCTTAGACATTCTTAAATTTAAATCCTCAACGGCTTTTTCAGAATCTAATGAGAATTTTTTTGCCTCGTCAATATCGTGCGCAATTATATCTTTTCTTTCCTCTATTACATCTGAAACTCTTGGCAACGCATATCTAGAAAGAATTAAATACAAAATTGATAAGCTAACAAATAGCCAAAAAATTTGAGGTATAAATGTAGAAAAATCTAATTGAGGCATAATTTATAAATTTCTTAAAGAACAAATAAAAGAATTAACGCTACAACCAAACCAAATAAACCTGTCGCTTCAGCTAAAGCAAAGCCCAATAATAAATTAGGGAATTGAGATTGAGCTGCACTAGGGTTTCTTAAAGCTCCAGATAAGTAATTCCCAAAAATAGTTCCTATACCTATTCCTGCTCCTGCTAAAGCTATACAAGCTATTCCAGCTCCTATTAATTTTGCTGCTTCTGGTTCCATTTTAATCTCCTTTTTTAAAATAATAATTAATGCATATGTAAAGCATCATTAAGATAGATACATGTTAATATAGCAAAAACATATGCTTGTAAAAATGCAATTAATATTTCTAGACCCGTGAAAGCCACCATAACTGCAAGAGGTAACCAGCCCCCTAAAAAACCCATTAAGATCACAAATCCAGAAAAAACTTTTAACATTGTATGGCCAGCCATCATATTAGCAAACAATCTAACAGATAAACTTATAGGCCTTGTAAAATAAGAAATAACTTCAATAACAACTAGTAGCGGAAGCATAAAAATTGGAACGCCCTTTGGAACAAAAAAACCAAAAAAACCAAACCCATGCTTAATAAATCCAATTAAAGTTACACCTATGAAAATCAACATAGCCATAGCAAAAGTAACTGCTATATGACTAGTTACCGTAAACCCATAAGGAATCATTCCCAACATATTCATAAAAAGAACAAACATAAATATTGTGAAAATAAAGGGAAAATAGTTCTTGCCTTGTGATCCAACATTTTGTCGTACCATATTTGCAACAAACTCATATGACATTTCAATAACGGACTGCATACGAGAAGGAATAATGGCGTTCTTTCTTACAGAAAAAATTGTCATAGAACTAATAATAGTAACTGCCAAAACCATAAATAAAGCTGAATTAGTAAATGAGATATCTAAACCTCCTATATTAATATCAATCAACCTTTTAATTTCAAATTGATGCATAGGATCTGCTGGAAAAGATCCTGCTCCGTGATGATCTCCACTATGATCTGAAGAAGCCATAAAGTTATCCTAATTTATTCATTTTATTTGCAGTTCTAATAACATTAGAAATACCTGCAAAAATACCGAATACAAAAAATATTATCAATAACCAAGGTTCGGTTCCAAACATCTTATCTAGTGACCAACCCATAATTCCACCAATAATAACTCCGGAAATAAGATCAGTTGTTATTCTCATAGCTATACCAAAAGCAGAAGATCTTCCCTCATCATCTGGAGATATTCTCTTATACTTATTTTGAAATTCAACTATTTTTTTAGAAATCCTCTTTCTTTCTTCAATAATATTTTCCATTTCTTTGTCTTTGTCTTTTTGTAATTTTTTACCCAAGGTCAAATAGAGAATTCCTTTTATTTTGATTGGTAATAATAGAGAAATTACTAATATAAGAAGAAAGTGTCAACAACATATATTTTGTTATAAATCATTGTATTATTTATATTTTTTAAGCTATATTTCTTATTTTTTCGGCAACATTTAAATCCACCGAAACTAATTGACTTACCCCTTTTTCCTGCATTGTTACTCCATATAACCTATCCATTCTAGCCATACTTAGAGGATGATGAGTAATTACAATAAATCTTGTCTTAACATTGGATGATATTTCTTCAATTAAATCACAAAACTTTTCGACATTACCATCATCTAAAGCTGCATCGACCTCATCTAAAACACAAATTGGAGATGGATTGGTAAGAAATACTGCAAAAATTAAAGATAAAGAAACTAGGCCTTTTTCTCCTCCGGATAAAGATGACATTTCAATTAATTTTTTTCCAGGGAGTTGAGCAAAAACCTCTAATCCAGCTTCAAGAGGATCATCTGAATCAATAAATTTTAATTCGGCATTACCTCCACCAAAGAATTTTTTAAATACATTTTGGAATCTTTCGTTGACTTCCATAAAAGCTTTTTGCATTCTTTCTCTTCCTTCTCTATTGAGATCGTTAATACCTGTTCTAAGTTTTTTAATAGCTTCTTCTAAATCATTCTTTTCAGACTTTATTTCATTTGCTCTTTCTTTAATTTCTTCAGCCTCTTCTTCAGCTTTAAGATTGACACCGCCTAAAGAAGCCCTTTCATTTTTATATCTATCGATAGTGTTAGCTATATCTTCTTCGCTTTCTTGATTTGATGAAACATCAATTTTTTCAAGAAAATTAAAAACATCACTCTTGTATTCTTTTTTTATCAATTCAGAGATTTCCAATAATCTAGAGTTATCAGATTCATAGGTTGCTTCAATTCTTCCTTTCTGCTCTCTTAGTTGAGACTCATGATCAGAAAGATTCCTAATTTCCTCAGTTATCAATCTTAAATCATTTTCTTTTTTCGCTAATCTATCGTTACTTTCATTCGAACTTTTTCTAGCTTCGGATATCTTTTCACTTAGCTCTACCTTTTTGTTATCAATATTTTTCGGTTCATTACTAAAATTTTCGTTTTCTTCTTCAAATTTATTAATTCTTTCTTTCAAAATCTCAATTTGCTCAGAAGCAACTTTCCTTCTTTCTTTAACTTCAAATGCATTTTTTTTGTTTAGCCCAATTCTTTCAACTTTAAGCTTAAGATTAGAGAGATTGTTTTGATGTTCTGTAATTTTCATTCTAATTTCATCTTGCGTACCAAATTCTTTTATAAAATCATCAATCTCTTGATGTATCATTATGAGCCTATTTCTTTGAGCTAATCTTTCAGCGGCTGAACCAGGTGCTCCTGCGCTTACTATCAATCCATCCCATCGCCACACATCGCCTTCCTTAGACACTAGTCTTTGTCCATATTTAAGCTTAGAAATCAGTCTTTCACCATTTTCTTTCTTTACTAAACCAGTTTGATTTAATCTTTCGGTTAAAACATCAGATCCCTTTACAAATTTTGAAAGCGGCTCAACTCCTTCAGGTAAGTTATGAGAAACAGAATCCATAGAAATTTTTCTCCAATGAATATCATTTTTTGTATCTAAGGAATGGTACAATTCATCTCCAAGTAAAGCATCTAAAGCTTCTTCATAGCCAGGAGAAACTTTAAGATTCTCAATTAAAGAATTCTTAGAATGAAGACTATTTCCAATCAAACCCTCTAAAGCGTTCTTTTCAGCAACCAATTCAGTTAAGGTTTTTATATTACCCTCTTGTTTTGATATATTTTTATTAACTTTATCTATTTCATCATTAAAAGAATCTTCATTAATATTCTTTTCTTCGCTACCAGGAGAGTTTAAATCATTATTATCAATATCTTCTAAAATTTGTAATTCTCTTTTTAATTGCAAATTAGCAGTAGTAATAAGATCAATAAGCTCTTGTTGTCTTCTTTGCGATCGAATCTGATCATTATCAAATCTTTCCATTTCAATAATTAACCTTTGAAGAATCGCAGAAGCATCATTTGCTTCTTTTTTTAGATTCGGTAATAATTCCTGAATATTTAATTCTTCAGTTTTCTTACTAGTAACATTTCTTACTATATTCTGATGCTTAATATTCAAAGAATGAACTTCGTTTTTATTTTTCTCACATTCTTCATTGATAGTCTTATATTTTAAAGCTAAAAGGAGAGCTTCTAAATCCCTTATCTGTTGAGATAGATTTTTGTATCTATTCGCTTCACGAGATTGTTTATTTAGTGATCTTATTTGTGATGAAAGCTCTTTTAAAAGATCATCTAATCTATCTATATTTGATTCTGCAGATTTAATTCTTAATTCTGCTTCATGCCTTCTAACATGAAGGCCTGAGATTCCTGCTGCATCTTCTAATATTCTTCTTCTTTCCTCTGGTTTTTGATCTATTAATTCTTGAATTTGTCCCTGTCTGACTAAAGAAGGTGATCGAGCGCCTGTAGAGGCATCAGCGAAGAGCATTTGAATATCTCTTGCTCTTGTATCATTACCATTTAATCTATATACAGAGCCCGCCTCTCTTTCAATTCTTCTAGTAACCTCAATAATGTCAGAATCATTACAAATGAGAGGTGCATCTCTATCTTTGTTGTTTAAAACTAAAGAAACTTCAGCAGAATTTCTCGAAGGTCTATTTTGAGTTCCTTGAAAAATAACACCTTCCATGCTCGAAGCTCTCATAGACTTATAGGAAGCCTCTCCCATAACCCACCTTATAGCTTCAACTAAATTAGATTTTCCGCAACCGTTCGGCCCTACAACACCAGTTAAACCGTCCTTAATATCTATCTCAATTGGCTCAACAAAAGATTTAAAACTTGATAATCTTAATTTGCTAAAATCCAACACTTTCTCCCTATGTAAAATAAATTATTCATTAGAAAGATTAAGTTCAGCTAGAATGGTGTCAAAATCTAAAGTGGGTATTTTTTTGTTATTCACAAAAACTGAAGGCGTTCCATTTACTCCAAATCTTGATGTTGCAATCTTTTGATTGCTCTCAATTATATTAAATAATTCAGCATTATTTAAACACAATTTAACATCCTCCTCTGCTAAGCCAGCTAAACGTGCAACCTTTAGTAATCCATTATAGGGATTCTCATTATCAAACAACCATTGATCTTGTGTTTTTAATAAAACATTAATAACTCCAAAATATTTATCATCACCCGCGCAATGAGCTATCATAGACCCTGCCATAGCGATAGGGTCTATAGGGAAATCTCTAAAAATATATTTGACTTTGCCAGTATCTACCAATTCAGATTTAATCTTAGGAAAAACTTCACTATGAAAAGTTGCACAATGTGGACAAGTTAAACTAGCATATTCAACAATGGTGTTTTTTGGATTATTAATCTCTAAAAAATGATCTCCCTCAATGTGATTAGAGACATTTTGTGATAAATTTATATTCGAGGCTAAATCTCTTGATGCGTTTATATTATTGCTCAAATTAGAAGACCCTTGATTAGGCGATAAAAAAACTATAGCAATAATAATTGCTAATATTAACGCGCCTACAACTAATATGATATTTTTTCTACCCATTTTAACCTCTTAATAATTATCAATCCTTTTTATTTATAATATATCTTCCTAACGAGCTTATTGCTTCTTTTATCTTACCTTCCTCAAAATCATTTACTAAAACAGAAATACTTTGTGTTTTTAATTTCTTTTTATTGGTTTTCTTTTCTTGCTTATTTTCTAAGCCTTGAAGGTATGAATTTCTAAAACGTATCCTACTTATCGCCCTATATCCATAATAATCATTAACTTTTCTTATTATTTCATCCTTTATATATTCCATTTCAGTTGCTGTAGCTCCATCTGTAGCAATTGTAAGAATACCGCCTCCTTTTTGTATTCTTAATTTTTCGGGAATAGAAATTTTATAATAATTTTCTCCTACGATTTCTTCCCAATTATCAATAATATAGCCCTTAACAAAACCCTGCCTATTAAAAAAAGGTTTTGCTATTTTTGAAACATACCAACCTAGTTGCTTAGTTTGAAAAAAATTTTTATCATCTCTTTTTATAGTTATTTTGAGTCTCGCTTATCATGAATGTTAAAAACAAAGATAATTTATCAAAAAATGTACTTATTTGGTATGACAAAAATAAAAGAGATTTGCCTTGGAGAAAATTAGACCACGAAATTAACCCATACGAGACATGGATTTCAGAAATAATGTTACAACAAACAACTGTTGAAGCGGTTAAACCATATTTTAATAAATTTATTAAAAAATGGCCTTCAATTAAAAAATTAGCCAAAAGCGATATAAATGATGTCATGGATATGTGGTCTGGATTGGGTTATTACTCAAGAGCAAAGAATATTCATAAATCATCACAAATATTATCTAATAAATATAATAATTTACTTCCTAATACTTATGAAGAATTAATTAAGTTACCTGGAATAGGACCCTATACCGCAGGAGCAATTCTTTCTATAGCTTTTAACAAAGATGCAGTTGTGATAGATGCAAATATTGAAAGAATTCTATTGCGCCTTAATGGAATTCTATTACCTGCAAAAAAAGCAAAAAAAGAACTGAACGATATCTCTATGCAATTAAACCCTAAAAACCGGATTGGTGATTATATTCAATCATTAATGGATATTGGCTCTAAGATTTGCAAGCCTAATATTCCTATATGTGACATTTGCCCTATTCAGAAATTTTGTAATTCCTATCATAATGATTTAACTAAAATTATACCCTTTAAGGAAAAGAAAAAAACAAAACCTACAAGGAAGGCTATATTATTTTGGATAGTTTCAGATAAAGGTAAGGTTTATTTAAGAAGGCGACCAATGTCAGGTCTTTTACCAGGAATGCTTGAATTTCCTTCAACTGAATGGATTTTGAATAATAAAAAAAGAGATAATTATTTTAAATTCCCTTTTGAGGGTGACTGGTCAATTATACCTGGAGAAATAACTCATACTTTCTCACATTTTAAACTATCTCTTGAAATTTATACTCATAAAGGTATCAAACAGAATGCTTTTAAAGGAATCTGGGAAGATAAAGAGAATCTAAAAAATATTGGATTACCCTCACTTATGAAGAAAGTTTATAATCATATCATTTCTGAGGAAAATAATGAAAAATAAAACAAAAAACTTTAGTCCTTCAAAAGATCATTTGATAATTAGAAAAACTATCCTTAAAGCTGGAGAAATAGCCCTTAAATGGTTTAATAAAGGTCCTAGAGTTTGGAAAAAAGATGATGGTTCAGATGTATCGGAGGCAGATATAGAAATAGATAATTATCTTTACAAAACATTAACAAAAAAAATTAATAAAGTCGGTTGGCTTTCTGAGGAAAAGAAGGATACTCAAACAAGGTTAAATTTTAACAAAGTTCTTTTAGTTGACCCGATAGACGGAACTAAGTCATTTCTTCAAGGAAAGGATGATTTCTGCATCTCCATTGCATTAGTTTTAAATGGAAGACCTATTTCCGGTTTAATTTTTAATCCTTTAAGAAGAGAATTATATGAAGCTGAATTAAATAAAGGTTCATGGATAAATTCTAAACAAATTTTTACAACCAAAGTAACACATTTAGAAAATTCAAATATGTGTGCTTTTAAACCTATGTTCTCTCATCCTGCCTGGAAAAGACCATGGCCAAAAATGAATATTATTAATAAGAATTCTATTGCTTACAGGATGTCTTTAGTAGCGAAAGGTGAATTTGATGCCATGATGGCCCTGAATAAGAAAAACGATTGGGATCTAG
>JAYZKD010000035.1:0-10173 GCA_036163815.1 Pseudomonadota bacterium | reverse complement strand
AAATTAGATTTCTGGTTCTTTATGCTATTTTTTCTTATTGTGTATCTGTTAATTTGGTTGATCGACCACTTTCTTCTTACTCCTGTGGTGTTTGTTAAAGACCTACCTTTTGGCAACTTGTTACCTGGTGGTTATGTTGATGGAGAAGTTGGATTGCTAGTTCTGGTCTATCGACCAATCATGGCCGTACCAACTTTATCGGCAACGGTAAGGAGGTTGAGAGATGCAGGTAAAAATGGCTGGTGGTCCTTACTGTGGATTTTTCCTTTACCTATTATTGGCTGGTTCTGGTTAATACCTTGGCTTGCTGCCGATTCAAAATAGAAAAATGATGAATCTGAATAAACATGTATTGATTCTTTAAAGGTCATACGGATTCCTGGATCGGAGACATTCTCTAAAACGATAAGGCATTTCAGAAGCGATTAGACTTCTTCTTTAGCTCCTTCAGCAGGCTTTTCTTCTTGTGCTTCTTCAGCAGGCTTTTCTTCTTGTGCTTCTTTTACTGAGCTTTTATTCCCCTTTTTTTTGCTAGAAGCACCTAAAAAATTTTCGAACTTTTTATTAAACTTTCCTACTCTGCCATCGCGATCAACAATTTGATGTCCTCCCCCTATCCAAGCAGGATGTGAAGTTGGATCAATATCTAATTTAAGAGTATCACCTTCTTTTCCCCATGTAGAGCGAGTGTTGAATGTTGTTCCATCTGTCATTTCGACAGTAATATTGTGATAATCTGGGTGTGTGTCTTTTTTCATTTTTCTTCCTAAGTGCAGAATATATATTGTAACTCTACTTATCTTGCAAGTAGATATTTCTTATCTTTTCAATTAAACTATTATGAATAATTTCATTTCCTGCAACTAAATTACCATTATATAAATCTTCTTCGCTTCCATCTATCCCGGTAATTATTCCACCTGATTCTCTTATAATTATAACTCCTGCAGCAATATCCCAAATTGATAAACCTGTTTCCCAGAAACCATCATATCGGCCTGCTGCTACCCAAGCTAAATCAAGTGCGGCTGATCCAGATCTCCTAATTCCAGCAACTTTAGGCATTAATTCTTCAATTTCTTTTATGAACTTGGATTGATTACCTCTTCCGATATGAGGAATGCCTGTAACAATGACAGATTCTGATAGTTTATTTCTTTTTGCAACCCTTAATCTTCTGTCATTTAAATAAGCACCTTTCCCTCTTTCAGCAAAAAATAATTCATCTGTTATAGGTGAATAAATTATACCTGCTTCAAGTCTATTATCAATTTCTGCAGCAATTGATATTGCGAAGTTGGGATTACCATGGAGAAAATTGGTAGTTCCATCTATTGGATCAATAATAAATCTATTGTTAGTACTTTTAGATATAATATTGCTGTCTTCTTCAGCAACAAAAGACCAATCAGGTTTAGCCTTTATAAGTTCATCAATAATTATTTTTTGTGTTCTAATATCAGCTGAAGTTACAAAATCAGCAGGACCTTTAATACTAACCTGAAGGTTTTCTAATTCATTAAAGTCTCTTCTGAGTTTTCTAGAAGCCTTTCGGGCTGCATTTATCATTACATTTAAAAGTGCGGAAGGCATTATTCTGATCTTTTAACATAAGATAAATCGTTAGTATTAATAACTACTCTTTCACCTACTTGTATAAAAGGTGGAACCATTACCCTTAATCCGTTTTCAAGTTTAGCAGGTTTATATGAAGATGCAGCAGTTTGACCTTTAACTGTTGGTTCAGTTTCAGTAATTTCTAAGGTTATATTTTCAGGAAAAAGAATATTAATTGGTTCTTCTTCAAAACTTTCAATTTCAAGTTCTATACCTTCTTGAAGAAAGGACTTTTTATCATCAAGTAATTTTAAAGATATTTGAATCTGTTCATATGTTTTTTGATCCATAAAATGAGCAGAATTATCATCGAGATATAAGAACTGATATTTCTTAGTATCTAGTCTTAGTCTTTCAACGGTTTCTGAAGAGCGAAATCTTTCATTCAATTTTGTTCCATCAGTAGCTTTCTTAAGTTCTACTTGAGCGAAAGCACCACCCTTTCCAGGTTTAACATGTGATATTTTTACTGCTACCCAGATAGAATCTTTATGCTTAATTACATTTCCTGGTCTTATTTCATTGCCATTTATTTTCATTTTATGCCTAGTTTTCTAATTCTTCTTCCCACTTTCCTAAAGTAGCTAAAGAATTCATTTTGGCTCTGTGTTCAAAGGCTTTAGAAGCTAATTCTTCATTTTTATCTTCACCACCCCAAGCTTTTAATGCAGAAGCCTGTAAGGCTCTACCATAAGAAAAACTTAAGTTCCAAGGAAAATCACTAATTTTGTTCATTTGATCTAAATTTTCTGTCGCCTCTAGTTCACTTTGACCACCAGATAAGAAAACAATTCCTGGAATTTCTTCAGGTACAACTTCTTTAAAACATGCAATTGTTTTTTTTGCGATTTCTTCTTTTGATGATTTTTCTGAGTATAAAGATCCGTCAATCACCATATTTGGTTTTAAGCAAATACCTTTAAGATTAACGCCATGGCCCAATAGTTCTTCAAAAACTTTTCCAAGAGTTTTTTTTGTGACTTCATAACATTTATCAATATTATGTTCTCCATCCATTAAAACTTCAGGTTCTACGATTGGTACAACATCATTTTCTTGGCAGAGAGCAGCATATCTTGCTAGAGCATGTGCATTAGAATTTATACATAAATCACTAGGATTGGATTTATCAATTGTGATTACAGCTCTCCATTTTGCAAACTTGGCTCCTAGGATGTGATACTCTTTTAATCTTTCTCTTAAGCCATCAAGTCCTTCAGTAATTTTTTCATTTGAATTAAAGGCCAGGTCTTTTGCTCCAGTATCAACTTTGATTCCAGGTAATGAACCTGAATCACTTATAACTTTTACAAGAGGAGTACCATCTCTACTTTCTTGTCTTATTGTTTCATCAAAAAGAATGACTCCAGAAATATAATTTTCCATAGCATTTCTATTTTGGAATAAAAGTTCTCTATAATTTCTTCTATTCTCTTCATTAGATTCAACACTAATACTATCAAATCTTTTTTTAATAGTTCCTGAACTTTCATCTGCAGCTAATATACCTTTGCCAGGTGTTACCATCTGTTTAGCAATATTTTCTAAATTACTCATCTTATCCTCTCATCCTCATTTATTTTTTTAACACTTCAATTCCTGGTAGTTTCTGACCAGCTATCATTTCTAAAAATGCCCCTCCCGCAGTAGAAATATATGTAAAATCACTAATATATCGGGATTGGCTAATTGCAGCTACAGTGTCACCACCTCCAGCAACCGACAAGATTTTACCACTTTTTGTTGATTCTGATAAAGTTTTTGCAACAGATGCTGTTCCTAAATGAAAAGGACTTTGTTCAAACAATCCCAATGGACCGCACCATAAAACTTCTTTAGTTTTAGAAATTTCTTTATCAATAATTTTTATAGTATTTTTTCCAATATCTAAAATTAAACCTTCATTAGGAATATTATCAATATTGTATTCTGAAAATTTTCCGCCTTTTTTTAAATTATTAGCAACTACTACATCTACTGGTAATAAAATTTTACAATTTCTTTTAATGGCATTTCTCATAATGCCTCTTGCCATCTTCAACATAGATTCTTCATGTAAAGATTTACCAATTTCCTTACCTTGCGCTGAAAGAAAAGTATTTGCCATTGCCCCACCTATAACAATAGAGTTAACTTTTTTTATCAGATTATTAATTAGAGAAATCTTAGTTGATATTTTTGAACCACCTATTATTGCTAATTTCCTTTTATTTTTTGATCGCAGAAACTTATCAATAGTAAGGACTTCTTCTTCAAAAGACCTACCAGCAAAAGAAGGTAAGTACTTTGTTATGCCTGTCACCGATGCGTGACTTCTGTGTGCTACTGAAAATGCATCATTAACAAAATAATCTGAATATTTGGAAATATCTTTTGCAAAATAATTATAATTATTTTCCTCTCCTCTATGGAATCTAGTGTTTTCCATTATAGCAACACCACCATTCTGTGTTTTTTTTATAGAATTTTCCGCGCTATTACCAATGCAGGATTTTGAAAATATAACCTTTGTTTTTAGTGTCTTTTCAATTTCATGGATAATAGGCTTTATGCTCATTACTTTAACAAATTTACCTTTTGGCCTGCCAAAGTGTGAGAGTATTGATATTTTACATTGTGCTTTTTGAAGTTCTTTTATTGTTGGCACTATACTAAGTAATCTTGTTTTATCTAATATTTTTCCATTATTTATTGGCAGGTTAAGATCTGCTCTAATTTGAACAGTTTTTCCTATTAAATCATTTTTTAAAAGGTCATCAAGATTTCTTATTCTTAACATTACTATTTTATAAGTTTTCCAATAACCGAAGCTGTATCACTCATTCTATTGGCAAATCCCCATTCATTATCATACCAACTCAATACTCTTCCTAATCTTCCTTTTACAACTTGTGTTTGAGTTAAATCAAATATAGAGCTTAAGGGGTTATGATTATAGTCAATCGATACTAATGGCTTATTTTCAACACCTAGGACACCTTTAAGATCTCCTTTAGAAGCTTTTATCATAGCAGTATTTATAGTATCAGCATCAATTGATTTCTTTGAGCTAAATACTAAATCTATCATTGAAACATTTGGGGTAGGGACTCTTACAGCAGTGCCATCTAGTTTACCTAACAACTCAGGTAAAACTAATCCAACGGCTTTTGCGGCACCAGTTGACGATGGTATAATGGAAACAGAAGAAGCTCTCGCTCTTCTTTCATCAGAATGAAGAGTGTCTAAAATACTTTGATCACCCGTAAAAGCGTGAACGGTTGTCATATATCCTTGATTAATGCCACATAGTTTATTTAGTACTTTTGCTACCGGAGCAAGGCAATTTGTTGTACATGATGCATTAGATATTATTTTATGACTCTTTCTGATTTTTTTATGATTAACGCCATAAACGACTGTTATATCGGCATTTGTTGCTGGCGCACTAATAAGGACTCTTTTTGCTCCTGCTTTAAGGTGCATTTGAGCTTTTTCTTTTGAAGTAAATATACCTGTGCATTCCATAACAACATCTATTCCAAGATCACTCCACGGAAGATCTTCAGGGTTTCTTTCAGAAAATATTTTTATTGATTTTTTTCCGATAGAAATAGATGATTTTCTCGGAGTAACTTTTTTTGATAAAATTCCATGCACTGAATCATATTGAAGTAAATGAGCATTAAATTTTGCTGAACCAAGATCGTTAATAGCAACAACATTTATGTCTTTTCTGTTTGATTCAATTATCGCCCTTAGGGCTAATCTACCAATTCTTCCAAATCCATTAATTGCAACTTTTGTAACCATTTTACACCTTTTATATTTTATCCTTTATGTTTTTAATAATAGTATCTTTATCAATTCCAAAATGTTTATAAAGATCTTGGGCCGGAGCGCTCGCGCCAAAACTTTTCATCCCAAAAAATAACCCATTGTCTCCGAGATATTTTTCCCAACCTAGACCTGAAGACGCTTCAATACCAACCCTTAAACCATCTTTACCAAGAGTTACTTCTTTATAGTTTTGGTCCTGTTCATCAAAAATTTCAAAAGATGGTACAGAAACCACTCTTGAATTTATACCTTCTTTTGAAAGTTCTTCCATTATATCGACCGCTATCGATAATTCGCTACCAGTAGAGATTAAGTTAACATCATTTTTTTCCGATGATGAGGAAATTAATTCATAACCTCCAAGCGCGCTTTTATTCTTTTCTTCATAAATATTTCTTAAATGAGGACAGCTTTGTCTACTTAAAGCTATAATACTAGGCCCTTCATTTTTAAGAGCCAATAACCAGCACTCTGCAGTTTCAGTTGTATCTGCTGGCCTAAATACTTTTAAATTAGGTATAGCTCTTAAACTTGGCAAATGTTCAATGGGTTGGTGTGTAGGACCATCTTCACCAAGTCCTATGGAATCATGTGTCATAACATGAATAACTCTAATATTCATTAAAGCAGCTAATCTGATCGATGGTCTGCAGTAATCGGAAAAAACTAAGAAAGTTCCTGAATAAGGTATGATTCCTTTATGTAAGGCCATCCCATTCATTGCTGCAGCCATTCCATGTTCCCTTATGCCATAATGTATAAATCTTCCGGAAAAATCGTCTTTTGAAATGATGTCTAAATCTTTTGTTTTGGTATTATTTGAACCAGTGAGATCAGCTGATCCACCTATCGTATTTTTAACTACAATATTTACAGTTTCTAGGATTTCTTGCGAAGATTTTCTTGTAGCCCAATTTGGCTTTTCATCGGAATAAGATTTCTTTAGTTTATTTAATTCTGTTTCTAGATCTTCTGGAATGTCACCGCTTAAATCATTTAAAAAAGATATTTTCTTTTTTTCGTTATTAGATAATCTTTCTTCCCACTTTTTTCTTTCTGAAGAGTTTTTTAATCCAACTAATCGCCAGGCATCTTTTATTTCTGAAGGAATTTCAAATTCGTTACTCGTCCATTCAAAAGATTTTTTCATTTCAGCTATATCTTCAGACCCCAATGGTGCTCCATGAGAAGACGATTTACCCTCTTTTGATGGAGAACCAAATCCAATTTTTGTTTTGCATGCAATTAATGAAGGTTTATTTTCTTTTAGCGATTCTTCAATTGCTTCTTCTATTTCTTTATGATTGTGACCGTCTATACTTTTTACATCCCAACCAGATGCTTCAAACCGCATTAATTGGTTGGTTGAATCACATAAGTCTAAAGATCCATCTATAGAAATATTATTGTCATCAAATAAAACTATTAGTTTAGAAAGGCCTAGATGGCCAGCTAAGCTTATAGCTTCTTGACTTATGCCTTCCATTAAATCCCCATCTGAAGCAATAACATATGTATTATGATTAACTATTTCATCTCCAAATTTGTTATTCAGTAATTTTTCTGTAATTGCCATACCTACTGCATTAGAGATACCTTGTCCAAGGGGGCCGGTTGTTGTCTCAACTCCTAAGGCATGTCCATATTCGGGATGTCCAGCAGTAATAGAACCAAGTTGTCTAAAATTTTTTATTTGTTCAATAGTCATATCGGGAAAACCAACAAGATAATTAACTGCATATAATAACATTGAACCATGCCCCGCAGATAGGATGATCCTATCTCTATCTGGCCAGTCAGGTTTTTGAGGATCAATCTTTAGAAATTTAGAATATAAAACAGTAGTAAAATCTGCTGCCCCAAGAGGCATTCCGGGATGACCACAGTTAGCTTTTTCTACGGCATCAACAGCCAAAAACCTTATCGCATTAGCCATATCAAAATAACTAACTTCGTTATTAGGTCCATCTGTATTTTTATCGTTCAATTCTCAGAGACACAATTTTATTAGATCAATTAGAACAAAGTATAATGAAACGTCAATGTGAATTATATCATTCTATTTATTCAATATTAGTTGATGATTTTCTTATTAAATGTATGATTAAAGTATTATGGATAACAGATTGAAAGAAATGATAGATTATATTTCTGCAATTGAAAAAAAATCTTCTGATTTGATTAAAAGATTTCAAAAAAATAATTTAGATCTGAATAAAGCTAACCAAATAATCTTGGAACTGACCAATAAATTAGAAAAGAGCGAATCATCCATAAAGGATGCAAAAAAAAATATAGATAATCTAATTAGTAAGATTAAAACTGGGAAATTTTAAAATTTATTTAATATGAGCAATATTACTATTGAAATAAATAAAAGAGAGTTTTTGATTGCCTGTGAAGATGGCAAGGAAGAAGAGGTACGTGAGTTAGCAAAAATTTTTGCAGATCGTGTTTCTTCTTTATCAGAGAGGTTGAGTGATCTAGATCATGAAAGACTATTTTTATTAGCCGGAATTCTTGCGGAAGAAGATAACAAAAACTTATTAAAGTTTTCTGGTTTAGATAAAGCTATGATTAAAATTAAAAAGATTTCTGAAAAACTCGATTCAGTTGATTAATAGTATTTCTCTTATTTCATGAATCTTACTATTACAAAGCAAAGCATAAGAAAGAAATTTCTAGAAAAAAGAGATAAACTCCATAAGAGTTTTTCTGAAGAGTTAAAAAAAAATCTTATGAATAATTTTTTAAATCATACTAAAATCTCTTCTAGTAAAATTGTTGCAGGGTATTATCCAATTGGAAGCGAAATCGATTGTTTAAAAATTTTAAGACTTTCACAGGAAAAAGGTGCAACAACGGCTATTCCTTATATTAAAGAGGATAAAATTATAGAATTTAGAAAATGGAGAAATGGTGACCCACTTATTAAAGGAATATTTAATATTCCTACCCCTAAGGAAGAAACAATTGTAATACCTGATATAATTCTTGTTCCTTTAGTGGCATTTGATGATAATGGGGTAAGAATTGGATTTGGTTCGGGGGTTTATGACCGCTCTTTACCATTCTTTAGTGATAGTAAAAAGATTGGGCTTGCTTTTTTTGATCAACTAAATAAAAAAAGACTACCTAAAGAAGAATTTGATTATCCTTTAGATGCGGTCATAACTGAAAAAAGAGTGTTTATTTTTGATAAAGAGGTTGAAAATTGAGAATTATTTTCCTTGGAGATATTGTAGGTAGGGCAGCAAGAGAAAAACTTTCAGAAAAGCTTCCCAGTTTAATAGAAGATTACTCTATAGATTTTACTATTGTTAATGGAGAAAATTCTGCAGGAGGGTTTGGTATAACTGAAGATATTTGCAGAGATTTATACTCTTCTGGAGTTGATTGTATAACTACGGGCAATCATTTGTGGGATCAAAGAGAAATCTTAGATTACATAGATCATGAAAATAGATTATTGAGGCCTGCGAATTTTCCCTCTCAAACACCTGGATTAGGATACAAAACTTTTGATTCTAAAAAGGGAAGGGTTCTTGTTATTAACATTATGGGCAGACTATTTATGGACCCTTTAGATGATCCTTTTAGAATAATGGATGATATTTTAACGAAGAATGAACTAGGTAAAGATAATGATGCAATTATTATTGATATGCATGCTGAAGCTACATCTGAGAAAGTGGCTCTTGGTCATTTTTGTGATGGAAGAGCTAGTCTTGTCGTAGGGACTCATACTCACATTCCTACAGCTGACCATCAGATATTACCTTTTGGAACAGGTTATCAAACTGATGCAGGAATGTGCGGCGATTATGATTCAGTAATTGGAATGGAGAAAACAGAACCTCTTAGAAGATTTGTTGAAAAAACACCTGGTAATAGATTTAATCCTGCGCAGGGTGAACCAACCTTATGTGGAGTAATAATTGAAACGGATGAAAAAGGCTTATGTCATTCAATAGAGCCTTTAAGACTAGGCGGGGTTCTTTCTAATACAGACGAAAGTTAATAATTATGGCTGGCCATTCAAAATTTAAAAATATTCAATACAGGAAGGGCGCACAAGATAAGAAAAGAGCTAAACTGTTTGCAAAAATTTCTAAAGAAATTACTGTTGCTGCTAAGCTCGGACTTCCTGATCCAAATGCAAACCCTAGATTAAGGTCAGCAATTTCTTTAGCAAGATCTCACAATATGCCGAAAGATAATATTGAAAGAGCTATAAAAAAGAGTAGTGATGAAAATTCTGAAACATATGAAGAAGTTAGATATGAAGGATTTGGACCATCAGGAATTGGAATAATTGTTGAGACATTAACAGATAACAGGAATAGGACTGCAGGTGATATTAGATCTATTTTCTCAAAATGCGGAGGAAACTTAGGAGAGACAGGTGCAGTTAGTTTTATGTTTGATCATCTTGGTAAGATTGATATTCCTAAGGATTTAATTGCCTTTGAAGAAATCTTCGATATTGCTATTGAATGTGGAGCTTCTGATTGTGATGAAAGTGATGATTTTTATGAAGTTTCTTGCTCTGTAGAGGACCTTCATCAAACAGCAAATCTTCTAGAATCTAATCTAAAAACTGACATTGCCGCGAAACTTAGTTGGAAACCAACAAATCTTATTAGCGTAGATGAAGAATCAGCTCATAAAATAATTAATATGGTTAATTCTTTAGATGATCATGATGATGTACAAGAGGTTTTTGCAAATTTTGAT
>JAYZKD010000034.1:0-6210 GCA_036163815.1 Pseudomonadota bacterium | reverse complement strand
TTTCAGCTTTAGATAGTAATAATCCTGAAGATCTTTGGTCTTTCCTAAAAAATTATAACGAAACTACAGGCGGTGAAGCTATTTCTATTTCACATAATAGTAATATTAGTGGTGGTAGAATGTTTCCTCTAAAAAATTCTTACGGAGAACCAATAGATCGAGCTTATGCAGATATGCGAAATAGATGGGAACCTTTAGTAGAAGCAACACAAGTAAAAGGAGACAGTGAAACACATCCAGCTGTTTCGCCTAATGATCCTTTTGCGGATTATGAAACATGGGAAGGAAATATTGGAAGGAATGAGACACATAGACTGGAAAGAATTAGCACAACCGGTGATTGCGTTAATTCTGAGAATTATAAATGTTATCGATATAAAAAAAGTGAAACTGACAGATATAAAGGAAGTTATGTAAGACCAGCATTAAGAAGAGGGTTAGAAATACAAAAGAAAATAGGTGTAAATCCATTTAAATTTGGTGTAATTGGAAGCACTGATAATCATACAGCTTTAACAGCTTCTGCTGAGGATAATTTTTTTGGTAAATTTTTTGATTCTGAACCTGGACCAGGAAGAATGAGTAATTGTATGGCTGGCTGTGAAAGACCTGACGCAGAGGAGAACGGAGATTTGTGGCGCAATTGGTTAATAACCGCATCAGGTTATGCGGCAGTTTGGGCTCGTGAAAATACCAGAGAAGAAATTTTTGACGCTATGAAGCGTAGAGAAACATACGCAACCACTGGACCAAGAATGGCTGTAAGATTTTTTGGGGGTTGGAATTTTTCAAAAGAAGATTCCTATAGTCCCAATTTTGTAGATATTGGATACACTAAAGGTGTTCCAATGGGATCTGATTTAGGTAATAGAGAAAAAAGAAAGTCACCAGGATTTCTGGTTATGGTTTCAAAAGATCCAAACGGTGCAAATATAGAGCGTGTACAAATAATAAAAGGCTGGGTTGATTCTTATGGAAGATCACAAGAAAAAATCTATGATGTTGCGGTAGCTGATGATGCTGGAGAGAGTACAGTTGATATAGAAAAAGCTACATATGATAATTCTATCGGTGAAGCGTATTTTTCTACTTATTGGGAGGATCCAGATTTTAATCCTAGCCTATCAGCATTTTACTATGTAAGGGTGCTAGAGATACCAACACCTAGATGGACTACTTATGATAGTGTTGCGTTTGACGTTGATATTCCATCATATGTTCCTAAAACGCATCAGGAACGTGCATACACATCTTCTATTTGGTATAATCCTTAAAATTGACTCTTAAAAAGAGAATTATATTACTAGTTGGTTTAGCTATTGGGTTATTAGCTACTACTTTTGGCATAATCAAGCCAGTATCACGAATTGATGACAACACTATCGTTATATCAAATGATATCTTGAAAGTTTTTTATTTTAATAATAGAGATCCTGAAAATCCATATAATTTAGATTTTGACACCCTATCTATTAAACAACTTCAGCTACTAAAAAAGGATTATATTCAAAGAGAAGTATTAAAAAGAGAAGCAAAAAAATTAGGGTTAGATAAAATCGATTCAATAATTTCTGCTCGTTTAGCTCAATTAGGAAAAGAGGCACTAGTTGGAGAGTCTATAGATTCTAGTATTGGTGAGTCAAAGATAATTAATTTTTATGAAGAAAATAAAGATAAATATATAGAACCTGAGACAATAACTTTTATGCATTTATTCTTCAGAGAAGAAGAACTGGCAAGTGAATATCTCCTAAGAATTAGTGAAGAAAAAGATCCTACAAAGATTGATAAGTTAATTATGAATGGGGGAACAGTTTTTCCTTACCAAAAGAATTATTCTAATAAAGCAAGATCTTTTATTCTTGGGCATTTTGGTTCAGAAGGAACAAAAAATATTTTTTCACTAAACATAGACAATGAAAAATGGCAGGGCCCAATCCAATCTTCTTTAGGATTTCATTTAGTAAAAGTTTTTAAGCGAAAAGATGAAAGATTGTTAAATTATAATGAGGTCGTTTCATTAGTAAGAAAAGATTATTTTGATAAATTGAAAAAAATAGAATCAAAGAACATTATCGATAAGAAGATTCTAGAATATAAGATAATTGATAAGTTAGAATAATTTTAGGCTTTATCAAATTCGATATGCAATTTGTCTAATCCTCTAAGTAAGACATTCGGACTATAAACAAAATCATTTCCTTCACCAAATCTCATATTCTTAAGTCTATCAAGAATGATTGGAAATGCTGTATACATTTCTTTTCTGGCTAAATTCATTCCAAGACAAACATGTATACCCTGCCCAAAAGCGATGTGACGTCTAGCATTCTTCCGGGTTACATCAAATTTATCAGGATTTTCAAATACATCTTCATCTCTATTCCCTGAGCCGTATCTTATTATTAAGACCGATCCTTTAGGTATTTTTACACCATCTAATTCAGTGTCTTCTGTAGCTATTCTCCACATATTGTTTGTTGGGGTTAATAGTCTTGTAGCTTCTTCAATCATGTTAGGTATAAGGCTATGATCATTAACAACTAATTCCATTTGATCAGGGTTCGAAATTAATAAATGTAAAGCTTCTGAAATTGTATGAGCTGTAGTTGCATTCCCTGCTACAAGAAGTTGTTGAAGAATTGATAATTGCTCAGATGTTTCTAGTTTTCTTGTTATACCTTCATCATCCTCAATCTCAAGATTAGCCAAATCTGATATAATATCATCAGTTGGGTTGTTTTCTTTTTCCTTTAACTTTTGAGCAAAATATTGTTGGAATTGAACTAATTTTTTAGCGATTTCCACATGTTCTTCAGGAGAACTTGTTCCTGATAATTGTTGTACGAATGCATCGGACCAACTACTAAAGCTTTCATAATCACTTAGTGGTACACCTAATTGTTCAGCTATTACCCGTATAGGAAGTTGCTGTGAAATTTGGGTACATACTTCGCATTTTCCATCATCGTAAAATTGATCGATTATATAATTAATTTTTTCTTCTATGTCTGGCCCCATATCAGAAACACGCTTAGGAGAAAAAGCTTTATCTACAAGACTTCTGTAACGAGTATGTCTTGGAGGATCAGCAGTAAGCATTGTGTCAACAGGAGGGAATCCATCCTTCTCCATTATATCTGATGCTTCTTGGGGGTATTCTTGGCCACCACTCCTTTGTATAACTCCAAATTGATTAGAAAATAATTTTGCATCACGAGCTACTTTACAAATTAATTCGTGTTTAGATACCTGGAATATACCAGTTGCAGGATCTTGGTAGACGGGTGCTTCATCACGGAGTTTCTTAAAAAACGAATGTGGACAAGCCATGAGTTCGGGGTCAAAAATATTAATATTTTCAAGTTCTTCATCTATTGGCTTAATTGCTTCACTCATAGAATTCCTCCAAATAAGAAAATTATCGGTTTAATTATATAAAGCTTTTACTTGATTAATTTCAAGTGTTATGTGATCACGCAATGTTCAAAATGTTGTAAAAATACAACAAAATACTTAAAATTTAGTTTAGATGTAATTTTATTATACAAAATATAATATATTTCAACTTGACGAAATTATACCTAATTGAGACTATGCCATTGAAATTGATATAAAAATTTATCAATATTATATTTTATTATTTTGCGGGAGGCATCATGAAAAAATTACTTTCATTTGTCATTTTTGGGTTATTCTTATCAGTAATTTCTACTGATTTTGTATTTGCTCAAGACGCTTCGCCTATAGCGAATCGTCAAATTGACGAAATTATTGTTACTTCAAGAAAAACAGAAGAAAATATACAGGACGTTCCAGTAGCCGTTTATGCGGTTGATGAGAAAGCTCTTGATGATTTCAGACCTACTACTATGCGTGATCTAGATAGCATGGCACCAAACCTACAAATCGGTATGAATACCGCTTCTGGTAACCAAGGCGCTATTTTTGTTCGTGGTTGTGGTTATGCTGAAGTTGAAAAAACACAAAACCCACCTGTTGGATTGATTGTTGACGGTCTGTTCTTAGGTACTAACACTGGTACATTAATGGACGCTTTTGACTGGTCAAAGATTCAAGTCAATTCAGGTCCACAAGGTGTTGTTTATGGTAAGAACACATCATGCGGAAACGTAGTTGTTGAAAGAAATCGTCCTTCCGATGAATTCGAATTTGATACAGAGGTATCAGCCGGTAATTATGAATCTTATGAGCTCGGTTTAATCTTAAATATTCCTATTACAGATAAAGTTTCTTCCCGTTGGAACTTTAGAAAATTAGCTCATCAAGGATATTATTATAATACAGCTACAGAACAAGATTCTGGTCAATTAGATATTGCTGCAGCAAGTGCTCGTTTCTTAATTGATGCCGGTGAAGATACAGAAATATATATTGTGACTGACTGGTATTATGACCGTGGTGACACAGCCCCTGTTGCTTATTCTGGTAACCCTTATGGAGCAGGTTGCGTACCAAACTTTGGCGCTGGTTTAGGTTTAGTTGGTGCTGCTGATAATGGTTGTACTCCAGGTTTAGGAGGTGTAACTGCAACTGAGCTAAGTACTGCTGGAGCAGCTTTTGGAATTACTCCTTTTGCTGGTTTTGCAGGTTTAGAGCCCTTCTTCTCACAAACCGAAGCTTTGCCTCCACATGTTGTAAGTCTTGATAATCCAGAACAATCAGATATGGATTTCGTTAGAGCAAGTATGGAGGTTGTTTCTGATACTGAGCTTGGAGAAGTTACTTATGCGGTTTCATACCTTCAATTAAGTGATAATGTTCTTCAGGACTTTGATGCTACTCCAGGTTTTGCTAAAGGGCAGGGTAATCCAGCTACATTAGGTGGTCCATTACATACAGCAAGAAATCAACATTTTAGTCAGTATTCTCAAGAAATAAGGGTATCAAATGATATCACTGATCAGTTAAATTTAACTGCAGGTGTTTTCTTGTGGAAAGATTCAATTTTCCTTCAACAGCACTCTGGTGGTGTTGTTCAAACTTCAGGTCAAGATACAGAATCATATGCTATTTTTGCTTTAGCAAGATATGACATTACTGACACTGTATCTGCATCAGGTGGTATTAGATATATTGACGAAAAGAAAACATTCCATACCCAATACAATTCAATAGTAGGGCCCGGTACTTATGGTACAGTGGCTCCTTTAGATTCTCCTGTTGTTCTTCCAAGATTTAGCAAATCAGATTCTTGGGATGATTATATGGCTGAAGCTACTGTAGATTGGCAAGTGAATGAAGATAGTCTTTTATATGCAAGATGGGCAAGAGGATTCCGTTCAGGTGGATATTCTATGAGACAAGCAGCATCTGAATCATTAACTGCTACAAAAGTTGCGGCTATGAATGCTCAAGGTTTTGCTCTTGTACCACAAGCTCATGCATGTGATACCTGTGATTATGGAAACTTCCAACCAGAATTAACTGAGTTATTTGAAATCGGTTCTAAAAATGTTCTAATGGATGGTGCTCTGCAAATTAATGGTGCCATCTTCCAAACTACTACTGAAGATTTTCAAGCTGCAAGTATTCTAACCACTCAAGGTGCATATCGTCAGACAGATACTTATATTAATAACTATGGCGAAACAGAAATAAGTGGTGCTGAGGTTTCTATTATTTGGTTACCTCCTGTAGATGGTTTAACACTAAGACTGCATTACGGTATTCTTGATCCAAAGGTTAATGAAGCAGTAGTTGATTCAGGGAGACTAGGTGTAGGCGGAAGACCAGCAGCATCTGGAACTATGGTTGATCTTGTTAATGGAGGAAACCCTCCACAATTAGGAAGAGTTCCTGAATATAGTTTTGCATTTACTGCTCTTTATGAACATGAATTAGCTAATGGGGCATCATTAAATACTAATATTACATACCGAGGAGTTGATGATCAAAACCTGACAGTTTCATCATTCCCCGATGTTGAATTAGGATATGAACTTTTAGATGCTACTATTACATATGATGCAGGTGATTGGTCAATTGCTTTAATTGGCAGAAACCTTACTGATGAAGCTTATAGAACACATTCACTAACATCGGTTCGTTTCCAAGGTTGGGGCGATCCTTCAACATGGATGCTAGAAATAAGAAATTCTTGGTAAAAGAATTTTTATGAAAATAAAGGGCGAAACCTAGCGTTTCGCCCTTTTTTTTTGTAGAGTGTGAGTTCTTAAAATTTCTTAG
>JAYZKD010000033.1:0-11183 GCA_036163815.1 Pseudomonadota bacterium | reverse complement strand
CAAATTTAAAAATCTGACGAGAAGCAAAAAAGCTTATCGGTATACAAATCAAAGATGCTAAAAATGTCCCTAGAAAAGCCATTCCAAGTGTTTGAGCTAATCCTGTGAAGATAGAGTTAAAATTCCATGTAAAGAAATCATTCCATGTAAACATTGCCTCCAAAATAGGTTTCATATTTGAAAGACCAGAAATAATTTTACCTATAGAGAAATCAAAATATGATACACAAAAGACAATATAAATAATGGCTAGAATACAACCTAAAAATGATAATGGGGATCGTCTCCAGAAAGGTTGAAATGCAGTTGGACAAAGGGCTACAATATCTTTTTCAGTCATTTATTTCTCCGATAACTCTTTGTCTAATGCTTCCAGATAAAATATCGATGGTAATAACTGTTAATATAATAAGGAGGATAATTGCACTTACTTCTTCGTAATAATTAAAATTGATTACAAGGTAAAGCTCTTGACCTATACCCCCTGCTCCAACAAACCCTATAACCGTTGATGCTCTTATATTAATCTCAAATCTTAAAAGGGCATAAGAAATTATATTGGGAAGAACTTTAGGTATTATACCATATCTCATTTCGGATATCCAATTACCTCCATGCGATCTAATAGCTTCACAAGATTTTAGATCTGCATTCTCGTGAACTTCGGAGAATAACTTACCAAGAGCTCCCGTTGTATGAATGGTTATAGCAATAATGCCAGCTAAAGGACCTACTCCAAGCGCCCAAACAAAGAGAATTGCAAAGATGATTTCTGGAACTCCTCTTAAAAATTCTAAAAATCTTTTTACGAAATGATAACTAAATATATTCGGAGTTATATTTTTAGCAGATAGGAAGCTTAAGATTAAAGCGAACACAAATCCCATTAATGTTGATAGAACAGCCATATTAAAAGTTTCGTAAAGAAGGACGGCATATTTTTTGAAATTAAAATACCAATAAGCAATTGATCCCTCAGTTTTAGAATTTTCAAACAAAAGGTTAGGTTCAAGATTGGGAAATATTTTTAAAGCGTAATCCCCGAGTCTTGGAAAACCATTGATTATTTTAGATAAATTAAAATCGATTATTGATGAGCTCATAAAAAAAGCTGTAACGAAGATAAGAAAAATAAAAATATTCCATAATCTCCTGCTTTTTATTTGCTTTGAGTAAAGTGTTGTATGATTTTCAATAAGGGTGTCATTCATTTTCAAGATCATATAATTGTTCAGCTAATTCTTTTGTAAGTTCCGAAGGATGTCCATCAAAGACTATTTTGCCATCAGATAGCCCTATAAGACGCTCACAATATTCTTTTGCAATATCAAGTGAGTGGAGGTTACATATAGCCATAATACCTTCTTGTTTATTGATTTTTTTTATATCATCCATAACTATTTTAGAATTTTTAGGATCGAGAGAAGAAATAGGCTCATCAGCAAGTAAAATCATTGGCTTTTGCATCATTGCTCTTGCAATAGCTACTCTTTGTTGTTGTCCCCCTGATAATGTACCGACCCTTTGTAAAGCCTTATTAGAAAGGTCTAAATTATGAAGATATGTTAGTGCTTCTAATTTTTCTTTTTTATTATAAATTTTAAATAATTTCAATAAGTTAAATCTAATACCTAATGTTCCACTTAAGACATTTGTTAAAACATCTAAACGGTCTATTAAATTAAATTGCTGAAAAATCATTGCACATTTTGAACGCCAATTTTTTAATTTTTTTCTTTTTAATAAAGTTATTTCAACGCCATCATAAATAATTGATCCGCTAGTTGGTTCTATTAATCGATTAATTAATCGCAAGAGAGTAGATTTACCAGCACCTGATTTACCTATTACGCCAACCATCTCTCCATCAGAGATCTTTAATGTAATTCCATTTAGAGCTGTAGTTTCAGAAAATTTTTTAACTAGCGAATTAATCTCAAGAGAAGCCATATTTATCCTAAAAAAATATTAAAAAGTTTGTATTTAAATATTTAACAAATAATATCCTATTTAATCTATAGGATCACTCTGTTTTATGAAAAGAAATATATATAAATTAATTTTATTAACTTTGACATCTTTAAATCCAATTAAGCTCTTCGCAGGTATTGATGAGAATATAAATGATTTTTTACAACCAGTATCTGAGATCGTTTCAGGTATAGTTTTTTATAGCTTACCTTTAGGTTCTGCAAATGTTGAATTGATTGTAATTTGGCTAATTTTAGGCGGTCTTTTTTGTACATTTTATTTTCGATTTGTTAATTTCTCTGCTTTTAAACATTCAATTGATCTTGTAAGAGGCAAATTTTCTAATTCTGATTCTTTAGGGGAAGTTTCGCATTTTAAGGCTCTTTCTACTGCTTTATCGGGCACAGTTGGTCTGGGTAATATAGGGGGTGTAGCTGTCGCAATTTCTTTAGGCGGGCCAGGAGCGACATTCTGGATGATATTGTCGGGGTTACTTGGGATGTCCCTTAAGTTTTGCGAATGTACTTTAGGTGTTAAATACAGAAACCTTAATCCTGATGGTAGTGTCTCAGGCGGCGCTATGTATTATTTAACAAAAGGATTATCAGAAAAAGGGATGCCTTTATTAGGGAAATTTTTGGCTTATATGTTTGCTGTTTTTTGTGTATTTGCATCTCTTGGCGGAGGCAACATGTTTCAAGTCAATCAATCGCTTGATTTAGTTATTTATGTTTCTGGCGGGCAAGGTGGTTTTTTGGATACTAATTCATGGTTTTATGGTCTTATTTTTGCTTTCTTATTAGGTGTCGTTATTATTGGTGGTATTCAGAGAATAGCGGCTGTAACCTCTAAACTTGTTCCGAGTATGGCTATAATTTATTTAATTGCTGCTATTATCATATTAATAGTTAACGCAGAATATTTACCAGAGGCTGTAAAATCTATTTTTGTTGGTGCCTTTTCTCCTGAGGGTGTAACTGGAGGATTTTTAGGGGTTTTAATACTTGGTTTCAGAAGAGCTGTTTTTTCTAATGAGGCTGGAATCGGATCTGCTCCCATTGCGCATTCTGCTGTAAAAACCAATGAACCTGTCACAGAGGGAATTGTATCATTGCTGGAGCCTTTTATAGATACAGTTGTAATATGTACAATTACTGCGCTTGTGATTGTAACTACAGGCGTTTTTAATACGGGTGAAGGGATAGAGGGTGCACGAATGACTTCAGAGGCTTTTGGTTCTGTCCTTCCATGGTTTCCTTATATTCTTGCTTTAGTGGCAATATTATTTGCTTTTTCAACCGCTATCTCTTGGTCTTATTATGGAGTTAAGGCGATAACATTTATTTTTGGAGAAAGAAAATTTGTAGAACTTTCTTATAAATTAATTTTTTGTTTCTTCGCAATTATTGGTGCTTCCTTAGATTTAACAAAAGTTATCGATTTGTCAGACTCTTCACTTTTTTTAATGGCGATACCAAATTTAATAGGCGTTTATCTACTTGCTAGTGTTGTTAAGAAAGAATTTGCAAAATACAAAGAAAAGAACATAAATTAGTATATAATTTAATCCTTTATATATAAGGACTTAATGAGTATATTACAGTTTATGCATGATTATGTAATTAGAAACGGTTTAGTTTACGACGGACTTGGTGGAGAGCCTTATGAGGCAGATATTGCTTTTTCCGGAAATAAAATTTCTCATGTTGGAGAAGTAAAGGATTCTGGAAAAGAGGAAATTGATGCAAAGGATAAGATTGTAACGCCTGGATTTGTCGATATTCATACGCATTTTGATGGTCAAATAACCTGGGATCCTTTTTTAAGTCCATCTCATTATCATGGTGTCACGACAGCCATTATGGGAAATTGTGGAGTAGGATTTGCGCCATGTAAACCTGAGAGACATGAATGGTTGATAGGTTTGATGGAAGGTGTGGAAGATATTCCAGGGACCGCATTATCTGAAGGTATAAAATGGAATTGGGAAACATTTCCTGAATTTATGGATGCTGTTGATGATATGGAGTTATCAGTTGATGTTGGACTTCAAGTTCCTCATGGGGCCCTTAGAGCTTATGTTATGGATGAAAGGGCGGCACAATTAGAACCTGCGAATGACGAGGACATAGAATTAATGTCAAATCATGTAAAAGAATCCTTAAACGCTGGTGCTTTAGGCTTTTCTACATCAAGGACAGAAAAGCACAGGGATAAAGATGGCAATAATACACCAACTTTTAAAGCTCAGGATAAGGAGCTTCACGGTATCGCGAAAGGAATGAGTGAGGTTGATAAAGGCGTCATACAACTCATTGCAGATTTTTGGGACTTTGATTATGAATTCTTTATGATTAAAGAAATGGCAAGAATTGCTGGAAGGCCTTTATCTTTAACAATAGAGCAAGATTATCGATATCCTGATTTGTGGAAAAAAACACTTGATAGTATTTCAGTTGCCAATGAAGAGGGTATAAACATGAAAGGTCAAGTTCCACCAAGACCAACAGGGGTTTTACAGGGTTTATCCGCTACTCTTAATCCGTTTGTTTTTTATCCAAGTTTTCAAAAATTAAGAGACTTATCAGTTGATGAGAAAGTGGCGGCGTTAAAAAATCAAGATTTTAGAAAGCAAATTCTTTCAGAGAAAGTAGATCTTGATCCCGATAATATTTTGTCATTAATTTTAACTCATTTTGATAAGATTTTTATCTTTGGTGATTCTCCTAATTATGAACCATCCTATGAAGAGTCAGTTGAATATCTATCGAAACAAAAAGGAGTAAGTCCATTGGAGTTTGTTTTGGATTATATGATTGAAGATAATGGATATAGCTTACTTTATATGCCGATTATGAATTATGTGAAGGGTAACCTTGATGATGTTCATTATATGTTAACTCACAAATATACAGCTTTTGGCCTTGGTGACGGAGGCGCTCATTGTGGAATAATGACAGATTATAGTTTTCCTTCTACATTATTAACCCATTGGGCCAGGGATAGAAGTAGAGGTCCAAAATTGCCTTTAGAATTTATAATAAAAAGACAAACGAGGGATAATGCTTTGCATATTGGGTTATTCGATAGAGGCGTCTTGGCAGACGGTATGAAAGCAGATATTAACATTATTGATTTTGATAATTATAAACTTCTTAAACCAAAAATTGCATATGATCTTCCTTTGGGGGGTAAAAGATTTATCCAAAAAACTGAGGGAATGTTATATTCATTTGCGTCTGGTGAATTGATATCCAAAGGCGGTATTCCAACAGGTTTGAAAAAAGGTAAATTAATTAGAGGTATTCAGGAAAAAGCTAATTTAACTCATTCTAATGTAGCTGCAGAATAAATCACTATTGAAACTCCCTTCCCATTTTAATTCTGTTAAAGGCTTTATTGATCATGATGAAGGAATTTGTCTTTACAATCACGCATTAGACTCTTCAAAAAAAGGCCCAATACTAGAAATAGGATCTTATTGTGGTAAATCGACAATCTACCTTGCCATTGCTGCGAAAGAAAATAGTGGGAGTGTTTATTCTGTAGATCATCACACTGGATCAGAAGAAAATCAAATTGGTTGGGAATATCATGATAAAGATTTATTTGATAATGAGACTGGAAGAATAAATTCTTTTCCTGAGTTTATAAGAAATATTAGAAAAGCAGATTTACTTGATACTGTTATTCCTATTGTTTCTGATTCTTCTCTTGTTTCTAAATATTGGAATATTCCACTCTCAATGCTGTTTATTGATGGAGGTCATACTATGGACGCCGCCATGAGCGATTATAATAATTGGAACGATAAAATTATTAGTGATAGCGGTATTTTGGCTATTCATGATGTTTTTCCTAATCCCGATGATGGAGGAAGGCCTCCATATGAAATATATAAGTTGGCGTTGTCGAGTGATAAATTTGAAGAAATTGAATCTGTTAAATCATTAAAGGTTTTAAGGAGATTAAATTAATTTATCATTGAGGAATATTTCTGATCCTTTGCTTAAATTATTTATCGTATCATAAGCTAGTATTACTGCAGCTGAAGTCCATCCCGGTTTTTCAGATGGCCAAAAAACATTTTCAACATACTGTTTGCCCATCCAATAAGCTCCATCCTTATCTTTGCAGTTTTCAATCCATGATAGAAGCTCCAATGCCTTATTTTTTTCACCTATTTTTGTTAGCGTAATAGCAAGTTCTGCGGTTTCGGCTATAGTGACCCAAGGTTGATCAGAAACACATAAACAACCTAATTCTTCAATAACAAAAGTGTTCCAATTATCGGATATTCTTATTTTGCCATCCTCACCATTCATTACCCCACATAAAACTGGGTAATACCAGTCCATAGAAAATCTTTTTTTTGATTCCCATGTTTTATCAAAACTTTCAGGATTGTTAATAATAGTACCTTGAAGTCTTTCGAGGGATGCTTTCCATTCATGCTTATTAACACCCAGTTTTGATGCGCAATTGATAGCACAAATAAGACTTTTAGCAATTGAACAGCATCCAGTTAATAGTGAATCATCTTTTGGAGCTTCAGGGCTTTTAGCCGCCCATCTGATTGAACCATTTTCTAATTGATTACTTAATACAAAATTAATTGCTTGATCAATCATTTCCCAATTCTTCTTTAGATCTTCGATTGATTCATTTATTAAAAAATTATGCCAACATGCGGTTGCAATATATGCCGCAAAATTAGTGTCTCTGAAAAAAACTTTCGAATTATCTTCTCTAGATATAAATTTTCCACTTTTTTCGTCAATTTCGAGTGTACTTCCTAATTCTCCTAGCCATGAACCATCTTCGAGTTGATTTTCTCTTAAGAAAGAAAAACCTAATTCAACTTCATTTGAGTATCCTAAAACATTTAACGCCATTAAACATTCTAAATGGTTCCAGGAATCAAATACACCATTCTTAAACCATGGAATAGAGCCATCATTATTCTGCAATTCAATTATCCGTTCAGAAGAACCCTTAAAGTATTTTCTAAATTTATTCATGCTCTATTTAGTTAATTATTTCTTTTCTAGATAAAGAACTACTGATTTCCCGATTATAGGGTCAAATATCTTTTCTAATAGTCTTGTTGTTATAGGTCTTTCGATAATATCCCATTCAAGAAATCTTTTATATAAATTTACCAATATATTGTTTTCTTTTTTTACTCCTACAAGACACTTAAGCCACCAATAAGGGGAGTGTAATCCATGTTTAAAATTTTTTCCTAAGTAGATAAACCCATTTTTAGTGAAAGTATTTCTTAAATTTTTGAATTTAAATATCCTAATATGACCACCAGGTTCATTATGGTAATCTTCAGATAATGCCCAGCATATTTTCTCAGGTAACCACCTTGGCACTGATATCCCAATTTTTGCACCCGGTTTTGATACTCTATAAATTTCTTTTATCACCTCTTCAAAGTCTTCAATATGCTCCAAAACTTCTGAACAAATAATGTTATCAAAAGAGTTGTCTTGAAAAGGAAGTTTTAAAGCCGTCCCTGCCATTAAACTAAACTGCCTATCTTTTTCTTCACTAATATCAGGATATTGCTCGAATCCTTGATATGTTGCCTTTAATTCTTCAATTGATAAGTCTAGCCCTATGACATGACATTTACTGAAATAATATAATTTATGGAGATGACGACCCTTTCCGCAACCTAAATCTAAAATGGTAGACCCCTGAGATATTTCTAATTTTTTAAGATCTATTGTTAGCATTTTTTATTGCCTCTTTATAAACATCTACCAATTCTTTTGCCGCTCTTTTCCATGTAAACTTATCAAGAACTCTTTCTCTACCTTTTTTTCCATAATCCATTCTCTTTTCTTCATTATCTAGTAAAGATTTAATTCCTTCCAAAAGAGCTTTAGGATTTGAGTGATCAACTATAATACCAGCGTCCCCAACTACTTCCGGTAACGAACCACCATTTGTAGAAACTAGCGGTATTCCGCATGACATAGCCTCCCCAGCAGGAAAGCCAAAACCTTCATATACTGATGGGGATACCGCTATGGTTGATTCCGCATAAAGCTTAGCAATTTCATCGCCGGTTAAATCTGTTACGAATTTAACTTTATCTTTAATACCTCTTTTCTTTAATTCTTTTGAGGTAGGTCCCTCTCTTAACCTGCCGATTACAATTAATTGTAAATCCGGATATTCTTTTAAAAGATCGTCATACGCTCTAATGAGATAAATAAGGCCTTTCAAAGGAACATCTGCACTAGCTGTAGTAATAATTTGATTTTTCTTCCTCTCTATTTCTTCTATAGGTCGGAATGTTAAATGATCAATTCCATGAAGTACTTTTCTTGTTTTTTTGGGATCAATTTTAAAATCTTTTGCTAAATCTTTTCTTGTATTTTCTGAGACGACTATTATTGGATCTAATTGCCTTGCAACTCTTATTTGCATATTTAAAAAGCTGTACCACCTCCACTTTAATAATTTTAAGGAGATAGTCTCAGCATGTTGAATATCAATTTTTTTATCCATTGTTATTGGATGATGAATTGTTCCTACAACTGGTAGGCCTAAATCCTTTAATTTAAGAAGTCCCCAGGCAAGAGTCTGATTGTCATGAACAACATCGAATTGTGAATAATTTTTTAATGCCCATTTTGCCATTCTCTCACCAAATGTATAAGGTTCCGAGAAGCCGCCTGTTAGATGACTTATCCATTCGAATAAGTCGATCCTATTCTTTAAAATATCAGAATTAAAAGCCTTTAAAGGATTATCATATGAATATAGATCCAATGATGGGAGTTTAGTTAAATTAACTCCTTCATCAAGGATTGGATATGGTTGTCCAGAGAGAACCTCAACCTTATGTCCTAAATCTTTCATAGCTTTAGTAACTAGTCGCATATATATTCCTTGCCCTCCTGTGTAAGGATGGCTCCTATAGCTTGGCATAAGAATATTTAAAGGACGGTCATTAAGATTGTTCATCTTTTCATTCATATTTTATATTTCTTTTATTAGTAAAATTGTGTATTCAGAGTTGTAAAGACTTAAATAATCCTTGTAAATAACTAGATTTATTCGTTAAAAAGCATAGTAGAGAATTAGAGTTAAGAGGTAAATTTATTAATGGTAAAAGTTACATTTATAGAATTTGATAAAACTGAGCATACAATTGATGCTGAAAACGAAATGTCATTGATGGAAGTAGCCATTCAGAATGGAGTTCCAGGTATTGATGCTGATTGTGGTGGAGCATGTGCTTGTGCGACTTGTCATGTTTACATTGATGCCAATTGGATAGATAAAACAGGTACTGCAGAGCAAATGGAACAAGATATGCTTGATTTTGCATTTGATGTAACTGATCAAAGTCGACTTTCATGTCAAATTAAGGTTTCTGATGATTTAGATGGTATAGTGGTTAATCTCCCAGAAAAACAATTTTAAACTATGAATTCAAAAAATATTGAAACAGATTGTTTAATTATAGGGGCCGGCCCAGTCGGTCTTTTTTCCGTTTTTGAACTAGGTTTATTAGATATTGAATGTCATGTAATTGATATTTTAGATAAGCCCGGTGGTCAGTGTGCTGAACTTTACCCAGACAAACCAATTTATGATATTCCTGGAATTCCTGAGATTTCTGGTGAAGGATTAGTTCAGGCACTTCTTAAGCAGATTGAGCCATTTAACCCATCTTTTCATTTATCAAGAATTGTAACAGAACTTAAAAAAATTGATGAAAATTTATGGGAAGTAAAAACAGATTTAAATGAAACTTTTGTTACCAAAGTAATTGTTATTGCTGCAGGTGGAGGTAGCTTTCAACCAAAAAAACCACCAATAGAGGGAATTGATAAATATGAAGAAAAATCCGTATTTTATTCTATTAGGGATAAGAAGAGTTTTATAGATAAGGATATTGTAATAGTTGGAGGAGGTGACTCAGCTCTTGATTGGGTTTTAGATCTACACGATAAAGCTAATTCTTTAACTCTCATTCACAGAAGAAAAGAGTTTAGGGCTTCACCAGATAGCGTGAATAAAATTTTTCATTTAATTGATAAGGAATTGATAAGTTTTGAATTAGGGCAAGTTAAGCATCTTGTGGGTAATGATGGAGTTTTAGAATCTATTGTGTTTAAAAATAAAGATGATGAAGAAAAAAAACTAAAATGTGAAATTTTATTACCCTTCTTTGGTTTAACAATGAAATTAGGGCCTGTAGCTGATTGGGGCTTAAATTTAAATGAAAATCTTATAGAGGTAGACACAGAAAAATTTGAAACTAATCAAGATGGTATCTTCGCAATTGGCGATATTAACACTTATCCGGGAAAACTAAAATTAATACTTTGTGGTTTTCATGAAGCAGCACTCATGTCCCAAAAGGCACATAACTATATATTTCCTGATAAGAAAATTACTTTTCAATATACGACATCAAGCACAAGTTTAAGAAAAAAACTCGGCGTAATTTAATTAGCAATAATACCATCTGCGACAAAATCTATCATCTAAGCCATTTCTTTTAATAGCCTTAGTAGTTTGATCCTGAGCTCTAATTGATTTTAGTGTAAGTCTACAACCCCCATAAGCATCAGTATCTTCTTTAAATCCTAAACTAAGACATTCTTCATGATCAATTTTTGCCTCTAAGGCTAATCTTTCTTCTTTTGTGAGGTTGGTTGCACAACCCACAAAAGATATACATATTAGAGTTATAATATATTTTTTCATTTATTACTTCTTCATACTCAATTCTTTCATGGCTTTATCAATGCCGTCAAGTGTTAGAGGAAACATTCTGCCTGAAAAAATTTGATTAATTATCTGTGCTGATGGGGTAAATTCCCAATGTTTTTCTTCAACAGGGTTTAACCAAATGGCGTTCTGATAAATATTATTGATCCTCTCTAACCACATGCCACCAGGTTCTTCGTTCCAGTGCTCTACGCTTCCACCAGAGTAGGTAATCTCGTATGGACTCATTGATGCATCACCTACAAAAATTACTTTATAATCAGATGCGTATTTATGAAGGATGTCCCAAGTATTTAATCTTTCAGAATGACGCCTCCTGTTGTCCTTCCAAACAAATTCATAAAGACAATTATGAAAATAAAAGTTTTCCATATTTTTAAATTCTGTTCTTGCAGCAGAAAATAATTCTTCACATAATTTGATATGCGGATCCATCGAGCCACCAA
>JAYZKD010000032.1:0-122354 GCA_036163815.1 Pseudomonadota bacterium | reverse complement strand
TATAAAATAACCTGTCTTCCTATAACTTTTTGCTTTTATTTTTACATCTTCATAATTGAGATCAAGCATCATTACTACAAATAAAAATAATACAGCTACTGCACCCACATAAACAATTAACATAATTAGAGCTAAAAATTCTGCCCCCGCTATCAAAAAAATAGCTGCAGAATTAAAAAAGGAAAATATTAAAAAAATAACTGAATTTACTGGATTTTTTGATGAAATTACGAGTAGCGCAGAGCCTAAAATCATAAAAGAGAAAAGAAAAAATAAAATTGCCGCAAACATTTAATTATCACTACCTAAAGGGTGCATCCCTCTCAATATTTCTTACTAATGAGATTTCCCACCTATCACCATTATCGAGAAGTTTTTCTTTGGTGTATAATAATTCTTCACGGGTTTCCGTAGCAAATTCAAAATTAGGGCCTTCTACAATTGCATCTACTGGACAAGCTTCTTGGCACAATCCACAATATATGCACTTAACCATATCGATATCAAATCTTGTTGCTTTTCGAATGCCATCTTCATTTCTAGGAGAGGCATCTATTGTAATTGCTTGAGCTGGACAAACTGCTTCACACAATTTACAAGCAATACATCTTTCTTCACCATTAGGATATCTTCTCAGGGCATGTTGTCCTCTAAATCTTGGTGATAGCTTTCCTTTTTCAGAAGGATAATTGATGGTAACCCTTGACCTAAAAAGAAAATATTTCATCGCAGTTATAAATGCTTTAATAAAATCCCATTGAATAAGGTTCTTAAATATATAAATAAATTTTTTCATATTAAACCTATGGGGCAATATCAAAAACAAACAAAACTGTTGCAGTTAAAACAACCCAAAAAAGTGAAATTGGAAGAAAAACTTTCCAACCTAAACGCATTAGTTGATCATACCTATATCTTGGAACTAATGCTTTGACCATACCAAACATAAAGAAAATGAAAGCTACCTTTAACATAAACCAAACAACCCCTGGGACTAAATTAAATAATGCTATGTCAAAAGGTGGTAACCAACCGCCTAAGAAAAGAATCGTTATCATGGCACACATTAAAAAGGTTGCTGATAATTCTCCTAGAAAATAAAGCAAAAAGAAGGAGGAAGAATATTCCACTTGATAACCCGCCACTAATTCAGCTTCGGCCTCAGGTAAATCAAAAGGTGGGCGATTAGTCTCAGCTAAAGCTGAAACGAAAAATATTAAAAACATAGGAAAAAGAGGTATAAAAAACCAAACCTTCTTTTGGGCAAGAACTATATCAGTCAAATTAAGTGACCCGACACACAAAAGCACCGTAATTATAACAAAACCAATTGAGACTTCATAAGAAACCATTTGAGCGGCCGAACGCATGGCGCCCATAAAAGGATACTTTGAATTTGATGCCCATCCGCCTAAAATTATTCCATATACCCCAAGAGAAGATATGGCAAAGATATACAGTATTCCTACATTTATATCTGCAACTACCCAATTATCTGCAAAAGGAACAACTGCCCAAGCTGATAAGGCTACAAAGCAAGTTACAATTGGCGCCATAACAAATATAATTTTATTAGCTTTATCCGGTATTATCGGCTCTTTTAAAAGTAATTTTAAAAAATCTGCTACAGGTTGTAACAATCCAAAAGGACCTACAATATTAGGACCTTTTCTTAATTGTACGGCAGCCCATAATTTTCTTTCTCCATATATTCCAAAATAAGCCATCATCAAAACAGCAAAGATTACTAGGAAAGATTGTAAAAAAATAAATAGTATTGAAAGAATATAATCCATATTACTTAGCCATCACTATTTTCATTATTAAAATTATTTCTTATTGAAAGATTATTTGAAGCCCTTGCAACGGAATTAGTTGTCCAATAATTTTCAATTACTTCTTTAAACTCATGTCCGCTAATATTTTTAAAATCTACTTTTTTTGGAAATGGTAATTCTCTGGACATATTAAAAGGATCAATAAATGGAAATTCCTCAAAAATCATATTCCTAAGTTCACTTTGATCTTTATATCCAAGATCAAAACTTAAGGCTTTTGATAATAGATTAAATATTTCCCAATCTTCTTTTGCCTCACCTAATGGATAAATGGATCTAATCGATTCTTGAACTATTCCTTCTGTGTTCATATATAAGCCATTTTGTTCACAAAATGCAGGTGCCGGAAAAATAATATCTGCATTATGTGCTCCTTCATCACCATGATGGCCTTGATAAATGATAAAACAATCTTTATGGCTTTTTAGTTTTATTTCATCTGCACCTAAAAGGTAAAGCACATCAAGATCCTTAGAGTTATAACTTCTAATAATCTCTTCAGTACTTTTCCCAAGATCACCAGGTAAAAACCCTATACTCATTGCCCCGGGCCTTGAAGCTGCATTATGTAAAACATTAAAACCATTCCAGCCATCAATAAGGAAATTGTATTTGTGCGCAAGGTTAATACATAAATTAAGAAAATCCTCTCCATGAGAACCTAAAAGCGCCCCTTGCCCAATAATCATACATGGGTTTTTCATCAATTCTATATCTTTAGAAAAGTCAATTTTTTCATTAAGTAAGTCTTCAACTATAGATGGACTCTTTCCAAGAAAATTATAATCATATGTTAAATCATTTTCAAAACCAATAACGCCAATTTTGTAATTAGAGGTATGTGATTTTCTTAAAATTCTTGAGTTTAGTAATGGCGCTTCTTTTCTTAAATCAGATCCTATTATTAAACAGCCATCAGAATCCTCTATTCCAGAAAAAGTAGTGTTAAATAACCATCTTTCTCTTGAACCTGAAATTTTTGTCCCGTCCTGTCTACAATCTATATTTTTACAATTAAGGTTATTCATTAGTTTTTTGAGCGCATAAATTGATTCAATATTAGAAAGATCACCAGATATTGCAGCAATCTTATCCGGTCCACTTTTTGATAATTTTTCAGCAGCAATATTTATTGCGTCTTCCCAGGTTGTACTCTTTAATGATCCGTTTACTCTTTTGTATGGTACATCAATTCTTTGAAGGGACAGCCCATCCCAAAAAAATCTTGCCTTGTCCGTAATCCATTCCTCATTAATATCTTCATTTAGCCTAGGTAAAACTCTCATAACCCTAAGGCCTTTTGAATCTATCCTGATATTTGAACCCATAGCATCCATCACATCGATTGTTTCCGTTTTATTTAATTCCCAAGATCTTGCGGTAAAGGCAAATGGCTTTGATGTTAGGGCTCCAACTGGACATAGATCTATTACATTTCCTGATAGCTCAGATTCTACTGCTTTATTGAGATAGGTAGTAATCTCCATATCGTGACCCCTTCCAATAGATCCAATTTCATCGTTGCCAGAAATTTCTGAGGAAAACCTTACACAACGAGTGCAATGTATACATCGAGTCATTTCCGTCTTAATAAATGGGCCCATATCTTTATTTTCGACAGCTCTTTTGCCTCCTTCAAAACGACTAGAGCCAAATCCGAAAGCCATAGACTGGTCTTGAAGATCGCATTCACCACCTTGGTCACAAATTGGACAATCTAACGGGTGATTCATCAACAAAAACTCAAGAGCTCCTTCCTGAGCATTCTTTACCCGTTCAGTTTTTGTATAAATTTTTAGACCTTCAGAAACTTGCATAGCGCATGAAGCAATAGGCTTAGGACTCACTCCTCTCGAATCCTCTACATCTACAAGACACATTCTGCAATTTCCTGCTACAGATAATTTTTCGTGATAACAAAATCTTGGAACCTCTACACCAGCTAATTCACATGCTTGAATGATTGCCAAACCCTCTTCAACCTCAAAATCTTTCCCATCTATTTGTATACTAACCATAATTTTTATATACTTTCTTTCTGATAAGTATCAATTCTATCTTCAATATGATGTCTGAAATGCCTAATTAATCCCTGTATAGGCCAAGCTGCCGCGTCTCCTAGTGCACAAATCGTATGTCCTTCTATCCTTTTTGTAAGACTCAACAAAACATCAATATCCTCTTTTTTTGCATCTCCTTTTGCCATCTTCTCCATCATTTCCCACAACCAACCTGTTCCTTCTCTACAAGGAGTACATTGTCCACAACTTTCATGTTTATAAAAATATGAAATTCTTGATATAGCTTTAATGAGATCGGTAGATTTATCCATGACAATAACTGCAGCTGTTCCGAGGCCTGATTGAACTGATTGAAGCGAATCAAAATCCATTAATACTTCGTCACAAATTTCTTTTGGTATCATTGGGACTGAGGAGCCCCCTGGTATTACTGCTAAAAGATTGTCCCATCCACCAATAACACCCCCTGCATGTTTTTCAATTAATTCTTTTAAGGGAATACCCATTTCTTCTTCAACATTACAAGGTTTATTTACATGCCCAGAGATACAAAATATTTTAGTACCAGTATTATTCTCTCTTCCTATGGAAGAAAACCATTCCGCCCCACGTCTTAAAATAGTAGGAACAACCGCAATACTTTCAACATTATTAACAGTAGTTGGGCATCCGTAGAGTCCTGCAGCAGCTGGAAAAGGAGGCTTTAATCTTGGCATTCCTTTTTTTCCCTCTAAACTTTCAAGTAGAGCTGTTTCTTCTCCACATATATATGCTCCAGCTCCATGATGAATGTAAATATCGACATCAAAATCGCTTCCACATGAATTTTTACCAACAAAACCTTCTTCATATGCTTCTTCTAATGCGGCCTCAAGTATTAATCTCTCGTTAATAAATTCACCCCTTATATAAATATAACAAACTTGCGCTCCCATAGCCGCACAAGCAATTACACATCCCTCTAATAATTTATGAGGCTCATTTCTGATTATATCTCTGTCCTTACATGTTCCTGGTTCTGATTCATCGGCATTTACTACTAAATAATGGGTTTTATCAGTTGGTTCTTTTGGCATAAACGACCACTTAACACCCGTAGAAAAACCAGCTCCACCCCTTCCCCTTAGACCAGAAGATATAATCTGCTCTGTTAAAAAATCTCTTCCCCTACTTAATAAGTCTTTTGTATTATCCCAGTCGCCTCTTTTTTTAGCATCATTAAGATTCCACGGCTCATAACCATATAAATTATTAAAAATTTTATTTTTATTATCTAACATTTAATCTTTTCCGTTAGGTTCAGAAGAATTACGACCAATTTGAGACCCCTTATTAATTGATTCTCCCTTTTTTAGAGCTTTAAGTATTTTTGTAGTACTTTCATAATCAAGATCTTCATAATAATTATCATTAATTTGCATCATTGGAGCATTAACACACGCCCCTAAACATTCCACCTCAATCCAGCAAAGTCCTTCTTTTGAGACTTCTCTTTGTTTCCCCACATAATCTTCGCAAGCTTTCTTAACTTTTTCAGAACCTCTTAACCAACATGGAGTAGTTCCACAAACCTGTATAAAATGCTCTCCACTAGGCTCTAAGTTAAACATCGAATAAAATGTAGCAATTTCTAAAACTCTTATTTTGGGCATATCTAACAATTCTGAGACAGCCAAAATTGCTTTTTCAGGTAACCAACCACCGGCTTTTTTTTGAGCATAAAACAAACAAGGAACTACTGCAGATTGTTTTTTATCCTCTGGATATTTACCCATTAGTGTTTCAATACTCTGCATATCATCTTTATCAAAAGAAAATTCTATACCTTGATCATCTGCTAATCTTCTTACAGTCATCTATCTACCTCACCAAAAACAAGGTCTAAAGAACCTAAAACAGCAGATAAATCAGGCAATAAATGACCTCTAGTAAGATAATCAAGGGCTTGAAGATGGGCAAATCCTGGTGCACGAATTTTACATCTATAAGGTTTATTTGATCCATCAGCAACCAAATAAACACCGAACTCTCCTTTTGGAGCTTCAATAGAAGCGTATATTTCACCAGGACCTACATCATAACCTTCAGTATATAATTTAAAGTGATGAATTAACGCCTCCATAGAAACTTTCATTTCAGCTCTTTTTGGTGGCGCTACTTTTCTATCATCAGTAATTATAGGACCTGTGATCATTTTCTCAATGGCTTGCTTTATAATTGATATAGATTGTCTGCATTCTTCTACTCTTACCAAATATCTATCATAATTATCGCCATTTTTACCGATAGGTATCAAAAAATTGTAATCCTCATAGGACTCGTATGGCTGAGTTCTTCTTAAATCCCATTTATATCCAGAACCTCTTGCCATAACACCAGTAAGGCCCCAATCAAGAACATCTTTTTTTGTAACTACCCCTATATCTACATTTCTTTGCTTAAATATTCTATTTTCAGTGAGTAAGCTCTCTAAATCATCTACAACTTTTAAAAAAGGATCACAAAACTCATAAATGTCTTCAATTAAACTATCATCTATATCTTGGTGAACACCTCCAGTTCTAAAATAAGCAGCATGTAGACGAGATCCACAAGCTCTCTCGTAGAATGTCATCAATTTTTCTCTTTCTTCCCAACCCCATAAAGTCGGAGTTAAGGCTCCAACATCCATAGCTTGTGCAGGAATATTAATCATATGGTTTAATATTCTTCCTATTTCTGAAAAAAGAACTCTTATATGTTGTGCTCTTATTGGAATATTAATTTTAAGCAACTTTTCTGTTGCAAGAGCAAATGCATGTTCTTGGTTCATAGGCGCTACATAATCTAACCTATCAAAATAAGGTAAAGCTTGAAGATAAGTCTTATTTTCAATTAACTTTTCTGTACCCCTATGAAGCAAACCAATGTGTGGTTCAACCCTTTCAACAACCTCACCGTCAAGATCTAAAATTAATCTTAAAACACCGTGAGCCGCAGGATGTTGAGGACCAAAATTAATTCTGAATTTCTCATTTTCTTTTTTATTCATCTAATTTTTTACCTTTAGGATATTTAAAACCCTTCCAAGCACTCTCAAAATCAAAATCTCTAAACTCTTGCTTCAGATTAACTTTTTCATAAACTACTCTTTCTTGCTCAGGATCGTATTTAACTTCTACATTACCTGTTAATGGGAAATCTTTTCTTAAAGGATGACCCTCAAAACCATAATCAGTTAAAAGCCTCCTCAAATCATCATGACCTTCAAAAATAATACCAAATAAATCAAAAGCCTCTCTCTCATACCAATCTGCTGATGGAAAAATCTTTTTCACTGAAGGGACTGAATTTTTGGTATCAGTAAAAACCTTAAGTGTAATTCTAGAATTATTTTTCATTGAAAGAAGATTATAAACAACCTGAAATCTCTTCTCTTCCTCTGGTAAATCAACACCACATAAATCAATTAGTTGAGTAAAACCAAAGGTTTCTTCTTCCTTAAGAAGTTTTAACACTTCTTTTATATTCGAATGGTCTAATAATAGCGTAAGATTTGTATCAAATATTTCTTTATTAACAATTAAAGATTGTAAAGATGGAACATTATCAATTTCTTTAGATAAAATATCTGGGGACTTATATCTTTTCATGAATTCCCCTTTTTATCTTTCGATAGTTCCGGTTCGTCTAATTTTTTTTTGCAACTGAAGGATACCATACATCAACGCCTCAGCAGTTGGTGGACAACCAGGTACATAAATATCTACAGGTAGTATTCTGTCACACCCCCTAACAACAGAATAAGAATAATGATAATACCCTCCGCCATTAGCACAAGAACCCATGGAAATTACATATCTGGGCTCAGGCATCTGGTCATAAACTTTTCTTATTGCTGGAGCCATTTTATTAGTTAATGTTCCAGCAACAATCATTACATCTGATTGTCTTGGAGATCCGCGTGGTGCAGCACCAAATCTTTCTAAATCATATCTAGGGCCATTTGTTTGAAACATCTCTATGGCACAACAAGCTAAACCAAAAGTCATCCAATGTAGAGAGCCAGTTCTTGCCCAATTTATAAGGGCCTCTGTTGAAGTCACAAAAAAACCCTTATTGTCAATTTCTGCCGATAATTTTTGTATATTTTCTTCAACCATTAATCCCACTCTAAAGCCCCCTTTTTCCACTCATATATAAAACCAATTGTTAAAACTCCTAAAAAGATCATCATCGAGATAAAACCAAATACCCCAAGATCACCAAAAACAATTGCCCATGGAAAAAGAAAGGCTACCTCAAGATCAAAAATAATGAACAGTATCGCTACTAGGTAAAATCTGATATCAAATTTTGTTCTAGCATCATCAAAGGGCTCAAAACCACACTCATATTGAGAAAGTTTTTCTTTATCTGGGTTTTTCGGAGCAAATAAAATAGGAGGTAAAGAAAGAGCCGCAACTACAAATCCTGATAATGACATAAATATCAATATTGGAAGATAATCACTTAGTATGGAGCCCATCCAACTTCTCCTTAATACCCCCGAAACAGCAACTCATATATAAACGATTCATGATGAGATTGCATGGTTATATATAAGAATAATTAATAATTTTCCAAGTAAATTCGTAGAAATATTGAATTAATTTAAAATCAATTCTTAATAAAGGTAGACTAATTTTCTTTATGATAAAAATTTTATGATTTCGTTGTTAAAAATATTTGGTTGGTCAATATTAACAGCATGTCCTGCATCAGGAATTTTAACTTTCTTAGAATTAGTAATTTTCTTTTCCATATAATCTGCTGCCGCCAAAAATGGCTTATCATTTTCTCCAACTATAATAAGCGATGGAACAGAAATATTTGGTAGTTCGTTAATTATTCTATCATCCTTTTGAGTTAACATCCCTCTAGCAGCATGCACCAAACCAGAAGCATTTCTATGATTATCAGGATTCATTTCTTTACTCTTTCCTTTAAGACTATCTAAACCAATTTTTTCAAATTTCTTTGCCTGCGATAAGGCATAATCATTCCATTGCGCTCTCGCGTCAGCATTCTTAAACCCTGGTCCAGTATCAATGATTATTAATGAATTAACTATCTCAGGATATTTATAATAAAAAGCCAAAGACATATATCCGCCTAAAGACATACCTCCAATATTAGCTTTTTTAACCCCTAGATCATTTAATATTGCATAAATATCTTCAATTGTTTCTTCTTCACTATAAAATTTTTGATCCTCAGGGTAATCTGTTTGACCATGACCTCTCATATCCCAGACAACAAGATTAAAGTGTTTCGATAACTCCTCAATCTGATCATCCCACATCTTGGAAGTTGCAGAAAAGCCATGTGTTAAAAAAATTGTAGACCCCTCTCCATAAGATTCATAATTAACAGTAACACCATTTCTAATTATTTTAGGCATTATAATCCTTTAAAACTAAGGTTTAATTTGACCTTTAAGAGCTTTTTCAGCTTTTTTACCATAAGGAGGTCTAAAAACATCTATTAAATTATCCATGTTAGTTTGAGTAAAGATTGTTTTTGCATGAGAAAAGTTTTTAAAACCCTCTTCGCCGTGATAAGAACCTATCCCAGAAGGACCAACTCCACCGAAAGGAGCATTATCTTGAGATACATGAAAAATAACATCATTGACTGTAACTCCTCCCGAAGTTGTTTTATCTAAAACTGTGCTTAGTTCATCATTATTTTTACCAAAATAATATAAGCCTAAAGGTCTGTCCTTTTTGTTTACATATGTGATTGTTTCATCAAAATCCTTATATGTTTTAACAGGCAAAATAGGACCAAATATTTCTTCCTGCATAACCTTTAGGTCATCATTTGGATTAATAAGTAATGTTGGAGGTATCTTAAAATTCTCTTGCTGATCAAAATCTTCATTAGAAGGGTTTATCTCTACAATTTCACATCCGCTTTGCTTGGCTTCAGCAATATAATTTTTTAAGCGATCATAATGTCTTTCGTTAATTAAAGATGTATAATCATCATTATCTTTTAATGATGGAAACATTTTAGTAACAGCATTTTGTGAAGAAGATATAAAGACTTCGAGTTTATTTTCTGGTAATAATACATAATCTGGCGCTAGACAAATTTGTCCTGCATTCATTGTTTTTCCTGCCATTATTCTTTTTGCAGATACTTCAATATCACAACTTTCTGATAAAATAACTGGTGACTTACCTCCTAATTCTAATGTAACTGGAACTAAATTTTCAGAGGCAGCTCTCATAACATGTCTTCCAATTGATGTTGCGCCAGTAAATAATAAGTGATCAAATGGAAGTGAAGAAAAATCTGCGCCAACTTCAGGACCTCCAGTTACAACCGCGACCTCTTCTTCAGAAAAATTTTCCTCGAACATTTTTTTCATTAATTCGGAAGTTTTAGGTGTGAATTCGGAAGGCTTTATCATAACTCTGTTTCCTGCGGCAAAAATGCTTCCTAAAGGCCCAAATGTCAGTACAACAGGAAAATTCCATGGGCTTATAAGGCCAACCGTACCTAATGGTTGGTATTCTACCCTTAATTTTGCACCTAATAAACCGAGAATAGCTGGTGAAACTTTTCTTTTTGAAGGTTTCATCCAATTTTTAATATTACTTTTAGCTATCTTTAAAGATGTTATAGATGAAGCTACATCAGTTAATAAAGAACTAGTAACGCTTCTATGACTGAAATCATCCGATATAGCTTGAGGTATCTCGTCTTGATATTTTATTACTGAATTGATTAATCTATCAATCCACTCTTTTCTTTTCTCAATTGTTAAAGGACCGTCTCTTAAATGGGCATCTTTTTGTAATTTTAAAATTCTATTAAGATCTTCTTTATTAGCCATATCGCACCTATATATTTTTAACTAATAGAGCCTAACTAATCTTTTAATATCTTTCAATGAAGAAAATGGCGGGAGTGACGAGACTCGAACTCGCGGCCTCTGGCGTGACAGGCCAGCGCTCTAACCAACTGAGCTACACCCCCCATTCAAATTAAGTATTAAGCGGGAAGAAAGTTTAAATCAACCCTTGAAACTAAAAAAGGTCTACACATATTAGACCTTTTTAAGAACAATGGTGGGCGGTGAGAGGCTCGAACTCCCGACCCTCTGGATGTAAACCAGATGCTCTACCAGCTGAGCTAACCGCCCAAAGACAATTCACACTAATCTATATAAAATAAATTCTGTTTTGTCTTTGGTTTTTTTATCTATTAACAGCTTCTTTTAAACCCTTACCAGATTTAAATTTAGCATTTTTTGATGCAGCTATTTGAATAGCTTCACCTGTTCTTGGGTTTCTGCCAGTTGTAGCAGCTCTATGACTTACAGAGAAAGTTCCAAAACCAGTAATTTTTACATTACCACCGCCTGATAAAGAAGAAGTTACTGCTCCACAAAAAGCCTCAAGTGCTCTTCCTGAATCAGCTTTACTTAAACCAGAACGGCTTGCAATTGCATCAATTAAATCATTTTTATTCATTTTCACCCTCTTTAGTTTGTTGAATATAGTTGAATTTATTCCCAATCACCTATCAAGGTCAAAAAAAATTGAATCTTTTTTTTAATGAGCAGTCAAATTAGATTGATTATCTGATAATTTTTTTTGCTCAGCTAGCCAAGCATCTTCATCCCAATCTATTGCATCAGGTTTCTTTACCAACGCTAGCTCTAAAGCTTCATCAATTGTAGAGACTAATTTTATATCAAGCTTTTCTTTTATATTTTCAGGAACCTCAGATAGCTCTCTATCGTTTTCTGAAGGAATTAATACCGTTTTGATGCCTGATCTAAGAGCCGCTAATAATTTTTCTTTCAACCCACCAATAGGTAAAATTCTTCCTCTTAAGGTCATTTCACCAGTCATAGCAACATCATTTTTTACTGGGATTTCTGCCATTACAGAGATAATTGCTATAATCATAGCAACACCTGCAGAAGGACCGTCCTTTGGTGTTGCCCCTTCAGGAACATGAACATGAATATCTTTTCTCTGGAAAATCGGCGGTTCAATTCCATAACTAACTGCTCTTGATCTCACAAAAGAAGAGGCTGCATCTATAGACTCTTTCATAACCTCTCCAAGTTTTCCTGTTGTTCGAATCTTACCTTGTCCTGGTACCATCACTGCCTCAACATTTAGAATATCTCCACCGACTTCTGTCCACGCAAGTCCAGTTACAACACCAACTAAATCATCATTTTCTTTTTTCCCATATCTGAATTTTTTAACACCCAAATAATCTGAAATATTGTCAGAACTTACATTTAGCGAATCACTTTTGTTTTGAGAAATTTCTTTAACTGCTTTTCTTCCTAAAGAATTAAGCTCTCTCTCAAGACTTCTAACTCCTGCCTCTCTTGTATAATTTCTAATTATTGATCTAATAACATCATCAGATATATCAAATTCTTTTTCTTCAAGAGCGTTATTACCTTTTACTTTTTCTAATAAATGCCTTTTAGCAATTTCAAGTTTTTCTTCTTCCGTATAACCTGCAATCCTGATTATTTCCATTCTATCCAATAATGGTGCAGGAATATTCATAGTATTTGCTGTAGTTACAAACATTACTTGAGATAAATCATAATCAACTTCTAAATAATGATCATTAAAGGTGTTATTCTGCTCAGGATCAAGAACCTCAAGAAGAGCTGAAGCAGGGTCACCTCTAAAATCTTGCCCCAATTTATCAATTTCATCTAATAAAAATACAGGATTAGTAGTTTTTACCTTTTTAAGCGCCTGAATTATTCTTCCAGGCATTGAACCAATATAAGTTCTTCTATGACCCCTAATCTCGGCTTCATCTCTAACACCCCCAAGAGACATTCTAATGAATTCTCTACCTGTAGCATTTGCTATAGATTTACCTAAAGATGTCTTTCCTACCCCCGGAGGTCCTACTAAGCAAAGAATTGGCCCCTTGACTTTTGAAGATCTATTTTGAACAGCAAGGTACTCAGTAATTCTATCTTTGACTTTTTCTAGACCATAATGATCTTTATCAAGAATTTCTTGTGATTTATTAATATCCTTTTTAATTCTTTTCTTTTTTCCCCAAGGGATATCTAAAAGCCAATCGAGGTAATTTCGGACAACAGTAGCTTCAGCAGACATAGGGCTCATTTGTTTTAGTTTTTTTAATTCATTCTCTGCTTTTTCTTTAGCTTCCTTAGATAACTTTGTTTTATTAATCTTATCGATTAATTCGGCAATATCTTCTGTAGCCCCTCCTTCACCATCTTCTAACTCTTTTTGGATAGCCTTCATTTGTTCGTTTAGGTAGTATTCTTTTTGAGTTTTTTCCATTTGGTTTTTAACTCTTCTTCTTATTTTCTTTTCGACCTGTAGGACTGATAGCTCTCCTTCAATATAAGTAAGGATCATATTAAGTCTTTTCTCTAAATCTGGTTCTTCAAGAATTTTTTGCTTTTCCTGAATATTTATAGCAATCTGACTAGCTACTGTATCTGATAGTTTATTTTCTTCTTCTATATCTTTAACCGAAGTTAAGACCTCAGAAGAAACTTTATTATTAATTTTTGCATAATTTTCATATTTAACTTTAACTGATCGAGCTAAAGCCTTTATTGTTTCTTTATTACCTTCTAGATCAGGAACAAGACTAACCCTTGCATCTATATAATTTTCCAAAAACTCAATATTTTCAACCTTACACCTATCCTTACCCTCTACAAGGACTTTTACTGTTCCATCTGGTAATTTAAGTAGTTGTAGAATTTTTCCCCTAGTGCCTATTTTATATAGGTCATCTTTTTCAGGGTCATCAACTTCAGAATTCTTTTGAGTTAAGAATAATAATTCCTGATCTTTATCCATAACTTTTTCAAGTGCATTTATTGACTTATCTCTACCAACAAATAGAGGTACAATCATATTAGGGAATACAACAATGTTCCTTAATGGTAAAACAGGTATATTATTTATCTTATTAGTTTCTTTCATAGTTAATCCTTAATTTATTCTCCTTCGATTCTTTTAAAAAGAGAACCAAAGAAATTCATTATTAATTATTATATTGGTATAAAATCTATGAGTATCAAGGTTTATTTAAAAAAAATATTAAATTGCTGATTGCTCTTTTTCTTCCTTGTTTTCGCCATAAATGTATAACGGTTTGGCCTTTCCTTCTACGACCTCGCCAGAAATAGCTACTTCTGTAACACCTTTAGTGCTTGGAATTTCAAACATTGTATCAAGTAATATAGATTCTATAACAGACCGTAATCCTCTTGCTCCAGTAGCATAAGTCATAGTTTTTTTAGCTATTGAACTTAATGCATCATCTGAAAACTTTAATTCAACATTCTCCATATCAAAAAGTTTCTTGTATTGCTTGATTAAAGCATTTTTTGGTTCTGTTAAAATCCTTACAAGAGATTCTTCATCTAAATCCTCTAAAGATGCCCAAACAGGCAATCTTCCTACGAATTCTGGAATCAAACCAAATTTTAATAAATCTTCTGGTTGAAGATCCTTAAGAATTTCACCAGTTTTTCTGGAATCTTTGTCTTTTACTTCAGCACCAAAACCTAAAGACCTTTCAGTACCTCTATCTCCAATTATTTTTTCTAGACCGTCAAAAGCTCCCCCACAAATGAACAAAATATTTGTTGTATCAACTTGTAAGAATTCTTGTTGTGGATGCTTTCTTCCGCCCTGAGGTGGAACTGAAGCTACAGTTCCTTCCATTATTTTTAACAATGCTTGTTGAACACCTTCACCAGAAACATCTCTCGTTATGGATGGATTATCTGATTTTCTGGTAATTTTATCAACTTCATCTATATAAACTATTCCTCTTTGAGCTCTTTCAACATTGTAATCAGCTGCCTGAAGTAATTTTAGTATTATATTTTCAACATCTTCGCCAACATAACCCGCCTCAGTTAAAGTTGTGGCGTCAGCCATGGTAAAAGGAACATCTAAAATTCTTGCTAAAGTCTGTGCAAGAAGTGTCTTTCCGCACCCAGTAGGACCAAGAAGTAAAATATTGGACTTAGCAAGCTCAACATCATCTTTATTATTTTTATCATCAAGTCTTTTATAATGGTTGTGAACAGCCACGGATAAAACTCTTTTAGCTGTTTGTTGACCGATTACATAATCTTGAAGAACTTCAAATATCTCTTGGGGAGCAGGTACATTGTCAGAAGATTTACTATCGTTAACTTTATTTTCTTCCTTAATAATATCCATACAAAGCTCAACACATTCATCACATATGAAAACTGTTGGCCCAGCTATAAGTTTTTTAACTTCATGCTGGCTCTTACCACAGAAACTACAATAAAGTGTATTTTTTGAATCACCGCTGTCGCTAATTTTACTCATTATTAAATTTTAGAAGAACTATTTTTCTTCTAATTCCCTTTTTTCAACTACTTTATCTATTAATCCAAATTTTTTTGCATCTTCGGATGTCATAAATGTATCTCTATCAAGAGCATTCTCAATTGTTTTTAAATCTTTCCCTGTATGAGAAACATATATCTCATTTAATCTGCTTCTAAGAGATATAATTTCCTTGGCATGTCTTTCAATATCTGAGGCCTGACCTTGAAACCCCCCAGAAGGCTGATGTACCATAATTCTTGAGTTTGGTAGTGCAAACCTTTTATTCTTTGCTCCTGCGGCTAACAATAAACTTCCCATCGAGGCTGCCTGACCAATACATAAAGTGGAAACTTCTGGTTTAATATATTGCATTGTATCATAGATAGCCAAACCGGATGAAACAACTCCTCCAGGAGAGTTGATATACATAGAAACTTCTTTCTTAGGATTTTCAGCTTCTAAATATAGCAGTTGAGCAGTAATAACACTTGCCATATAATCTTCTATAGGACCTGTTACGAATACTATTCGTTCCTTTAAAAGCCTAGAATATATATCATAAGCCCTTTCTCCCCTATTAGATTGCTCTACAACCATAGGAATAAGATTATTTTGAGGTATATTTTTATCTTTCATAGGATATATATGGGTTAATTCTACGAATATGCCAAGAATTTATTATATTAAATAATAAATATTTTAAATAAAAGATAATATAAACAATAACTTATCGTATAAAAAATTAAGTTTTTTTCTTTGCTGATTTCTTCTTTTTTACATTGGATTTAGCTTTAGTCACTTTTTCTTCACTCTCGTTTTGACCAAACAAATCTTTTCTATCAACTTTTTTATCTTTTAGAACCGCCTTTTCAAGAACAAAATCAACAACTTTTTCTTCATAGATTGGTGCTGTTAAATTTCTTAAAGCATCTGGATTCTTTTTATAAAAATCAAGAATCTGCTGTTCTTGTCCTTGATATTTCTGAACCTCCGACTGAAGCGCAATATTATAATCACCGTCCTCTAATTCTATTTTATTTTTTCTTCCTATTTCAGCAATAATTAAACCTATCGAAATCCTTCTTTCTGAAATTTCTTTGTAGTTTGCTTTAATTTCTTTTTCTTCTACCTCAAGATCCTTTAAAGACTTTTTTTGATGTTCCAATTGATGTTCCAATTGATGCCACATTTGATCATACTCTTGATTAACTAGAGTCTCAGGCAATTCAAACTTATGTTTCTTTTCTAATTCTAAAAAAAGACTATCTTTAAGTTTCATTTTTGAAGCTTGATCAAAATCTTTTTTTATCTGATCATTTAGAGCGTTTTTTAAATCTTTTAGTGATTCTTGACCAAATTTCTTAGCTAATTCATCATTAATTTTTGAATCTATAGGATTTAAAATATCTATTATCTCAACATCAAATTCTGCATTTTTATCTTCTAAATCTTTATTTGGATATTCAGAAGGAAATTTAACTTTAACAATTTTTTTACTTTTTACAGTTAGGCCTATTAACTGTTCTTCAAAATTATCTATGAAAGTTTTGGAACCAAGAACCAATTCTGCATTTTCTGCTGTCCCACCTTCAAATTTTTCGCCATCAATTGACCCAGAGTAATTTAAGATCATCTTATCGCCTTCTTTTGCTTTTTGGTTAGTTTTGGCTTTAACATAATCTTTATTTTGCTTTGCAAGATATTCTATAGCTTCGTCAATATCTTCTTTATTTGGGGTTGCTACTGGCTTATCTAGTTTTATTTTAGAGAAATCAATTAAATCAATCTCAGGTAGAGCTTCAAAAGTCATTGAATATTTAATATCACTCTCTTCATTAATTGATTTCTCCATATCATCAACTAACTTAATATCGGGATTTACTGCTGGTCTTAGATTTTTTTCTTCAAGAATTTTTACCGAAGTTTCAGAAACTTTTTCTTCAATGACTTCTACAATTGTTTCTTTCCCATATAATTTCTCTACATGACTTAAAGGTACTTTACCCGGCCTAAAACCTGCAATCTTTACTTTAGAAGAGATACTTTCTAGTTTTTCTTGCTTTGCTTTACTAAGTTCTGAAAAAGGAATTTCTACCAAAAATTCTTTTTTTAAACCTTTTAATTTTTTTTCTTCTAATACTTTCATTAATTATCCTTTTTTGGTGCGGGCGGAGGGAGTCGAACCCCCACGCCTTGCGGCACAGGTACCTAAAACCTGCGTGTCTACCAATTCCACCACGCCCGCAAATTTTAAACAGTTTAATAACAGCAGTTATTAGGAATATCTAGATTAAAAATAAAATAATTAAATTTTTAGTTCATAAATCTCAACATTCCAATATTTATCAAACTTCAAACCCACATCATTCAATTTACCTACCCTCTTAAATCCCAAAGATTTATGTAAGATAACTGAGGATTTATTTGGATAAGTTATTAAAGCATATATTCTTTTTACTTTTGTTTTTTTTAAAAGATCTATGAGCTTACTCATTAATAATTTTCCATAGCCTTTTCCTATATGCTCTTTTTTGATATAAACACTGCTTTCTATAGAATTTCGATATGCTTCTTTCTGCCTAAAAATTACTGAACTTGAGTAACCAATAATCTTCCCCTCTTTAGAAGCAACAATACAAATAGTAGATCCAGTTTTTTTAAATTGTTTAAACCATAATTCTTTTTCTTTAAGGGATTTCTCTTTAATATCAAATGTGTATGGAGTTTCTTTGATATAAAAGTTATATATTTTATTAATCTCTTTAAGATCTAAACTTTTAGCGTGCCTAATCTCTAACTTCATATAAACCTCTAAGTATTTTTGGCATTAGTTTAGATAAGATTTTCTCCATATCATCGGCTATTAGCCCTGGGCCACCTACTATCCCTATTTGATTGTGAATCCATGAAGCGGCGGCGGCGGCCTCAAAACTTTTCATTCCTTGAGCCATCAGGCCTGCGCAAATTCCTGCTAAAACATCTCCTGAACCGGCTGTAGCAAGGAAGGGAGATGATTTTTCTGATAAAAGAATCTTTCCTAGATGGGAAGCAACTATACTATCATTTCCTTTTAATAAAATTGTTGTATTTGAATCAATTGCCGCTTTTTCTACTTTTACAATTTTTTCTATACTCTTGTAAGTAAATATTCTTTTGAACTCTCCTTCATGAGGAGTTAAAATAATATTATTCCTTTTTTTTCTTTTTCTTAACACCTCAATTAATTCATCTGGATCTTTTTCAAAAGAAGATATTCCATCGGCATCTAAAACAAGAGAAAATTCTTCCTTAATAGCTCTTAAAACAATTTCTCTTGTTGTTTTATTAACTCCCAAACCTGGGCCAATAACCAAAACATTTATTTTTTTTTCAAAAGCAAATTTAAAGAATTCATCTATATTATTAATTTCTTTAACCATAGTAGAGGTTAAATGAGATGCATTTAGAATTAGAGATTCTTTATCAGAAGCTAATGTAACTGCTCCTGCTCCTGTTCTTAACGCAGAAATTGCTGATAGTCTTGATGCTCCTGTAGAAGAAATAGGACCAGATTTTACTAGCACATGACCGCGAGTGTATTTGTGATCCTGCATAGATGGCCATTTAAAACTCTTTATCCATGTATCAGGTAAATTTAACCTAATATTATTTCCTTTATTAGCTTTTAGGACATCCTTTTTAGTTTCACCAATAGATACAACATGGATTTTTCCACTTCTTTCTTTCCCAGGCAACAAATAATGACCTAACTTCGGAGCGGCAAAAGTTATAGTATGCTCAGCTTCTATCGAAACTGGCATTAAATTTCCATTATCGCCATTAATTCCGCTCGCTATATCTATTGAAACTACGCAGGATGATTGTAAGTTAATTTTTTTGATAATATTTGATGCTTTTTTGTTTAATTTTCTATTAAGACCAACTCCAAAAATAGAATCAACTATTATTGAGTACTTATTTAAATCAATATTATTAAATTTTTTGGGTTTTTTATTAAGGGAATTATACTTCTTCTGTACAACCTTGCTTAATTTTTTTAAACCACCTAAAGGATAGCAAATATCAATCAAATAACCCTTTTCCTCAAGATATTTTGCTATAACCAGTCCGTCTCCCCCGTTGTTTCCTGAACCACATAATATTAAAATATTATTATTAAAGTTTTTTACATAAGGTATAATCGCCCGGTCAATCTTTTCAGCAGAAATCCTTCCTGCATTCTCCATAAGTATAGAAATTGTTGCACCTCTCTTCATACAAATTTTATCTAATTTATATGACGCATTAGTGTTAAATATTATGTTTTGCATTAGTTAACCTTAGTAACTGAACTATTACCCAACTTAATTAATTCTATTTTATTATTCTCTACTCCTATTTCAGTTATAGAGCAATTTTCAGGATAGAAATTAACTACTTTTGTAGATTTCATAATCTTCCCTATAACATTATTAATAACAACAAAATGAGTAAATATTACCGTGTCACTTTTGAAAGAAAGAATCTTGCTGATTATTTTTTCTCTCCATAAATGATAATTAATATTTGATAACTTAGATTCTGTATCTTGCTCTAAATCTTCCCAGTCTAATGGTAAAACTCTTTTTAACCATATTACCCTTCTATCTAGAGATTCAACAGGTGAAGGAAGTTCTCTAAAAACATCATCAATAGTTATTTCCTTTTTACTTTCTTTAACTGATATACTTGCTGTTTCTTGGCATCTAGATAAAGGGCTAGATATAATATCTATCTTATCCGTTAATTTATCTTTCAAAATTAATTTTAATTCTTCCGCTTGCTTTCTTCCTCTTTTGCTTAAAACAGGATCAAGAGAGGTCCATCCATCAATTGCTTCACCATGCCTAATTAGATAAACTTTAATCATTACCCAAGAGAAAAAATACTTAACCCATCTGAGTTTTTAGAGACATTACAATCTCTATTAAGGCATTCTTCATCCATCATTGTTCCAAGAGTTTTATCGTCAGTTGCAATTGCAATAAACCTATTATTATTTTGCTTTAAACGCCCAATTACTATCCCCATTTGCGGCCCTTCTCTACCATTAGCTACAGTATAAGTTTCTATAGTTCCTTTTCCATTCGGAGATTCATCTACTTCAGGCCTTTCTAATTCATCTATAACTTTTTGATATTCTGATGGTTGTTCTCTTACCCAATCACCCTCAAAAGGAGTACAAGAATATAGCCCAATCCCATGCTTTGTTGCGTACCATCCATTAGATGTGCATAGTCCTTTCAAGTTGTTATTTTTTCTTAACTCTTCCATCATTGTGGCAACAGAGTGTGTAACATAATTATTCCCAGCACCTCCAAAATAAGGTAGCCCGCCTGTTACTGTTAAAGGTATCTTCGTGTTTGATGGTATTTCTAGTGCTTCTCTTCCTAATTCGACCATACTTGGAAAACAAGAATATAAATCAAAAAGATCTATATCATCTATATTCCAATTTGCCATTTCTAGAGCTTTTTTGCCCATTAATCTTATTGCTTTAGAAGAGTGTAATTCTGGTCTTTCAGTTACATTCCAGACTTCATTAATATCTGCGCAACCATGAAGATAAACTCTTTTATTTTCTGGAATAGAAAATTCATTTGCCTTTTCTTCGCTCATAATAATTATTGAAGCACTTTGATCTACTTCCATTATAGCATTCATATATTTTGTATAAGGAAATCCAATGAATCTATTATTTTCACTGACTTTAGATATTTCCTCAGCACTACGAAAAGTTGGAAACCACGCATTGGGATGATTACTAGCAACCTTCGTAAATGGTTCAAACATCTTACCTAAATAATCAAGATGCTGTTCAATTGAGTGGTCTTTTTTTTCTCGAATTGCGTTTTCAAAAAGAGGATAAACACTGACAGGAAAAATTATTCCATGTTTTCTTTCATTTTCAGTTCCGCCGGCTCTCTCAAAACCAAGATCAATTCGATCTCCCCCTGCATCTTCTCCCCAACCAGTTTTAATTCCTAACCTTGATGCTTTACGCTGCGTCGAAAAACATTCTGCTCCTGATAATAAAGCTATTTCGGTTTCTCCAGAAGTAATTTGCTCTGATAAAATATTAATTAAATATTGAGGTGTATTTCCACCAGTTGGTCCGCAATATGTTTTTGCATCAACAATACCCAGCCTATCGGCAAGTGACTTTGGTGGATTAGAGTATATACTAAAAGGTGGTCTCCTGCCTCCACCTGAATCAAAAATAAAACGTACAGTCATAACAGTATCAATTTTTTTAACTAAATCATTAACTGTTGTATCTTCAATTGCTAGAATTGATGATTCATTCATTAACTCTAAAGGTTCTTTTGCATCTTTTGGATTATCTATTTTTTGTGTTACTTGACCGCAACCTACTAGAACTGGGGTATTACTTTTAACCATTGTTGTGTTCCTTTATTAATAAGCAAAAAAGAATTAAAATAATATCAAACAAAAAATTAATTCCTATTAGATTTTTAAGTGAAAAACATACACATATTCAAATTACACATATTACATACACCTAACACAGCTAACTCTATTATTAGTTTGGCATAAATTTTGCTTATGTATAGTATTATTTTTTGGAGATTAAAATGAAAAGAATTACTGCAATAATTAAACCTTTTAAACTTGATGAAGTAAGAGACGCCCTACAAGAAATAGACATCTCGGGAGTTACAGTAACTGAAGCTAAAGGATTTGGAAGACAAAAAGGCCATACAGAACTTTATCGTGGAGCAGAATATAATGTAGATTTTCTGCCTAAAATAGTTTTGGACATAGTAGTTGATGATGACAAGTGTGAAAAAGCATGTGAAGTTATAGTTAAAGCCGCCTACACAGGAAAAATAGGTGATGGAAAAATTTTCATAAGTGACATTCAAGATGCAATAAGAATTCGAACCAACGAAACTGGTTCAGAAGCTATTTAATTAAATCAATTTTTTAAGGGAGAATAGAATGAATAAATTTGAATATGTCTGGTTAGATGGTTATCAGCCGGAGCCTTTTCTTAGAAGTAAAGTAAAAGTCACAAGTGACAGGACGCCACCAGAATGGTCATTTGATGGATCCTCAACACAACAAGCTGATACTCAGGGTTCAGATTGTATACTTGAGCCTGTACAAGAATATAAAAATCCTCTTTTTGGCGATTCATTGGTTATGTGCGCCGTACAAACTGGTGGTAGAGAAGTTCACCCAACAAATACTCGTCATGCTGCCTCTGAAGTTGTAAGTGATGAATGGTGGTTTGGTTTTGAACAGGAATATTTCTTGACTAATCCAGATGGATCAATCTTAGGATGGGAAGAAGGAATTCCCGAAAAACCTCAAGGAGAATATTATTGTGGAGTAGGAGCCTCTAATGTTAAGGGAAGAGATGTCTCCGAAGCGCATCTAGAGGCATGCCTTGAAGCAGGTATTGAGTTAACCGGAACAAATGCTGAAGTAGCATTGGGCCAATGGGAATATCAATGTCTAGGAAAAGGTGTAAAAGCTGGCGATGATCTGTGGATGAGTAGATATCTCCTTCAAAAAGTTGGTGAAGAATTTGATGTATGTGTGAATTTTCATCCTAAACCACAAGAAGGTGATTGGAATGGATCCGGTATGCATACTAATTTTTCTAATCAACAAATGAGGTCTAACGGCTCCGAAGAGTTATTTAATTCTCTTTGTGAAAAACTTGGTGCAGTTCATAATGAAGGAATAGCTGCTTACGGATCAGATAATGATAAAAGACTTACTGGATTGCATGAAACACAAAAAATTACTGAATTTTCTTATGGTGTCAGCGATAGAGGTGCAAGTATTCGTATACCTATTTACACCGTTGAACATAATTGGAACGGTTATTTAGAGGATAGAAGGCCTGCTTCAAATGCTGATCCTTATAAGATTATCACACATATCGTGGGAACATTAACAGAATAATAATCAGCAATAAATTAAATTGAATTAAAAGCCCTTCCATCGGTTGGGCTTTTTCTTTTTCTCGAATCAATCTTTATAGTATTAAATATTTAATATTAATAATGGTAAAAGCAAAAAAATATGATGCCTCTTCTATTGAAGTTCTTGAAGGTTTAGAACCGGTCAGAAGAAGGCCAGGTATGTATATTGGTGGAACTGACAATTCTTCAATGCATCATCTATTTTCAGAAGTAATGGATAATGCAATGGATGAGGCTGTGGCAAATTATGCATCATTTATTGAAGTGCATTATGAAAAAGATAATGTCATTTCTGTATATGATAATGGAAGAGGTATACCTATTGACCCTCACCCAAACTTTCCGAATAAGTCAGCTCTGGAAGTTATTATGACTACTCTTCATGCAGGAGGAAAATTTAGCAATAAAGTTTATCAAACTTCAGGTGGTTTGCATGGAGTAGGTATAAGTGTTGTAAACGCATTATCAGAAATCTTAGATGTAGAGATTTATAGGAATAAAAAAACATATCATCAAACATACTCAAGGGGAGATGCTACCTCAAAATTAAAAGATATTAAGAAAAAAACAAATAGAAAGGGTACAAAAATAAGATTTAAACCTGATGAAGACATTTTTGGAAAAGACAATATCTTCAGCGCTAATAGGCTTTATGATTTTAGTAAATCAAAGGCGTATTTATTTGCCGGTGTAGAAATTAGATGGTCTTGCGAACAAGAAATAGCAAAAAAAGAAAATATTCCTGATAAAGATATTTTCAAATTTTCTAATGGTTTAATTGATCTCATTAATAGTGAAGTTGATAAAAAAGTATCCCTAATGCAGGAGATTTTTTCTGGGACAAAAGAAAAGGGCAATAACAATATATCATATGAATGGGCCATCAACTGGTCGCTTGGTACTAAAACATTTTTAAATTCTTATTGTAATACCGTACCAACTCCTCAAGGAGGAACACATGAATTAGGTCTCAAAAATGGTTTACTTAAGGCAATTAAATCTCATGGAGAAAGAACTGGAAACAAAATTGCACAAAAGATCAGTTCAGATGATTTAAGTAAAAACTTGGTGGGTGCTATTTCTGTATTTTTACCTGAACCCAAATTTCAAGGACAAACTAAAGATAAACTCTCAAATAAATCAATACAAAAAATCATAGACAACACTATAAGAGATAGATTTGAAAATCTTTTATCAAACTCACCACAGCAATCAGAAATTTTATTGAAATATCTTTGTGAAATAACTGAAGAAAGATTGAAGAAAAAGCAGGAAAAAGAAACATCAAGAAAAAGCGCCGTAAGAAAATTAAGGTTACCTGGAAAATTAGCTGATTGTTCAGAAGGTAAGAGTGAAGGTACCGAATTATTTATTGTTGAAGGAGATAGCGCTGGAGGTTCAGCAAAACAGGCTAGAGATAGACAATTCCAAGCCATTTTACCATTAAGAGGCAAGGTATTAAATGTAGCTAATTCTACAAAGACAAAAATTCAAGATAATCAACAAATATCTGATCTTATTCAAGCATTAGGTTGTGGATCGGGTGATTTATTTAATGATAATGACCTTAGATATGAAAAAATTATCATAATGACAGATGCTGATGTTGATGGTGCTCATATAGCCTCATTATTAATTACTTTTTTTCACGAAGAAATGCCAGAAATAATTGATAACGGAAGGCTATTTTTAGCAGTACCTCCTTTATATAAAATTTCACAAGGAAAAAAAATATTCTATGCAAAAGATGATGATGATAGAGATAAAATAATAAAGAATGAATTAAATGGAGAGAAAAAAATTGAAATTAATAGGTTTAAAGGATTGGGTGAAATGATGCCAGCACAGCTAAAAGAAACAACTATGCTGCCAGGCAATAGAACTTTACTTCGTATAATAAACCCTGAGAATAAGAAAAACGATTCAAAAACTATTGTTAATAATTTAATGGGCAATAAACCTGAATTAAGGTTTGAATTCATTAGAGAAAAGGCTAATCTGTATGAAGAACTTAATGATTAGTACAAATTTTAGGAGCAATAATGATAGAATTTAATAAAATCAGCTTAGAGGTAGAAAATAATATAGGCATCATGAGATTTAATGATCCTGATGTTAGAAATGCTGTATCACCAGATATGCTTGAAGGTTTCTGGGAATGCCTAAATGAGATTGAAAAAGAAAATTCAGAAATAAAGTGTCTTTTAATAACTGGTGAAGGCAAAGGTTTTTGTGCTGGTGCAAATTTATCTTCTGGCTCAGAAAGATCTAATTCTGGAAGACAAGATGCTGGTCATGCTCTTGAAACTTTGTATCATCCAATTTTAAGAAGGCTAAGAAACATGAATATACCTATTGTAACCGCAGTTAATGGTGCTGCAGCTGGTATAGGAATGTCATTTGCTTTAATGGGAGATATAATTCTTGCCTCTAAGTCAGCTTTCTTTCTTCAAGCTTTTAGAAGAATAGGACTCGTTCCTGATGGTGGTTCAACATGGCTATTACCAAGATTGGTTGGAAATGCACGCGCAAAAGAACTTTCACTTTTGGGAGAAAGACTTCCTGCCGAAAAAGCCTACGAATGGGGATTAATAAATAGACTGGTTGATGAAGAAAATTTAATCGATGAGGCTTTAAAAATTAGTAAAGAATTATCAAATGGGCCAATGTCATTAAAGTTAATTAGAAAAGCATTTTGGGAAAGCTCAGATAATACATATGAAGAACAGCTTAACTTGGAAAGAGAATTACAATTTCAAGCTGGTAATTCAGAAGATTTTAAAGAAGGCGTTAAAGCATTCTTAGATAAACGGGACGCTAAATTTAAAGGAAAATAATTTATTTTAATTCTTATTTTCTAATAGCTCTACTGGAATTTCTGCCTTTTCTAAAGATACTGATTCTCCACATCCACAAGCATCTGTTTGATTGGGGTTATTAAAAACAAATCCTGAATTCAGTTTTGTTTCTTCGTAATCAAGCTCAGTGCCTAGCAAAAATAAAACAGCTGAATTGTCAATAATAATATTGATATTATTTATTTCAATAACTTCATCAGTACCGGAGAGCTTTTCAACATAATCCATAGTATATGTCATACCCGCACATCCACCATTTTTTATACCCAATTTAATAGCTTTTATATCTTCCTGGGCTTTATCAATAAGTACCTGCAATCTGTCTAAGGCAGAAGGGGTTATGCTAATTAAACTACTTTTTGAACTAAGGTTTTTCATATATTATCCATTAAAACATATTAAGGGTTAATCTTGCCTCATCCGACATTAAACTCATATCCCAAGGTGGATCAAAGACCATTTCAACATTAACATCTTTAACCCCCTCAACCCCTCTTACCGCATCCTCCACCCATTTAGGCATTTCTTCAGCTACAGGACAACCAGGTGCTGTTAAAGTCATTTTAACTTTAACATTATCTTTTTCTTCCTCTATACCATAAATAAGACCTAATTCATAAATATCAACCGGTATTTCCGGATCATAAACCGTTTTTAATGCTCCAATTATGTCTTCGTGTCTTATCATTTTAATTCATCATTTAAAGTTATTTAAATAAAGATAAAGATTTCTCAAGTGCAATTATAAAATTATCAATATCTTTGTAATCTGTATACATTGCTATAGAAGCCCTTGCGGTTCCATCAATTCCTAAAAGTTCCATTAAAGGTCCACAACAGTGCTGACCGGCTCTGATTGCAACACCATAGTTATCAATAATTGTTGATATATCATGAGGATGAGAGCCCTTAACATTAAAAGCGACCAAAGGACTATCAATGTTCTCTTCTCCATATACAATTATGTCTTGAATTTCATTTAATTGAGAATGAAGATATTGAGATATTTTACTCTCGTGCTCAAAAAGACCTTCAGAAATTTTTCTTTCAAAATAATTAATAGCTACCCCTAAGCCAATAGCTCCAGTAATATTTGGCGTTCCAGCTTCAAATTTTTCTGAATAATCCGCGTAAGAAATACTATCTTTACTGACATGTTTAATCATATCTCCCCCGCCCCTCCAAGGTCGCATTTTTTCTAGATATTTCTTTTTAGCATATAAAACACCTGTACCGGTTGGTCCATAAGTCTTATGTCCAGAAAATACATAAAAATCACAGTCCAAATCCTGTACATCAGTTTTGTGATGTACAACACCCTGACATCCATCAACGAGAACAGGGATATCAAAAGAGTGAGCTATATTTGTTATTGCCTTAACATCGGGTGTTGAACCTAAAACATTGGACATCTGAGTGATAGCAATTAATTTTGTTTTAGGGTTTATAGTAGATTCAAAATCTTCCAAAAGAATGTTTCCATTTTTATCACAATCTACCCATTTAATCTTAACTCCTTTTCTTTCTCTCAAGAAATGCCAGGGAACTATATTTGCGTGATGTTCCATAGTTGTGATTATGATCTCATCGTTTTCTTTTAAATGTTGACCGGCATAAGAATAAGCCACTAAATTAATGCTATCGGTACCTCCCATAGTAAAAACAATTTCCTCTGGAAATTCAGCATTCAAAAAATCTTTAATTATTTTTCTGGATTCTTCATAAGCTGTCGTTGATAAAACAGAAAGAGTATGGAGTCCTCTATGAACATTTGAATAGTTATTGCTTTCAAAATCTTTTATTGCATTTAAAACCTCTAATGGTTTTTGTGAGCTAGCAGCATTATCAAGATATGTTAAAGGATTGTCCTGTATTTTCCTTTCTAGAATTGGAAAATCTTTTATGGTATTTTTAATATCGAAACTCATCTGAAATCGCCTGGTAAATATTTTCTTAAAATTGAATCTTTATCAATATATGAACTAATGTGACCCTCAAGTAAGAGACTGATAGCCTTTTTTTCTGTTAGGCCTCGAGAGCAAAGATAAAAAATTTCTTGTTTATCAAGGCTACCTACAGTCGCCCCATGTTTACAAACCACATTATCATTATATATCTTCATTTTTGGTAAGGCATTCATCACGGAATCTTTCGAAAGTAGAAAAGCCTTACAATCTTGTTCAGCTTTAGAACCAGTAACTGAATCTTCAACATCAATTAGCGATTGAAAAGAACATGTTGATTTATTATCAACTATAGCCCTTATTCCTGAATTACTTTCACAATTAGATTTCTTTAAAACATTATCTACCAAAATATCATCACAAGAATTATGTTGTGGAATAGATATAGTGTTGGATGAACAGAAAGAATTCTTACCAATATGATTTGAAAACGCCTGAAACCTAGATAGCCCTTTTGGTAAAGATAAATTAACCAAATTAAAATTCGAATTTTCTTTAAGATAAATAATATTACTCTCTACCAATAATGACTCAGATTGGTTTAATCTAGATAACTCTAAAAAAGAACCCGTGCCAAGGGAATATTCTATTAATAAATTTGTGAATCCATTTGAAGAAAAATTCTTTAATAATATCTTCGCTTTTACTCCATCAGCTAAATTAATTTGTATCCTTGGTAAATAAATATGTTCATTTTCACACTTAATAGTGACTGAAATAGGTTTCTTCTGGTTAGATTTAATATCCAAAACCTTCAATTGACTAGCACAAGCTAGATTCATATCAATTACAGATTCGTTTTTAATAAATTTATTAAGTTTGAAAAAAATTTCTGGTGAAGTATTTTCAGATTCTAGATCATAGTATTTATTTTTATTAATATCTAAATCTTCAATTAAGATGTCAGAATCTCTTACTTCTTTTGCTAAAAGATTTCTTGCATTAGATTTTAAGTCAAAATATTTCCAAGTTTCTGTTCTTTTGTTAGGTAATCCAAGATCTAAAAATTTTTTATATTTATCTAATCTCTGTGAATTCAAGAAATCATTCTTTTTCATATTTTTTTCTAAATTATTATAACTTAAGTTATTCATTTAATTAAACCCTCGAAACCAGCTCTTTCTATTTCTTCTGCAAGCTCATAACTTCCAGATTTAATTATTTGTCCATCCACTAAAATATGGGTTTTGTTTACTTTTATTTTATCAAGTAGTTTTTTGTAATGTGTAATAATCAATAACGAATTATCTTTGTTTAACATTCCTTTTATTCCTGCAGAAACCACATCAAGAGCATCAACATCAAGACCTGAGTCGGTTTCATCAAGAATGGTTAGGGCTGGCTCTAAAACCAATAATTGCAACGCTTCGTTTCGTTTCTTCTCTCCTCCAGAAAAACCAACATTCAACTGTCTTTTTAAGACCTCGTCATCGATTCCAAGAGTATTGGATTTTTCTCTAACAAGTTTTAAGAATTCTTTTGGATTAAGAGGCTCAAGACCGTTTGCTTTTCTCTTTGATTCATGGATTGTTTTTAAAAAATTCATAATTGTAACTCCGGGTATTTCCACGGGATATTGGAAGGCCATAAATAATCCTAAATTTGAAATCTCATTAGGAGGAAGTTTAGTGATGTCTTTACCTCTGAATTTTATTTTTCCTGACTTAATATTGTAATCTTCTTTTCCTGAAAGAACATTCGATAAAACAGATTTTCCAGAACCATTAGGCCCCATTATTGCATGAACCTCACCAACGGGTATATTTAAAGTGAGACCTTTTAAGATTTTTTTACCTTCTGCCTCAACATATAAATTACTGATTTCTAATAGATTCTTGCTCATCCAACGCTTCCTTCAAGACTAATCTCTAACAACTTTTGTGCTTCAACTGCAAATTCCATTGGCAACTTCTGAAGGACTTCTTTACAAAATCCATTTACTATAAGCGCCACTGCCTCTTCTTCATTCAAACCCCTTTGTAAGCAATAAAACAGTTGGTCCTCTGAAATCTTAGATGAAGTAGCTTCATGCTCAATAATTGAGTTTAAATTTTTTGATTCAATATATGGGATTGTTGTTGCAGAACAATTCTCAGATAACAAAAGAGAGTCGCATTGGGTAAAATTACGAGAGTTTTTAGATTTTGGGTGAATATTTACTTGTCCCCTGTAAGTATTTGATGAAGATCCTGTTGATACTCCTTTAGAAATGATTCTACTTTTTGTGTTATTGCCTAAATGTAACATTTTTGTTCCACTATCTACTTGCTGGTAATTGTTTGAAACCGCAATGGAATAGAATTCACCTGAAGAATTGTTTCCTTTCAAAATACAGCTTGGATACTTCCAGGTTATTGCTGAACCTGTTTCAACTTGAGTCCAAGAAATTTTTGAATTATCTCCTCTACAGTCTCCTCTTTTTGTAACGAAATTATAAACTCCTCCTTTTCCATTTTCATCTCCAGGATACCAATTTTGGACGGTAGAATATTTTATTTCAGCTCCCTTTAAGGCAACTAACTCTACTACAGCAGCATGAAGTTGATGTTCATCTCTCATTGGAGCAGTACAACCTTCTAAATAACTAACATAAGATTCTTCATCGGCGATTAATAATGTTCGTTCGAATTGCCCTGTTCCAGCAGCGTTAATTCTAAAATAAGTAGATAACTCCATAGGACATTTAACCCCTGGAGGAACATAAACAAAACTTCCATCAGAAAAAACGGCTGAATTCAATGTAGCAAAAAAGTTATCGGAATACGGAACTACACTTCCGAGATATTTTTTTATTAATTTAGGATGTTCTTTAACTGCTTCAGAAAAAGAAGAAAAAATTACTCCATCTTCTTTTAACTTTTCTTTAAATGTTGTTCCCAAAGAAACGCTATCAAAAACTGCATCAACCGCAACACCTGCAAGCCATTCTTGTTCTTTAAGGGGAATCCCTAATTTATTGTAGGTATCAATAAGTTTTGGATCAACATCATTTAAACTTTTAGGCTTCTCATTTTCTTTTGGAGCAGAAAAATAATAGGAATCTTGATAATCTATTGCAGGGTATCTAACGCTTGACCAAGAAGGCTCGTCCATTTTTAGCCACCGTTTATAAGCCTCCATACGCCAATCTAGAAGCCATTTTGGCTCATCTTTTTTCTCTGAAATAAATCGAATTACGGATTCATTTAAACCCTTAGGAGAGAATTCTGATTCAATCTCAGTTTCGAAACCAAATTCATAAGGATCATTAAATTCCTTTTCTTTTGCTTTATTTATTTCTTTGCTCAACCTAGCCTCAATTAAAATTAAAAAGTTAGTCCATAAAAGGTAGTGGAGCTCTTGATCGACCCAATACCTTCCTATCAATAATATCTTTTAAAGAAATATGACCTAAAAAAAGTTCAACCTGCTTTCCAAGCTCATCCCATAAATCATGATTTAAGCATCTTCCAGAAACTCCAGTACATGAACCATCTTTATTAATACAGCCTTTGGCTGAAATTTTTCCTTCAATAGCTTCAATTACATCCCCCATTTTTATTCTATCAGGATCTATAGCTAGCCTATAACCGCCACTAGGACCCCTTAACGATTCTACGAAACCATTATTTTTTAGGTTTGATAATATTTGCTCAAGATAAGTTGAAGAAATATTTTGGGACTTAGAAATTTCTGAAATTTTTGTCAGTTTGTCTCGATCAGATAATGCTATTTCAGTTAATGCTAAAACTGCATATCTTCCTTTAGTGGTTAGTTTCATTTGATCCTCTTGATATAAATTATTACAAAAATGCTGAGTATGTGTTAGAAAGCATTGATGATTTAAATCAGGATTTATAATTCCTGATTAAATTTGTCAAGAAATAGTTTTAATTGATCTTATTTGTTAATTTTAATTTAGAAAAAGGTAAGAAATTTATGCCAGAAGTTATATATAGCGGTCCCGAAGGAAGATTAGAGGGAAGAATGAATATTGTTGAAGATAAAAGATCTCCTGTTGCTATAATCTTACATCCTCTTCCCCAATTTGGCGGAAATATGAATAACCCAATTATTTTTAACCTTTACCATACCTTTATAAAAAAGGGTTTTTCTGTTTTAAGATTTAATTTTAGAGGTGTTGGTAAAAGCCAGGGTAAATTTGATCAAGGTGTTGGTGAATTATCTGATGCTGCAGCTTCACTAGATTGGATACAATCGCAAGTATCTGACTCAAAAGGATGTTGGGTTGCTGGATATTCATTTGGGGCTTGGATAGCTATGCAGTTACTTATGAGAAGGCCAGAAATAGAAGGATTTATTTCTATTTCTCCACCAGCAAATATGTATGATTTTAATTTTCTTGCGCCATGCCCTTCTTCAGGCATTATTATTCATGGAGAAGATGATAAAGTAGTGCCAAAAGATGACATCTTAAGACTTGTTGAAAAATTACAAACACAAAGAAACATTAACATTGATTATAAGAATATAATAGGTGGTAATCATTTCTTTGAAAATAAAACCGAAAGACTTATTAATGAAGTAAATAAATATTTAGATTCAAGATTAATAGGGCCAGATTATTAGTTTACAATCTTTTTAAGGTATAAAATGTATCAATATAAATCTGAATTTCTTAAACATATAAATGAAAGGGGTTATGTATATCAAGTTAGTGATCCAGAAAACCTGGATAAAGTTTTTTTAAAGGAAAAAGTCACTGCATATATTGGTTTTGACTGCACAGCACCAAATCTCCATATAGGGTCTTTAATGCAAATCCTGCTGTTAAAGAAAATGCAAGATTTTGGTCATGATCCAATAATTTTAATTGGCGGCGCAACAAGTAAAATTGGCGATCCTTCTTTAAAGGATAAATCAAGAAAAATGTTAACTTTTGAAGAAATTGATAACAATGTTGAAGGAATAAAAAAGGTTTTTGAAAAATTTATCGACTTAAAGAATGTAAAAATTATCGATAACAGTAAATGGCTAGAAAAGCTTAATTACATTGATTTTTTAAGAGAAATTGGAGGGTATTTTTCTGTCAACAGAATGCTTTCTTTTGATTCAGTAAAGACAAGACTCGAAAGAGAACAAAACTTATCCTTCTTGGAATTTAATTATATGATCTTACAGGGGTATGATTTTTATAAATTAAACGAAGAACATAATTGTATTTTACAAATGGGAGGATCTGATCAATGGGGAAATATCATATGCGGAATAGACCTTACTAGAAGATTGTCAGGTAAAGAAACATATGGACTTACAACACCTTTATTAACAACATCATCCGGTCAAAAAATGGGGAAAACTGAAGATGGGGCTATTTGGTTAAATTTCGTTTCTGATTCAGATTCTTATTCCACACATCCGCGAGATTTCTGGAACTATTGGAGAGATAAAACAGAAAATGAAGATGTAGGAAAATTCTTAAAACTTTTTACTGATTTAAATTTGGAAGAAGTTATAGAAATAGAAGAATTAAAAGATGAAGAGATTGAAAAAGGTAAGGAATTATTGGCAACAAAAGTTACCGAATTAGTGCATGGTAAAGATGCAGACTGGACAAGTAAAAAGAGTATATTCATTAAGAAAAAAAAATTTGAAGAAGGTTATGGTCTATTAAGTCTTCTTTCAAATAAAGAGGTAAATCTTGCCAAATCAAATAGTGAAGCTCGAAGATTCGTTAAATCTAATGCGATAAAGCTAAATAATACTCTGATAACAGATGAAAAATATCTAATAAAAATAGATAATTTTACTAAGAATGGAGAATTAGAAATCTCTTTAGGAAAAAAACGGAGTGTCATAATTAAGTTAAATTAATCAAAAATTCTTTGCAAAAAACCTGGTGTTAAAACTGACAAAGGATTTGTCTCGATCTTTATATTCTTGTCATCTTCATCACTGTGAATCCTAAATTTTACACCTATAAGTCCTTCACCATCTTTACTTCCGGAAAATAATTCTCCTAGAAGTGGAACATTAGAGGGTAGATTATTTAGCCAAGATATTGGAACGATTGTTCCATCAAAATTAATATTTCTTTCGCCAAAAGAATATTTTCCACTTAAAGACAATCCTAGGGTATTTCCTATTACGGGCAAATTACTTTCTGGCTTCATAACTGCCTCAATAATATTAACACCCCCATAAGAAAGCTCTAGATCGATTAAAGAGTTTCTGAATGTTATATCCCTTCCTCCATCTCCAATATTACTCAAACCCGGTAAAGAAAGATCAAGGATTTGAGCAAAAATTGGTAATTCTACTATCTTTAAGTCATCGGTCTTTAATACACCTGAAAAAACCCCTTCTTTATTTTCATGATTGTTCAAGATTAATTCTAATGAATCCCCAATGACACTTTCTTTTAAATCTTTAGTATAAATAATTATTTTTTCAGATAGTAATTTAATATCCGTTTCAGTTTCATTAAATTTAATAGATTTTTTTAATGGGAAATTAAACTCAAGATCAAGACTTCCATTTCCAGATAAATTATCACGACTTAAATTAATTATTTTGGATACTCTCTCATGTTGACTAAGCAAAGAAAAAAAATCTCCGGTATTTGCTTTAGCTAAGATTTTTACCTGGCTAGGTCCGTGCCTTTTCTTAATATCGAAAGCATTAAATTCACTATCATTTATATCAATTTTTAAATTATTAGGAAGCTCAATAATTCCTTCATTAAGGACAATTTTAAAAGACTCATAATTTAAATAACCAACTCCATTTGTTTTTGTTATAGGAGGAAGATTCTTTAAATAATATGTATCAATATCCTTGAAAAGGAAAAAAAGATTAATTTCTGGATCTTTATTAAAATAACCTTTTTTAGAAATCTCTAAAGATGAATTAAATTCTAATTTCTTAATTAATCCATTGTACAAAGAACTAACTGTCCATTCTTTAGCTCCTTTTCCTAAATGGTTTGGCCATAAATCCTTTATCATATCTAAAGGTAAATCTTTTGCTTTACCTGATATATAAACATTATAATTATCTTCAATTTCTTTTAAATTACCTGAAAAGAAAAAGTATTTAATTTGAAAATCATCATTACTGTAACTGCTATCCGTGATTATTTTAAAATCTATAAATTTTTCTATATAGTTGATAAATCGTAAATTGATATTTATTTCGCTTTTAAGGTTTAATTCCCATTTAACATTCTCATGATTCCAAAATTTGTGATTTGAATTAACTGTTATTACATTATTAGTATTGTCAATTTTTAGAATTAGTGATGTAATTTTAGAATTTTCATATACTGAAGAAATACCATTAATATACCAATTAAAGACTGGGCTCAATGGCCTTAGATTCAATGGTTCGAATTGACTAACATACAATAGAAATATTGTGCTAAAAATTAGCAAACCAAATATATATGATAATGAAGAAGTTATTTTTTTAAGTAAATTATTCATAGATTGTTATTTATAAGGAAAAAAAATGAAAAAAAAATGTAAAATTGGTAATAAATTACCAGCCATTTCTCTTTCCCTTTCAAATGAAAAAACTATCAAGACTAAAGATTTATTAGGCAAGAAACATATTTTATATTTTTATCCAAAAGATAATACTCCTGGATGCACTACCGAAGCGAAAGATTTTAGCGCTAAAATAGAAGAATTTAATAAATTAAAGACCAAAGTTATCGGCATATCAAAAGATAGTATAAAAACGCATAAGAAATTTATAAACAAACAAGGTTTAAAAATATTGCTAGCTTCAGATGAAGAGGGAAAAATTCTTGAAAAATTTGGTGTTTGGGTTGAAAAAAATATGTATGGAAGAAAATATATGGGAATCCAAAGATCAACATTTCTAATTGACGAAAAATTAAAAATTATATTCGTATGGGAAAAAGTTAAGGTAAAAGGACATGTTGATGAAGTCTTGGAAAAAATTAAAGAACTTAAGTAATCTTTTTTGAGAGAGAAGTGGCTAAAAATTTATCTATTTTACCGTCAAGAACAGCTTGTGGATTTCCTTCCTCTACATTAGTTCTGAGATCTTTTACCATTTGGTATGGCTGAAGAACGTAAGATCTAATTTGATGACCCCAACCTATTTCTGATTTATTTTCTAAAGTTTCTTGAGCTTTTTCTTCCTTTTTTTGTAACTCCACTTCATACAATCTAGCTCTTAGCATTGCAAAAGCTGTGCTTTTATTTTTATGTTGTGACCTTTGTGACTGACATTGAACAACAATATTTGTAGGAAGATGAGTTATTCTAACTGCACTATCTGTAGTGTTAACATGCTGACCACCAGCCCCAGAAGATCTATAAGTATCTATACGACAATCAGTTTCTTTTAAATTTACTTCAATGTCATCTTCAATTTCAGGATATATCCAAACACTGGCAAAGCTAGTGTGCCTTCTTTTTTGGGAATCAAATGGAGAAATTCTAACTAAACGATGGATACCCGATTCTGTTTTTAACCATCCATAAGCATTTTTACCTATTATTTTTAAAGTGGAGCTTTTTATTCCTGCTTCCTCACCGATTGTTTGCTCAATTAATTCAATTTTGTAACCTTTATTTTCTGCCCATTTACTGTACATTCTCAAAAGCATCTGAGCCCAATCCTGACTCTCTGTTCCGCCTGCGCCAGGATGAAATTCTATAAACGCTGAATTAGAATCAGCCTCACCTGATAACATTGCATCAGTTGTAGAAATTTGAGCTTTTTCGAAGAGTTCTATCAAGGATGATAATATTTCGCCATCAAAATCATCCCCTTCTTCATTACCTTCGGCATATAAATCAATCAACTCAATGATTTCTTTTAAACTATTATTTAAATCTAAATAATTATTGATTGAATTTTCTAATTGGGAGTGCTCTTGCATTATGGTTTGAGCTTCTTTTTTATTTTCCCAAATATCACCTTTTTCAAGAATTTGGTTTAAATCACTTAGTCTTTCTAAAGAAACATCCCAGTCAAAGATACCCCCTTAATAGGTTTAAATTTTCTTTAATATCATCAATATATTTTAAAAAATCATTACGCATATAATTATACTATTAGAAATAAGTATTAATGGCATCAACAAATTGGTAAGAAATGCCTGATAGCCAATTAATACTTCTAAGATTCTTTCTATCATAATCATTTGTTACAAAACCTAATTCCACTAAAACACTAGGAAAATCAGTAGATTTAAGAACAGCAAATCCTGCATACCTATTGGGATTTTTTAATAATGCCGATTTTTTTTCAACTCTGTCTATTAGTATACCGGCAAATACATAAGAATCATCTTGTGCTTGTGATAATTTCTTTTTGAAATCATAGAAATCTCGAGGATTAAGTGCATTCTTCAAATAATTACCCTGATACTTAACTTTTGATGGCACATAACTATTTTCAATAGCAGCAAGCTTCTCTGCTTCTCTATCAATACCTTTGTTAGATAAAGTATAAACTGAAAATCCTTTTGTACTTTTAATACTAGAAGCATCAGCATGAATCGATATAAACAAATTTGCATTTTTACTCTTCGCAAAATCAACCCGATCTTTTAGCGATACAAAACGATCGTCCTCCCTAGTTAAATAAATTCGATAATTCTTATTTCGTGAGAGATTCTTTTTCAAAATTCTCGCAAATCTCAAAACTATATCTTTTTCTGAAACTTCTCTTGGATATGATGTGCCAGGATCCTTTCCACCATGCCCAGGGTCTAAAATTATGGTTTTTCTTTTTGTATAATTTCTTTTACTTCTTGCTTTCTTTAATTCATTACCTGAAATTTTATCTTCTAAAACTATATCAAAACTAAGTTTCCTTTTTGATCCAGAACTCTGTTTAATAGTTCTCCTGTTTTGAATATTTCCAGAATCACTTAAATCAAAAACTATTCTTGAAATTTCAGAACTATAATTTGCAAATCTTATTCCTTTCACAATGCCAACAGGATTAGGAAAAGAAAAATTATCATCAAAAGCAACATTGTGTAAATCTACTACAATTCTCGGAGGGGATTTTAAGGGCCTAATCTCATATTTAAATTTATTATCAACATCTATTACAATTCTTATACCATTGTCATTATTTGAAAATCGAATTTTCGAGACTAAATTTTTTTCTTCGGAAAAGGCAATCTCTGCACCAAAAATGATACAAAAATAAAAAAATATAAAAAATAATTTATTAAAAACCCACATTTTCTGCGATTATTTCAATAGAAGCTTGTAAAAGCTTTCTTATTTAATATAAAGGAGTCGTTTTTATGATTAAATATTTATTTAATTAATTAATAATTAAGAATTTTAAAATTTGGGATTATGAAAATACTTTTCCCTATAAAACGATTTAAGCCATGGATTATTCAATTATTTTAAAAGAAAATAATATTTTAATCACTATTTTAAGTGATTTCAATCTAATGGCATTTGGAGATAATTTAAATGACAAACGAAATTTTAATAGATGCAGTCCACCAAGAAGAAATAAGGGTTGCGATTACAAAAAACAACAGATTGGAAGATTATGATTATGAATTTGAAAATAAAAAACCAATCAGAGGAAATATATATTTAGCAAAAGTAATTAGAGTTGAGCCATCGCTTCAAGCCGCTTTCCTTGATTATGGTGGTAACAAAAACGCTTTCTTACCATTTTCTGAAATTAATCCTGATTATTATCAAATCCCTTCAGCTGATAAAGAGAAATTAAAAACCACTAATAAAGATTTAGATAAAGATGAAGAAGTTTTAGAAAATGATAATAATAAATCATCTGATCAACCTGATGATATTGGGGGAGATGAGTTAGAGGAAATTGAATCAGATAGAAAAAAGAATGAGACAATAAAATACAAGATTCAAGAAGTAATAAAGAAAAATCAAATTATATTAATTCAAATATCTAAAGAAGAAAGGGGCAATAAAGGCGCTGCGGCAACATCATACATTTCAATACCCGGAAGGTATTGTGTCTTAATGCCTAACACACTACGGGGTGGAGGAATTAGCAGGAGAATCAATAATTCAAAAGAAAGAAAAAAGTTAAAAACAATTTTAGACAAATTAAATATATCCGATGAAATGGGTTTAATCATTAGAACAGCAGGAAGTAAAACTACAGCAGGGGAAATTAAGAAAGATTATAATTTTCTGATTAAATCATGGAATAAAATTAGAAAGGATACGATTTCTGCAAATGCTCCATCATTAATTTATGAGAATGGTAGTGTAATCCATAGAACACTTAGAGATATATACTCCAAGGATATTGATAAAATTTACATACAAGGAGATGAGAAATATAAATTAGCAAAAAATTTAATGAAAATGATGATACCTAGCCATGCTAAGAAAGTGCAAAAGTGGAAAGAGTCTAAACCTATTTTTCAGAAAAATAATATTCAAGATCAATTAAATTCAATTTATTCAGAAAATGTACCACTAAAGTCTGGAGGATCATTAGTTATAGATCAAACAGAAGCGCTAGTTGCCATAGATGTTAATTCAGGAACATCCAAGAAAGATTATAATATTGAAGATACAGCCTTAAGAACGAACCTTGAAGCTTCTGAAGAAATTGCTAGACAATTAAAACTGAGGGATATGGCAGGATTAATTGTAATCGACTTTATTGATATGGAAAAATTTGCAAATAGGAGAACGATTGAAAAAAAATTAAAAGAATCTCTTAGATTAGACAGATCTCGAATTCAAGTCGGTAGAATCAGTTCATTTGGGTTATTGGAAATGTCAAGGCAAAGGATAAGGTCTAGTATCCAAGAAAACACATATGAAATATGCCCACATTGCGATGGAAAAGGATCTCTTAGAACCACAGAATCAATAGCTTTAGAAATTTTTAGAAATATCAGTGAAGCTTCAAATGATAAAAGAGTTAAAAGAATTGAAGCCGAAATATCAATTGAAATATTAAATTTTATCATAAACAACAAGAGAGATGATCTAACAAAATTAGAAAATGAAACAAATATTTCATTTAAATTAATTGGTGATAATAACTTTAGGGGAAAAGAATGCAAAATTACTTCTTATGATCTTAATTCTAACATTCTTGGAAAGAATAAGAATACAAAAGAGAAAAATGTTAAAAATAAGAAAATTAAAGAAAATACTAATAAGAAAAAACCTTCAAATAATAAAGAGTCATCAAAAAATAAGAAAAATGTTCAAAATAAGAAAATTAAAGATAAGAAGGAAAACAGAATCAAAGAAACAAAAGAAAATGATGATGATCAAAAAAAAGATATCTCAAATAAAAAGAAAATTGAAACTCCAAAGAATGAAAATTATATTGGAGCCCCAATAGAAGATAAAAAAGAAGTTAAAAACAAAAAAACTGGTTGGTGGAATAAATAATATATTTTGATGACAAAAAAAAATAATATACCTAAATTTTTGACCTTTTTGGCCTTATTTATTTTATTAAATTTTTTTAATTCCTTATATCTTCAGGCAGGTGGTATAGCGAGGGATGCTGAGACAGAAGAGTTCCTAGAAGAAATAACTACACCAATAATCAATGCAGCAAATTTGAGATCTTCTTCGGTAGATCTTTATTTATTCAATGACAATGCTGTAAATGCCTTTGTAACATGCGGTCAAAAGATCTTCGTTAATACAGGTTTAATTATGGAATTCGAAGACCCTTCAATGCTTAGAGGTGTTCTTGCTCATGAAACAGGACATATTGCTGGAGCGCATTTAGCACGATCTGATATAGCATTAAAAAAAGCACAGGCACCTATGATAGTTGGTCTACTATTGGGTATTGGAGCAGCTGTAGCAGGCGGTGATAGCGATGCAGTACAAGGAATATTATTAGGTAGTCAACAAATTGCACGAGGAATGGTAGCTAAGTATTCAAGGGGTCAAGAGGCTGCTGCAGATCAGGCTGCTTTTCAATATCTAGAAAAATTAGGATTATCATCTAAAGGCATGATCGAAGTTCTGTATAATTTTGCTGATCAGGAAGCCTTGAGCAGTAGAAATCAAAGCTCTAGAGTAAGAAGCCATCCTATATCAAGACAAAGAATTAGAGCATTAGAAAATCAAGCAATAAATTCTAACTTCTACAATCAAAATGATAGCAAAGAATTATTATATAGATACAATATGATTAGGGCAAAATTAGAGGGTTTCCTTAAAAGGCCTGATGATATAATTAGAAAATTTCAAAACGACAAATCCGATTATGGAATTTATGCATCAGCAATTGCTCTTTATAAAAAAGCTTTAACAGAAGAAGCTATAAAAAAGATCAATAACTTGATACAAAAATATCCTAAAAACCCTTGGTTTTATGAATTAAAGGGGCAAGTTTATTATGAATCAGGTCAGATAATTAAATCAATAGAACCATATGAGAATGCTTTAATTTACTCAAATGAGCATCCTTTAATAAGTGTAGCTTTAGCTTCAGCATATTTAGCCCTTGATGAAAGAGAATATGACATCAAAGCTCATAACTTATTAAAAGAGGTAATAAAATCCGACAAAAAGAATTCTTATGCATGGTTTCAAATTGCTATTGCAGAAGCAAGATTAGGGAATATCGGCAAAGCTGACTTATATTCTGCCGAAAGATATTTTATTCTCGGAGATGTTAAAATGGCGTCATTCCATGCAAAAAGATCAAAAAAGTTTCTAAAAAATTCTGGTCCTTTATTAATGAGAGCGGATGACATTATTTTAGATTCTGAAAATAAAAAGAAATGGAAAAAAAGATGTCCAGTCTAAAAGATGTATTATTATATTTTTTTGCAATAGTTTTGTTTATTCTATTAGGATATTTCTCAAATACTCTAATAGGCACTAAATATTCGACTGATGAAATTTATAAATACCTTGAAAACAACCCGGAACAAATAGAAGGATTTATAAAAAAAGCAGAATTAATTTTAGAAAACAACAACAAGCAAGTTACTAAGAAACTAGTAAATCAACTTAGACCTTATTTAGAAAATACTGAATTTTATATTGGGAATCCAAAAGGAACAAAAATTGTTATTGAATTTTTTGATTATAATTGCGGATATTGTAAGAGAGTTTTCTCTGATCTTATGGATTTAGTTTCTGAAGATTCTAATCTGAAAATAGTTCTAGTAGAACTCCCAGTTTTAGGCGACAGCTCTATAATTGCTTCAAAAGCAGCGTTAGCTTCTCATTCGCAAGGAAAATACTTTCAAATGCATCAAAAATTAATTGGGCATCAAGGAAAAATTGATATCAATGCAATAAAATCTTATGCATCAGAACTAGAATTAGATATAGACTTATTAATTGATGATATTAATAAAGCAGATACTAAATATATAGAGGAAAATTATATTATAGCTGATAAACTAGGGATAAACGGGACACCAACATTTTTGATAGGAAATGAGATTATTCCTGGGGCATTAGATAAGTCTAGTTTTAAGAATCTTTTATTAGCAAACTATAATTAGTATATCCTTTTTATCAAAAGTTGACGCTATATAATTCAAAAGGTTAGATAACCTTATGATTCGTAAAAAATAGGGAATATGAAAGAAAAAAAAATTATATATATTTTAAATGGACCTAATCTTAATCTCCTTGGCAAAAGAGAGCCTGAAATATATGGAGATATATCATTAAAAAATATTGAGTCTAATCTTTTAGAAATTGCTAATGAAAATAATATTGAAATTTCACTTCACCAAACAAATCATGAAGGTGAATTAATTGATCTTGTTCATAAATCTTCAAAACAAGGAGATGGTATAATTATCAATCCTGCAGGTTATACACACACATCCATTGCCCTTTATGATGCTCTTCTAGCATCTGAAATTCCAATTGTAGAAGTTCATATTTCAAATATATACAAAAGGGAAGAATTTCGCCATAATTCATATGTGTCAAAATCGGCTGAAGGTGTAATAAGTGGATTAGGTATTGATGGTTATAAATTTGCACTTCAATTTATAATAAATAAATTAAAGTAATTGGAGAATTATTTTGACTAAAAACAATCAAATTATTAGTGATGATGAAAGAAAAGCAATAAAAGAGCTATCTGAACTTATAGAAGAATTAAATATTACAGAAATTGAAATACAAAATGAAAAAGTTGGAAAAGTTAGAGTTTCCAAAAATAAGAATATAGCTAACTCCTTAAATGTTGCCCCTTCAATAAAAAATTCACCGCCTAAAGAAAAGAAAGAAAATTTAGCAGGAGAAGATACAATAAATTCTCCTATGGTAGGAACAGTCTACCTTCAACCTGAACCAGGAATGGATACTTTCGTTAAAGTTGGGGACAAAGTAAAAAAAGGACAAACAATATTAATAATTGAAGCTATGAAAACTATGAATGATATACTTGCTGAAAAAGATGGAACAGTAAAAGATATTTTAGTTCAAAACGAACAGCCTGTTCAATTTGATGATCCTTTAATGATTATAAAGTAAATGTTCAATAAAATATTAATTGCGAATAGAGGCGAAATAGCTATTAGGATTCTAAGAGCCTGTAAAGAATTGGGAATTGAAACCGTAGCTGTTTATTCTTCTGCAGATAAAGATGCTATGCATGTTAAGCTTGCCGATGAAAGTGTATGTATTGGACCACCGCCTTCGTTAAAGTCTTACTTGAATATACCTTCAATTATTTCTGCTTGTGAAATTTCTGGTGCAGACGCCGTGCATCCGGGGTATGGTTTTTTATCTGAAAATTATGGTTTCGCAGAAAAACTTGAAGCTCATGACATTAAATTCATTGGCCCTCGATCACAACATATAAAAATGATGGGAGATAAAATTTTAGCTAAAGAATCAGCAAAAAATTTAGGTCTTCCTATTATTTCCGGTTCTTCAGGAGAAATTCAAACTACTAAAGAAGCAAAGACAATCTCGGATAATCTCGGTTACCCAATTATTATTAAGGCTTCAGCAGGAGGTGGAGGGAGAGGCATGGTAAAAGTATTCAAAGAAGATGAGTTAGAGGAATCATTAGTAAGAGCATCTTCCGAAGCTGAAAAGTCTTTTAATGACAAAAGGGTTTATATAGAAAAATATTTAAAAAATCCAAAACATATCGAGATACAAATAATAGGTGATGAATATAACAATATGATTCATTTAGGAGAAAGAGATTGCTCAATTCAAAGAAGAAATCAAAAACTTATAGAGGAAACCCCCTCGGAAATTATTGAAGATAAAAAAAGAAAGGAAATATGTGATTTAACTATTAATTCATTAAAATCAATGGGGTATTTTAATGCCGGCACTGTGGAATATTTATATGAAGAAGGCCTTTTTTATTTTATGGAAATGAATACTAGAATACAAGTAGAACACCCAATATCGGAAGAGATTTATAATTTTGACTTAGTTAAAGAACAAATACTAGTCGCTGCAAAATATAAACTTTCAACCAATCAAGATTCCCTAAAAAGTTTTGGGCACTCAATTGAATGTAGAATAAATGCTGAAGACCCAGAAACTTTTTTACCATCACCAGGAAAAATAACTAATTTACATATTCCTAGTGGTCCGGGAGTAAGGGTAGATTCAAATTGTTATTCTGGGTTAGAAATTTCTCCCTATTACGATAGCCTAATAGCAAAACTAATAATACATGATAAGGATCGGAAATCCTGTATAAAAAGACTTAAAAGAGCTTTAGACGAATTCGTGATTGAAGGTATCAAAACAACCATACCCTTTTTTCAAGAAATCATTGACCAAGAAGACTTCTTAAAAGGAAACTATGATATTAACTGGTTAGAAAATTACAAATCTAAAAAAAATTAATCAATTTTCCTCAACAGAAAAAAGAGTCTGCCCTACTAACCCTATTAAATCTACAGATCCTTGAGTGAATATTATTTGTCCATTTTCTTCAATATATATTTCACTTCCCCCTGGTTCAATAGACACATAGCTATTGCCCAAAAGACCATCAGTTGTAATCTTTGCAGAACTATCATCTGGAATTTTTATTGAATTATCAATCAAAAGATTTAATTCAGCCTCATATGTTGTTTGATCTAAAAGACTGCTGGCAACAGTACCAATTTTAATTCCAGATAACCTTACATCTGATCCATTTTGAATACCATCTATACGATTAAAAACGGCGATAATCTTATAACTTCCATTTGTATTACTGTCTGTAATAGAAAAACTATAAAAAAGGAAAACAACAGCTAAAAAAACTACTATTGCACCAATAAATGTTTCAAAGACACTTGACTTCATTCTATTTACTCAGGATTCCAAGGTTCATAATTCTTTTTTAATATTTCTGGCTCTTTATTTTTTGATAATTCTGGACTATAAGCCTCATTAGTTCCAGTTGTATTTTCTTCGTGTATTTTATACCAATTTGGGTTTTTGTCACTTTCATTCGGTATTTCATCTGTTCTATAATGAAGCCAATCATGCCATAGAGCCGGTACTTTCGATGCGTCCATTAAACCATTATAAATTATCCATCTCTTTTTATTATTTTTTCTATGTACATAAAACTTATTACCTTTTTCATCTATACCTACTTTTTTTCCTTTAAAGGAAGTGTAAATTCGTGTTCCTAAAGTTTGATTATTCCACCAAGTAAAAGTTTCTAGAAGTAATGATTTTAAACCCATATTTTAATCTTTCTTTTCTAAAATTTTAATTCCCAGTTCTTTTGCTTGTTCGCTAGTTATTTCTGAAGGTGCATTCATTAATAGGTCTTGAGCTTGTTGATTCATTGGAAAAGCTATTACTTCTCGAAGGTTGTTAACGCCAGCTAGAAGCATTACCATTCTATCAATTCCTGGAGCAATTCCGCCATGCGGTGGTGCGCCATAAGCAAATGCTTCAAACATAGCACCAAATCGGCTTTTTATTTCTTCAATATCATATCCTGCTATTTGGAAGGCTTTTATTAGAATATCTTGTCTGTGATTTCTTATAGCCCCCGAAGACAACTCAACACCATTACAGACGATATCATATTGATAAGCATTTATTTCTAAAGGGTCACTATTTTCAAGGGTCTTGAGCCCCCCTTGCGGCATAGAAAAAGGATTATGTGAGAAGTCTATTTTTTTCTCATCTTGATTATATTCAAACATAGGAAAGTCAACTATCCAACAAAACTCAAAACAATCTTTTTTAATTAAATTTAATTCATTTCCAATCTTAACTCTTGCTCTAGATATAAATTCTAAAAAATTATCCGGAATACCACACACAAAGAAAACTGCGTCTCCATCTTCAAGATCTAATTCTTCTCTAATTGCTGAAGTTTTTTCTTCTCCAATATTCTTTGCTATAGGCCCAGACCCCTTTCCATCTTTAAAGAAAATATAACCTAAACCAGGCTGACCCTCATCAATTGCCCACTTATTCATTTTATCGCAAAAGGCTCTTGATCCACCAGTTTTAGATGGAATAGCCCAGACCTTAATATTGTTATCCTTTGCTATCTGTTCAGAAAAGATCTTAAATCCAGAATCAACAAATATTTTTGTAATATCTTTAAGTTCAATTAGAACTCGAAGATCAGGCTTATCCGTTCCATATTTTTTTATAGAATCAGCAAATGTAATCCTAGGAAAAGATTTATTAACCTTCATATTTTTAGAAAATTTTTCAAATATATCTCTTAAAATAGGTTCCACAGTGTTAAAGACATCTTCTTGGTTTACAAAGCTCATTTCAATATCTAATTGGTAGAATTCTCCAGGCGATCTGTCTGCTCTCGCGTCTTCATCCCTAAAGCATGGGGCTATTTGAAAATAACGATCAAAACCGGAAGTCATTAAAAGTTGTTTAAATTGTTGAGGAGCTTGGGGAAGCGCATAAAATTTTCCTTGATGAACTCTTGAAGGGACTAAATAATCCCTCGCCCCTTCAGGGCTTGAAGCTGTCATGATTGGAGTTTGAATTTCAAGAAAATCATTTTCTATCATTTTTTGTCTAATAAAATTAATAATATCTGATCTCAAAATAATATTTTTATGTAATGTTTCCCTTCTTAAATCCAAAAATCTATATTTGAGTCTCAACTCTTCAGGATAATCCGGTTCACCAAAAACTGGGAGCGGTAGATCGTCAGAAGAACTCAGAACCTCTAAACTATCCACATAAACCTCAATCTCTCCCGTTGGCAAACCTTTATTAAAAGTATCATCCGATCTTTTTACCACTTTTCCGTTAACCGTTACTACTGATTCGTTTCTTACCTTTTCAGCATCTAGAAATGCATCACTATCTGGATCAAATACGAGCTGAGTTAAACCAAAGTGATCTCTTAAATCAATAAATAATAAGCCGCCATGATCTCTTTTTCTATGAACCCAACCGGATAATCTAACTGTATTATCTATATTATCAGCTCTTAACTCATTACAATTATGTGTTCTATATTGGTGCATTCAATTTATTCTCTTTTTATTTTTGCAATAGGTCAATTTAATACATATTTGTCAAGGACAAGAAATGTTTTATTCTGTATAAGTCATTAATGCATTATGTAAAAGAATCAAAGCAATTAAAATTATTATGTTCACAATTTAATAATGCTAAGCATTTAACCATTGATACTGAATTCATTAGGGAAAAAACTTATTGGCCTAAGCTTTGCCTAATTCAAATTTATGATGGAAAGGAGAAAGTAATAATTGATCCTCTAGAAAAGAATCTTAATCTTGATCCCTTCTTTAAAATATTAAATAACAAAAAAATAATTAAAATTTTTCATTCTGGAAGACAAGATATAGAAATTTTTTACAATCTTACAAAAAAAATACCTAAAAATATTTTTGATACTCAAATTGCTGCAATGGTATGTGGATTTGGAGATTCTATCGGTTATGAAGCATTGGTGTCACAAATACTAAAGAAAAAGATTGATAAAACATCTAGATTTACTAATTGGTCAAACAGACCTTTAAGTAAGAAACAGATAAATTATGCAATATCAGATGTTACTTATCTTTTTGATATTTACCCAATAATTCGTGATCAAATTGTGAAAAATAATAGGGAAAATTGGCTTAAAGAAGAACTAACAATATTAACATCAAAATCAACTTATGACCTAAACCCAAATGATTCCTGGAAAAGACTAAAAATTAAAAGTTTGAACAATAATTCAATTGGAATTCTTGTTCAGCTATCAAAATGGAGAGAAAAGAAAGCTCAAGAAAGAAATCTTCCAAGAGGTAATATAATTAGGGATGAAGTCATTTATGAAGTTTGCTCATCACAACCAAAAAACGAGAAGGATTTAAATAATTTAAGATCCCTCAATAGAAAAGGGTCTTTAAAAAAAGAATATATAAACGAGATATTACAATTGGTAGAAGATGGTAAATCTATGCAACAATCTGATTTACCTAAAATTAAACCGCCAAAAAGATTGCCAATGGGAATATCTTCAAAAGTTTCCATTTTAAAAATACTTCTTGATACTGTTTCAGAAAAATATGGCGTCGCACAAAAGTTAATTGCAAATAGGAACGACCTTCAAGAATTAATTTTAGATGATAAAGCTAACATAAAAACTTTAAAAGGTTGGAGATATGAAATTTTTGGAAAAAAGGCTCTAGATTTTAAAAATGGTAAAATTGCCATAAAAATGAAAGATGATAAAGTTTTATTAGAAGATTGCGATAAATAAACTAACCCAAATATTCACTAATTAGTTTAACAGATATTTTCTTTCCTTTTTCAAGTGAGAAATTGTCTATTAGATTCAGGAATTTATTAATTCCTTCATATGATCTATCTAGCCTTTTCATTATATAGCTAACTATTTTCGGTGTAATGATCAACTGCCTGTCATTAAATATTTTTACGATTATATATTCCATTAATTTATCATCTGGTTCTTGAATCTTCGCCTCAAAAACTGCATCAAGCCTTGACCGCAGATCTTTAAGATGAATATCAATTAAAGAAACTGGATTTCTTGAAGTTAATAACATTTTTTTTTTATTTTGCTTAACAATATTGATTGCATGAAAAAGATTCTCTTCTGAGTTATTAAGTCTAACAGTGTCTATATTTTCTATAATTATAAGATCGCTAAAACTTATTTTCTTTAATAAATTATCTTGAAACCTATCAATTAATAAACATTTTTTATCCGACATCAGATCTAATAATATTTCACATAAATGGGATTTACCTGAACAAGGGGGACCCGAAATAATACCTATATTTTCTTTATCTTTATATAACCTTAGAATTAAATCGAAGGCCAAATTGTTGGAATTAGTAATCATATAATCTTGAATCCCAAGCAATCTTAAATTTGGCATATCAAAATAAAGTTGTTCAGATTTTTCCATAGCAAATAAACCTGTTATTGATTGTTAATAACATTCATATTTAAGAGCCAAATTCTTAAATACGAAATCCATGATAAAATTGTCGTAAAAGCGATTAGATAAGTGGTTGTTACAAAAGCTAAATTCTGGAAATTTATTAAATAATTAGCATTTAGAACTGTTGCAAAGGTTAATGTAATATAAAATATTTGAAGAAAAGTATTTATTTTACTTATAATTAAGGGTTCAATTTTTAAATTAGTATTAAGCATCCAGGAAATAATTACCGCTCCCAAAATTGCTATATCTCTTGAAACTATTATTATTACAAGCCAAATAGGTACATGACCATTGTAGCCAAGAAGAACTATAGAAGAAACTATAAGAAATTTATCTGCAATAGGATCTAAGTAGCTTCCTAATAAAGTTTTTTGATTTAATTTTTTAGCTATTAAACCATCAAGTCCGTCTGAGATTCCGCTTATTACAAAGAATAAGAATCCTAAAAAATAATTTTCAGAAAGAATTAACCAAACTATATAAGGTGTTAATAGGAGTCTTGAAATAGTTATAATATTTGGAAGATTCATTGTATAACTCAAAATAAATTATAATGGTGAACTGTTTAATTATATTTATCAATAATAAATTTCTTTTATAATAGGTCAGTCTTGAATAAAAAAAACTATCCAATAACTTATTCTTCATCAGGAGTTGATATTGAAAAAGGCAATCAACTAGTAGAAGAAATCAAACCTATAATTAGAGAAACAAAAGTACCAGGCGCCGACATTGAAATAGGCGGCTTTGGTGGATTGTTCGATATAATGAAATTAGGATTTAACGATCCTCTACTTGTATCCTCAACCGATGGGGTTGGAACAAAATTACTTCTTGCGATCGAAAGTAATGATTTCAGTGGAGTCGGTATTGATCTTGTGGCTATGTGTGTTAATGATCTAATAGTTCAAGGAGCACAGCCACTTTTTTTCTTAGATTATTTTGCTACAGGTATTTTATCAAAAACAACTGCCAAAGAAGTTATAAGAAGTATTGCAGATGGATGCATTCAATCAAAATGCGCATTGATTGGTGGAGAAACCGCGGAAATGCCAGGTTTTTATGATAAGAATCATTTTGATTTAGCTGGATTCGCTGTTGGTGCAGTAGAAAGAGAAAAATTACTTCCAAAAAAAATTAAGGTTAGTGATAATATTATTGGATTAAAATCATCTGGTGTTCATTCAAATGGATTTTCTTTAATTAGAAAAATCTTAGATTTTTCAAATACACAATTGGACGTCAAAACCCCTTTTAATGAAATTACATTTAGCGAAGAACTATTAAAACCAACAAGGATTTATGTAAAAAATATCATTTCCTTACTAAATCAAACTAATGCAATAAAAGCTATTGCTCATATAACTGGAGGAGGAATTACAGAAAATTTACCGAGAATTTTTAGCTCTAACAAAATTAAAGCAGAAATATATAAAGATAGCTGGAAAAGACCAGAAATTTTTAATTGGCTCCAGGAAACTGGAAACATAGAAGAATCTGAAATGCTCAAAACATTTAATTGTGGTATTGGAATGATTTTAGTTGTGGATAGAAAAGAAACCAATAATTTACTAAAAGAGTTAAAAAATTTGGGTGAAGATCCATCATTAATTGGAAGAATTAGTCATAATGAAAATCCTAAGACTCAAGTAGTATATGAATAAATGAGAGTTGCTATACTAATTTCTGGACGAGGCTCAAATATGGAGAAGCTCGTTAATTCATGTAAAGCCTATAATAACTCCGCAAGTGTAGAATTGGTATTTTCTAATAACACAAATGCTTCAGGTCTTACTTTTGCAAAAAATTGTGAAATAGAGACTTGTGTAATTGATCATAAGATTTATGAAAAAAGAGAAGACTTCGATTATGAATTAAATAAAAAACTTAAAGAGTACGATATAGATTTTATTTGCAACGCTGGTTTTATGAGAATTTTAAGTGAGGATTTTGTTAACAACTGGTTCAATAAACAACTTAACATCCACCCTTCATTACTTCCTGCTTTTAAGGGATTGAATGTTCATAAAAGAGTATTAGAATCAAAATCAAATATATCTGGTTGTACAGTTCACCTTGTGAGAGCGGGTGTAGATGAAGGTCCAATAATTGGGCAGATGTCAACAAATGTGGAATCTGATGATAATGAAGAAACATTAGCAAAGAAAGTTCTTAAGCTTGAACATATTTTATATCCGGTTTGTTTGAAATTATTTTCAGACAACTTAATTGAAGTCAAAGATGAGCAAATCATTTTTAGCAAAGAAGCAATAAATCAACTAGATGAGATTAACGGAAGACTGGCAATATAAAGCCCTTATATGATCTCAGATTCATCAAAGAAATAATTAATTTCTTCAATTGCTGCTTCAATAGAATCAGATCCATGAACAGAATTTGCTTCTATAGAAAGAGCAAATTGCTTTCTAATTGTGCCCTCCACTGCATCCTCAGGGTTAGTAGCGCCCATAATTTCTCTATTTTTTAGAATTGCATTTTCGCCCTCTAAAACTTGAACAATTATTGGAGCTGAAATCATAAAAGTAATTAAATCATGAAAAAAAGGTTTTTCAGAATGAACAGAGTAAAAACCTTCTGCTTGCTCTTTAGTTAGCAAAATTTTCTTTTGCGCAATAATATTTAAGCCAGATTCCTCAAAGCAAGATATTATTTTCCCAGTAATATTTCTTTTAGTTGCATCTGGTTTTATAATTGAGAGAGTTCTTTCTATAGTCATTTTTACCTCATAAAATTATTTTCTTTCCATAAACCATCTTCACTCTTTTTATAAAAAACTATATCCTTGAAATCTGACTTAATTTCAAGATAATAGTTTTTATATTTATCATTCAAAAACCTATCATTTGAATCGACTATAAAAACCAATCTATCAAACTCATCTACTTTTTCGGGAATATAGCCATCTATCGAAAAAAAAATCCTGGCATTAAATGGATTTTCATCTTTTGTTGTTAAATATATAGGGATATTTAATTCGGTATCTAATGCATCACCGATTTTCAAATGAGGCAAAAAAGAATCTTGCTTATATGTCCACAAAAATTCATCAACCAACCGCAGTTTTTCTTCATCTTCAAATATTAGAATTGAATTGAATTCTTTTCTTAGAGCTTTATCTACTAGGCTATAAAGTGTTTTCTCTACTTCTAATGGAGCAGTTTTATAAAAAATAAATTCAGGCACTTAGCTCTCATAAAACTTTTTAACAAAAGTATCTAATAAATGTACACCGAATCCACTTGCCCAACTTGTATTCGTAGTACTTTTCGGCATTCCTGTTGCAGTACCTGCAATATCAATATGGGCCCAAGGGGTATCATTAACAAATCTTTCAAGAAATTGCGCTGCTGTAATAGAACCTGCCCCTCCCATTCCTATATTTTTCATATCAGCAAATTTAGAATTTATAAGTTTGTTGTATGATTCATTTATCGGAAAACGCCAAACTTGATCACCACTTATCTCTCCGGCAGAAGTTAATCTTTTAGATAATTCATCATTGTTAGAAAATAACCCTGAGATCAGATTTCCCAATGATATTACCATTGCCCCAGTTAATGTAGCTAAATCTATCATAACATCAGGATTAAATCTTTTTTGCGCATACCAAAGCGCATCAGCAAGAACAAGTCTTCCTTCTGCATCTGTGTTTTGTATTTCTATTGTTTGGCCTGACATAGATTTGACTATATCCCCAGGTTTTTGAGCCTTTCCATCAGGCATATTTTCCACAAGACCAACAACACCAACCGCATTAACCTTAGATTTCCTTTTTGCAAGAGATAGCATGGCTCCAACCACAGCTGCTGAACCACCCATATCGCCAATCATTTCTTCCATTTTATTACTAGGCTTAATAGAAATCCCCCCTGAATCGAAACATACCCCCTTACCTACAAAACATACTGGTTTAGCATTTTTTCTTTTATCACCTTCCCAACGCATTATTACTAGTTGGCTTTCGTGTTGGCTGCCCCTACCGACCCCTAAGAGAGATTCCATTTTTAATTTCTTCATCTTGGTTTCTCCAAAAACTTCAATTTTGAGACCATATTTTTTTAATTTTGATATTCTCTTCGAGTATTCTTTCGGAAACAAAATATTACTAGGTTCATTTACTAAATCTCTAGTAAAAAATACTCCTTCGGCTATAGCATTATATCTAATAAATTCTTTATTCAACTTTGTTGCATTTGATGATTGAATAGTGAGTGAAGGAGGAATGGATTTGACTAGATTTTTTGTTTTATGTTTATCAAACCTATAAGAACCTAAAATGCATCCATAACCAAATCTCAGCAATTCTTCATTTTTTCTTATTTTGTTATCAATTAAAATTTTTACATTTTTTTTTCGTTTTGATTTTGTTAATTGAGTAATTTTTCCTCCAATTTTTTCAAAATCGGCTGGATTTAAGTTTTGTATTTTATTTCCTAAACCATAAACAAATAAACTTTTTACTTTTTTATCTCTTATATTATTAATTTCAATAATCTCATCTTTATTAAAACCAAACCCTTTATTTTCTATAGCTTTTATAGCCTCTGATAATAGATTGTCTTGTAATCCTATTCTCTTGAGGGCATTTTTATTCGATATAATTAGGAAGACGACTTCTGACAATTGACCTAAATTAGAAGTAAATTTAATTTGCATTTAATTCTCCAAAATAACTAACATGATAACCATTTTATAACTTTTTATGCTAACTAGTGTATAATCTAACAACAATGGCAAGTATAGATAAATATATAATTAAAAAACTCACAATATCACTTTTTGTGGTTTGTATTGCGATGCTATCTCTTGCTTGGTTAACTCAAGTCCTAGGGATGCTTGATGAAGCGATAATCAGGGGTGCGAGTATTCCACTTTTCTTGAGTCTTACAGTATCAGTTATGCCTAATATTCTCTCACAAATATTGCCTTTAGCCCTCTTTATTTCATCAATTTTTGTTTTGAATACAATGGGAAAAGATAATGAATCAATAATACTTCTCTCTTCAGGGATAAGTAATACAAGAATTATCAAGCCTTTTATTTTTTTTAGTTTTATCGTTACAATAATATTAACTATTACATCTTTATTCCTTGCGCCAGCCGGTATGAGATATTCAAAACTAAAAATGCATGAGCTTAAACATGACATTTCTAGTACTATTTTAAGAGATGGGTTATTCTCTATGCCCGCCAAAGGTTTAACTGTTTATGCGAAAGAAAAGGAATTAGACAATTCTATCACTGGTGTATTAGTTCACGATAATAGAGATCCAAAAAATTCAATAACTTATACTGCTAAAAAAGGTCTTTTCTTTAATAAAGAAAATGAATCAAAATTAATTTTAATTGATGGAACAATACAACATAAGAATTCTTTAAAACCATCATCAGGAATTACAACGGTGAAATTTGAAAAAAATGAATACTTTTTTTCTGAATTTCTGCCCGAAAACGAGAAATTTAATTTAGATTCTAGTCAAAGATTTTTAAATGAACTCTTATTCCCAAAGAAAGGTGATGAATATGCAGAAAAAAGAGTAGATAACCTAAAAGCTGTTGGTCATCACAAATTAGCCCAATTATTTCATCCGCTAATCTTTATAGTTTTTTCATTTTGTTTCCTAATAGGAAAAATACAAAACAAAACAAACCCTACAGCAATAAACATTATTACCATTTCAATTGGCTTTTCTTTCCAGATTATTGATTTTTTCTTATTGGGCTTTTCTCAATCTGGATCTTTTGGAATCTTCTTATTGTATTTATTGCCTTTTTTATGTCTATTTTCTGTTTTAGCCTTTTTCAAAGAAAATCTTGGGATATTTAAAAAGGCTTAATAATGAAATTAACCAAAACATTAACAAAGTATTTTTATAAGAAATATGTAACTACCCTCTTCTACACATTATTAATTTCAGTTATTTTTGTTTTAATTGTTGATACAGCGGAACTAGCAAGAAGAATATCTAAAATAGGAAATGGCGATATTGTTCTCGCTTTTCAACTTGCTCTTTTAAAACTGCCTGAAATGTTATTAGAAATATTTCCCTTTATAGTTCTTTTTGGATCATTAGCAACATTTTATATCCTTTCTAAAAATTCAGAATTAGTAATCTTTAGAGTAAGTGGCATCTCAATATGGAAATTTCTTGCGCCGGCTATTATAATTGTTTTATTTATCGGCTTGATATTAATAACAGCTATTCAACCATTTATTGCTTTATCATCTGAAAGATTCAAAGAATTAGAAGCTAGAAACATTAGAGGTCAACTTAGTTTAATTACTCTTTCCGAAAATGGTCTCTGGCTAAAAGAGGATAACCTTGAGGAAAAAACATATTACATTATTCATTCGCTTGGTATGGATAGAAAAGGCGGAAAACTAGAAGATGTTATTTTCTTTAAACATCATGAAAATGGTAATTTAATAAATAGAATTGATGCCGCTTCGGCAACTTTACAGAATGGAGAATGGTCATTAATTGATACCTGGATAAAAGAAGATGATAAAAGTTTTTATCTCAAGGATTTTAAAATTAAAACGAATTTATCATCTGATCAAATACAAGAAAATTTTTCTCCTCCCGAAACTATATCTCTATGGTCACTACCAGAATTTATTGCAATTGCTGAAAAAGCTGGATTTGCTTCACAACGCCATAAAACTAGGCTTTACGGTTTGATTTCTTTCCCTTTTTTTCTAGCTTCTATGGTTTTGGCAGCAGCGCCATTTTCAGTTAATTTTCTTAGAACAAATAAAATAAATTTTTTATTGTTTGGAGGATTATTTATTGGCCTTGCTGCTTATACACTTTCAAGTGTCGCGTTAGCGTTTGGTTCTTCTGGATCTATTAATCCGCTGCTCTCTGCTTGGGTTGCACCAATAATCACTATAATGGGATCAATAACAATTTTATTATATACCGAAGAAAGTTAAATTATGAAAAAACTTTACTTTATCATACTTACTATTTCGGTAATCTTCACAGGTTTTGAAGTTAAATCAGATAATTTGAAAAATGAAAATGTTCTTGAAGCCGATAAAATTGAATATATTAATGATAGTGGAAAAATTCTTGCAACTGGTTCGGTTCTTATTATTAGGGAGGGATATAAACTACAGGCAGACAAAGTTTCACTAGATCCATCAACTAACATTATAGAGGCTGAAGGAAATATTAGAATAAATGAAGGTAGTGGTGGGTTAATAACAGCCTCAAAAATGAAGATTTCATCTAATTTAAATGATGGAATAATTGAATTACCAAGAATAACTACTAAAGACGGTACAGTTCTTACTTCAGCATACGCAATAAGAAATGGTGGAAAAGCTACAATTCTTCGAAAAGGAATTTTTAGCCCTTGCAACAATTGTGAATCAAACCAAAAAAGAGTTTCTTGGCAAATTCGTGCAAACAGAATAATTCATGATGAAGTTAATGGAAACATTATATATGAAGGAGCAAGGTTTGAACTATTCGGCATACCAATTTTTTATGTGCCAATAGCAGGTCATCCTAGTCCTGAAGTAAAAAGAAGGTCAGGTTTTTTAGCGCCTTCATTAGTTAGTTCTGGAGACCTTGGTCTAGTTTTAAAAACACCATATTTTATAAATTTAAGACAAGACTATGATTTAACTATTACTCCTTGGATTGTTACCAAAGGTGCTTTTATATTTGAAAATGAGTGGAGACAAAAATTTAATAATGGAGAAATTAATCTATATGGAATTTTGGCGTCTTTAAGTGATAACTTTAAGGCAAGAACAGTTAATATTAATAGTGATTGGCAATCTGTAATTAATTCACCTTTTAATGCATCAGAAGAACTTAACTCACTAGGAAAGAAATTAGTTTATTTATATGATGATAATAATCATTCTATTTCTAATGTAGAAGTTGCTTCATTAGACGATCCGAGACCATCATCAATATCAGAAGCAATCGGATATGACTTTAGGGGATCATTATCAGCCAAAGGAAATTTTTCTTTAAATGGGTGGTTAATAAATTTTGACGGAACATTTGTGTCTGATGATACCTTTTTAAGGAGATTCGATTTAAATGATAGAACAGATATCACATCAGTTTTATCAATTGTAAAAGAATGGGATGATTATTCAATAGAAATAGAGACTACACATTTTAGTTTATTGCTTCCTGAAAAAGAAGGTTCTGAGCCAATTATATTACCAATAATAAATTTTAACTGGGATCCAAAAACTAAATTCTTAGGCGGTAGCTTTAACCTAAAGCTAAATTCAACAAATATTGTAAGAAAAACTGATGGTAATACACAAAGAGTTTCTCTGGAAGGTTCATGGAAAAGAAATATTATTCATAAATCAGGTAGCCTAATAAACCTCAATCTTAATTTAAGAGGAGATATGTACAGGTCGACAAAAAAATATATACCTAATAACTCTTCAAGATTATTAGCCTCTAATAGGTTTGGAGAAGAAAAAAATATCGCTAGAATTCTGCCTAGTTTCTTTCTTGAATGGACATATCCAATGGTATCTCCAAATCAAAGCACCATAATTGAGCCTATAATTAATTTTACCTTGGCGCCTAGCGATAAAGAATTCAAAAAAATTCCAAATGAAGACTCTCTTGCATTTGAATTAAACTCAGCCAATATATTTGATAACAACCGAATCCAAGGATTTGATAGATGGGAATATGGAAACAGAATTAATTATGGATTCCAAATATCCCACTTTTGGAACAAAAGAATCATAAAGGCTTTAATTGCACAGAGTTATAGGTTTTCAAATTTAGATTTCTCATATACAGGAAGTGGGCTCAGAAAAGACTTTTCAGATATAATTTTTGATCTTTTTTACAAACCTAATAGCGATATAACGATTTCATATAGAGGTAGAGTAAATGAAAAAGACCTTAAACTAATTAGATCGGAATTCGATATTCAAGGGAGATTCAAAAAATGGGGATTTAGACTTGGACATGCTCACCTTGATAATGAAGAGGACTATAATTTAAAAGAACAAAAGGAGTTAAGATTCGCTAATTTCGTAAATATTGATGAGAACTGGTTAATCCAAGGCGCAATTAGATATGATATAGAATCAAAAAAATCACTTAGAAATAGATTATCAATTGTATACATTGACGATTGTATATCTTTTGAATTAGGGTTTAGAAGAAAATTTGCGGAATATAGAGATTTAAAACCGTCAAACTCTTTTATGGTTAAACTAAAAGTATATACTTTTGGTGGTGGTGATATTAATAGTTCTCAAAGATTAACAAGGCTATGGGAACGAGTGGAATAAAAAATGAAAATAATATCAAAAAATATTAATGTATTTGTTTTTCTATTCTTATTTTCTATATTCATACCTTCAAAGTTAATTGCTCAAGATATACAAGCCATTTCAGCAATTGTTAATGATGAAGTTATATCTAGATATGATGTTCAACAAAGAGTCCAGTTGATAGTTTCAACTTCAGGAATAAAACCCACTCAAGAAAATATAAATAGATTAGAAACACAAGCCTTAAGATCTCTTGTTAATGAAAAAATTCAACTTCAGGAAGCAATTAAGCTAGATGTCCCGTCGTCAGATGACGAAGTAAATCTTATGCTTGAGAGAATAGCTAACGGAAACCAAATGTCAGGACAAGAAATTCTGCAGCAAATAAATTCTCAAGGGGTAAAAGCTGAAACATTACTTAATCAAATTAAAGCTGAATTACTGTGGAACAAAATTGTAAGAGGAAGATATGGGTCTTACATAAATGTTAACGAAGATGAAGTATCTATAGTTTATGACAGAACAATGGAAAGCATCGGAAAAGACCAATATGATATTTCAGAAATTTTTATCAGCTATGAAAATGAGCAGGAGGAACAAGAGGCTAATATTCTTGCTAATAGATTAGTAGAACAGTTAAGATCGGGGGCAACTTTCTCTGCAGTAGCTCAGCAATTTAGCCAAACTGCATCTTCTGGCCAAGGAGGGTACATAGGTTGGGTCACAGAAGGTCAATTAGATGATGAAATAATAGATTCATTAAGAAAACTACAAAAAGATGAAATTTCTAACCCTATTAATACTGTTGCGGGATTTTTTATAATTAAACTAAATGATAAAACTAAGGCGGGAGGAAAGAATCCCTTAAGAAACCAATATGACCTTGTCTCAGTTATATTCGAGAAAGATCAAAAAATGGAAGCTGAAAGTTTTTCCAAAGATTTTGTTTCATGTAAAAGGATTGATAAATTAACAGATAAATATAATGAAAAGGAAGTTAATTATATTGGTAAGAGAATATTAAGCGATCTCCCTGAAAACCTTCGTGACGAATTACTTAATAAAGAAGCTGGCGACACTTTAAGCCCCAGAATTATAGGCGAAAATATCAATGTAATTCTAATCTGTGACAGAAAAGATGACATTGGACTACAAATATCTAGAGAAGCTATAGAAGAAAACATTTATGCTCAAAAAATTGGAATGATGTCCAGAAGATACCTTAGAGATCTAAGGCGTGATGCTGTTATTGAGTATCGATAATGACACAAAAAAAAAATTTACCTATTGCAATTTCTATGGGTGAACCAGGCGGTATAAATATCGAAATAATCTTAAATTGTGTAGGTAAAAAAAATCTACCTAAATTCTTTCTTATATCTAATCCAGTTTGGGTTATAAAATGCATAAAAGAGTTAAAATTAAAAAATAAGATAAATATTATTCATGATGTAAATGATTGTAAGAAAAATTATATAAATATCTTGCCAATCAAAAACAATGTTAAATTTGGTTTTAAGAAATCATATACTGAAAATGTACCTGCAATCTTAGAATCTTTAAATACCGCAATAAAATTAGCAAAAAAAAGAAGGGTTGCCGGTTTAGTAACCTTACCAATAATGAAGAAGACTCTATTAAAGTATGGGTTTAATTATGCAGGACATACTGATTACCTTGGTAAAGTGTCCAAAAGAAAACCTTTAATGATAATGCTTAATAAGAAATTAAAAGTCGCACCTCTTACTACCCATATTCCTTTATCGGAAGTAAATAAAAAAATTACAAAAAAAAGCTTAGATAAAGCATTAAATATATATCTTAGATCTCTTGAATTTGATTTTGGTATCTCAGATCCTAAGATTGCAGTAAGCTCACTAAACCCTCATAATGGAGAGAATGGTGAACTTGGTAAAGAAGAGCTCAATATAATTAAACCTGTAATCAAGAAATTAGAAAAAAAAGGTCTTAAAATCAAAGGGCCAAAATCTGCGGACACCATGTTCCATAATGAAGCACTTAAGGGTATAGATGGAATTTTATGTATGTACCATGATCAAGCATTAATTCCAATTAAGTCATCAGATTTTTATGGATCAATTAATTATACTGCTGGACTACCCTTTGTAAGAACATCTCCAGATCATGGAACAGCTTTTGATATTGTTGGAAAGAAAGAAGCAAATAATCAAAGTCTCATTAATGCCATTAAATATGCTAAGAAGATTTCTGATCAAAGAATAAAAAATGAATATCAACAATAAACTTTCTTTAAAAAATATCCTGGATGAATATGATTTTCGGCCAAAAAAGAAATTAGGCCAGAATTTTCTTCATGACAAAAATATTATCGAATCAATAATTAAAGAAGCAAAAATAAAAGGGGAAAACATACTTGAGGTTGGTCCTGGACCTGCAATTTTAACTGAATTGATGTTAATGAAAGGAGCAAACTTAGTCCTATCAATTGAGAAAGATGATAGTTTTGAGAAAAAATTATCAGAAATTAAAAAAAAGTATGAAAAGAGATTTAGTTATATTTTTGCTGATATCTTAGACTACAATTTTGATAAAAATAGGATTAATAATTTTAAAATTATCTCCAATCTTCCCTATAATATATCAGTTCCATTCATCCTGAAGATGAATAAAGAAAATTACAGATTGATCTGGAAAGAAATGATTTTGATGGTGCAAAAAGAAGTTGCAGATAGGCTTTTAGCAGTTAAAGGGGCTAAAAACTATGGAAGAATTTCTGTAATAATGGGGTGGAAAAATAAAATAGAGAGAATATTTAATGTTAAACCTTCATCATTTATACCTAAACCAAAGGTGGACTCTTCCTTAATAAGGATAACACCTTTAATGAAATATCCTGATGCAAGACATGAAACTTTAGAAAAGATAATAAAATTAAGTTTTAGCCATAAAAGAAAAACTATTAAAAATAATTTAGATCAACTCAACATAGATACAAATAATTTGTTGGATTTAGCAAAAATCAACCCTTCTGAAAGAGCAGAAAATATAGAGATTGAAGATTTTTGTAGAATCGCTAATCTTTACGAAAAGATAACTTCATAAAGAACTTCTTAAATCTTTAACAATCTTTTGGGTTTTAATCTGTCTATGATGTTTTAATCTTTCGGCTTGTAAGATTGATAAAATTTTCTTGATTGTTTTATCAAAATCTTCATTAACCAAAATGTAATCATATTCGGCATAATGACTCATTTCATCAGAAGCCCTCGACATTCTTTTCTGAATAGTTCCTTCGTTATCCTGATTCCTTTCTTTCAGCCTTCTTTCTAATTCTTCGATAGAAGGAGGCAGAACAAAAACTTTCACTAAATCATCTTTAGATTGATTCATTAATTGCTGTGTTCCTTGCCAATCAATATCAAATAACACATCCTTACCTTTTATTAATTTATCATTAACCGGTTGCCTAGGGGTTCCATAATAGTAATCAAAAACCTTTGCATATTCTATAAATTCATTATTATCTCTCATATCGCCGAAAATTTTATTATCAACAAAAAAATAATCTTTTCCGTCAGTTTCTCCCGGTCTAGATGGTCTAGTGGTATATGAAACTGAAAGAAATATTTCATCATCAAGTTCTAAAATTTTTTTTGATAATGAAGTTTTTCCAGCACCTGATGGAGATGAAAGAACAAACATTAATCCTTTTCTATTAGTTTTTTTATTATCAATTTCCATTAATTCTCTCTGTATGTAGAAAAAACAACTGAAGCATTTGTTCCTCCAAATCCAAATGAGTTAGATAAAACAACATCAACATTTTTACTTTTACTTTTATGTGGCACAAGATCAATTTTAGTATCAATAGATAAATCATCAAGGTTTATTGTAGCAGGAATAGTATTATTTTTAATTGAAAGCACGCTAAAGATCGCTTCTACAGCTCCAGCAGCTCCTAAAAGATGCCCTATAGAAGATTTTGTGGAAGACATAGATATGCCATCTAAATTTGCAGAAAAAGCTTTTTCAACAGCCTTTAATTCAATTTCATCCCCTTTGGGAGTAGAGGTACCGTGAGCATTGATATATGAAAAATCGTCAACTGCCATTTGAGAATCTTCAATAGCCATTATCATTGATCTATATGCACCATCACCATCCTCAGCTGGAGATGTAATATGATGTGCATCTCCTGAAACACCGTATCCATTAAACTCTGCATAAATATTTGCTCCTCTGGAAAGAGCATGCTCTAATTCTTCTAAAACTAAAAAACCAGCACCTTCACCCATAACAAATCCATCTCTCAATCTATCATAGGGTCTAGAAGCTTTTTTAGGTTGATCATTAAAACTAGTACTTAATGCTTTACATGCTGCAAAACCGGCTATTCCAACAGGACAAATAGCTGATTCTGCTCCACCAACCACCATAATGTCAGCTTTATTTTGTTTTATCATTTCAGCACCCTCACAAATAGAATGAGTTCCTGAAGAACATGCTGTGACTGAAGCTAAATTAGGGCCCTTTAAATTATTTCTTATTGATATCTGACCAGCAACTAAATTAATTAAGGCTCCAGGAATAAAGAAAGGGCTAACTCGTTTGGGTCCTTTTTCCTTTAAAATTAAAGAGGCTTTTTCAATACTTGGAAGACCACCAACGCCAGAACCAACACCTACTCCAACCCTATATGGATCTATATCACTTTTTGATAATGAAGAATCCAAAAGAGCCATTTCGGCAGCAGCAACGCCAAATACTATAAAGTCATCTATTTTTCTAAGTTCTTTATCTGAAAACCAATCATTAGGATTAAAGAGATTTTGGGTTGTTTTTTGCTCATTATAAATTGGTACCTCACAAGCTACTTTAGCTTGATACTGATTGGTATCAAATTTACTTATTAAGCTAGCTCCAGACTTATTGTTAATTAGGTTTTCCCAGGAAGAGTTTAAATCACCCCCTAAGGGTGTTACAGCTCCCATTCCTGTAACTACAATTCTTCGCAAATTTTATCCTAATATTATTGCAGAGTATTAATTAGGAAGTGTTGGAATTTATAAAGTTAACAGCATCGCCAACTGTTTGAATACTTTCTGCGGCATCATCGGGTATTTCAATACCAAATTCTTCTTCAAAAGCCATAACTAATTCTACGGTATCTAAACTATCTGCCCCAAGATCATCAATAAAACTTGCTGCCTCAGTTACTTTATTGTTTTCTACACCCAAGTGTTCTACAACTATTGCCTGAACTTTTTCTAATGTATCACTCATTTTACCCTCTTATTTTTGTTAACAGAATATTTTCATTAAAACATATGCGCTTTAGCACATCATTAAAAGATATTCAACTAACTCATTTAATTCATATATAAACCGCCATTAATATGTATAGTTTGACCAGTTATATAACTTGATTCTTCGCTTGCTAAAAAAAGAATAGCAGTAGATAAATCTTTTGGAGAACCAAATCTATTAGCTGGAATAGATTCCAAAACTTTTCCTTTTCTATTTTCATCAAGATCTGATGTCATTGGAGTATCAATAAATCCTGGAGCAATACAATTAACTGTTATATTTCTGCTTGCAAGTTCTTGAGATAATGATTTAGTCATCCCTATTAATCCTGCTTTGGAGGATGAATAGTTAACTTGCCCCGGGCCTCCAGTTACACCTACAACGGAAGTTATATTGATTATCCTACCATATTTTCTTTTGACCATACCTTTAGTAACAAGTTTTAAGATTTTAAAGGTTGAGTAAAGATTAACCTGCAGAACCTGATTCCACTCTTCATCAGACATTCTTAAGAAAATATTATCCTTAGTTATTCCAGCATTATTAACAAGAATGTCTATTTGGCCTAAGCTTTCTTGAGCCCCTTCTACTAAATTCTTTATATCCTGATCTTTAGTTAAATCACATGTAATAATTTTACAATCTTGATTAATTGTATCGTTTAATAAATCTAGCTCTTCTGTGTTTCTTCCAGAAATACAAATTTCTGCACCATAGCCATCAAGAGTTTTAGCAATTTCTTTTCCAATCCCACCGCTTGCGCCAGTAATTAATGCCTTCTTTCCTTTTAGATCAAACACTATCTATACCCTCAATAAAAATTTCTAAACTCTCTTTACTATTCAGAGTAACTCTTTGCAAGTTAGGTGCATTTCTTTTAGATAGATTTGTTAACACATTTCCTGCTCCAATTTCGATAACCTTAGTTACACCATGCTCAACAAATTTATTCATTGTCTCTCTCCATCTAACAGTTCCGGTAACCTGTTTAACCAAATTTTCTTTTATGGCATCTGAATCTGTTGTAAGATCTAAACTTACATTTTGTATTATAGGGATCAAAAGATCACCAAATTCTGTATTTTCCAATTCATTTCTCATAGTTTCTTTTGCAGGCTTCATAAGATCACAATGAAAAGGCGCACTAACAGGTAATTTTATAACTTTTTTTGCCCCTTTAGATTTCAAAGATTCAATAACTTTTTCAACAGACTCTATTTCACCTGAAATAACAACTTGTCCAGGAGCATTATCATTAGCAATCTGGCAAACATTTTTGTATTTTTTTTCGGATAGGACTTCCTCTATTTCATCAAAATTTAGCCCTATTATTGCTGCCATAGCGCCCTTACTCTTTGGAAAAGATTCTTGCATAGCTTTCCCTCTGATTTTTAGCAACCTTGCAGTTTGAGATAAAGTTAAGCCTTCTAGAGCTGCTAAAGCTGTGTATTCACCTAAAGAATGACCAGCTGCTATATCTGCAAAATCTTGTACTTTAAAATTCCTTTTCTTTAAAATTTCAATAATAATCATGCCAATTAACATTATTGCTGGCTGAGTATTTTCTGTGAGCATTAATTCTTCGTCGGGACCGTTAAAAATTATATCAGATAATTTCTGATTTAATGCTTCATCAACCTCTTCAAAAATTATTTTTGTTTCAGGAAAATTATCAAATAAGTCCTTGCCCATACCAACAAATTGGCTTCCTTGTCCTGGAAATACTATGGCTTTCATTAAAAACTCCAAAAAACACAATAATGAATAACACAGAACTTAATTACAAGCTTGCAAATTTATCTCTAATACAGTAAATCAATGCTTTAATTTAGTTTTTAGAGATAATAAATTAACTAACAAAAGAGGAAGTATGTCGTATTACGAGCATGTATTTATAGCTAGGCCAGAAGTTGCTCCACAACAAGTAGAAAATGTAGTAGAGGATATAAAAAAAATTGTATCTAATGAAGGCGGAAAAACCATTTATACAGAATATTGGGGCTTACGAAGATTAGCCTATAAAATAAATAAGAGCGAGAAAGGACATTACTCACTTTTAAGAATTGATGGTAATAATGACACAATAAAGGAAATTGAGAGAGTTCAAAAGCTTAATGAAGATATTCTTCGTTATATAACTATTAAGACAAGCGAAATTTCTGATGAACCATCTGTTATGTTAAAATCTTCCGAAAAAAAAGATGTGTATTAATTTAGAGTAAAACAATGAAAAATTTTCTACCTGATATAACTCAAATTCCTCTAAGAAGTCCTTTTCTAAAAAGAAAAAAATCATGCCCCCTATCTGGAAAAAATGCACCTAAAATTGATTATAAGGATATTAAATTATTAAAAAAATATTTATCCGAAAGAGGAAAAATTATTCCAAGTAGAGTGACATCTGTTTCCTCAAAAAAACAAAGAGAGTTATCACAAGCTGTTAAAAGAGCAAGATTTATGGCATTACTACCATATAAAATGGATTGATCATGGAAGTAATATTATTAGAACGCATAGAAAAATTAGGCCAAATGGGTGATGTTGTTAAAGTCAAAGATGGCTTTGCCAGAAATTATTTACTTCCTCAAAAAAAAGCCCTAAGAGCTTCAGAAAATAATTTAGAATATTTCGAGAAAGAAAAGGTTCAATTAGAAGCTATTAACCTTGAACAAAAACAAGAGGCAGAAAAAATCTTAGACAAATTGGATAATTTTAATCTTATTATTATTAGGCAAGCTGGTGAAACTGGTCAGCTTTATGGTTCCGTAAGTAACAATGACATTAAGAACTCATTAGATGATAATGGTTTTATTGTCGAAAAAAATCAAATTAAATTGGATAAACCCATTAAAACTTTAGGAATTCATAATGTAGTTATTAAATTACACCCCGAAGTACAAGCTACCATAGCTTTAATAGTTTCAAGAACTGAATCTGAAGCCAAATCATTACTTAAAGGAAATGAAATTAATATTGAAGATGAGGCTACAACTTTAGAAGAAACGATTGATCTTGAAGAAGTTTTTGAAGAAGGTGCAATTCCAGAAAATATTGGAACGGAAGATACGAATGAAGAAAATTCAGAATCTGTTAACGAAGAAATTGATAAAGAAGAAAAATCAGAGGATGTTAGCGAAACTGAAGAGTAAGAAGAAGAAGAAGAATTAAAATATTCTAAATAAAATAATATAAATTTATTAATAGTTTATCCCATTTAACCCCGATATTCACATTAATCCACAGATTTTTTTCTTGGGTTAAATTTGTTTGCTGATAAGTTATATTCATGAGTAATTCAACCCCTTACCTAATAAATCAAGACAATCAATCAAAAGAAAAGTCTGCCGATCTTCCTTATAATATGGAAGCTGAACAACAACTCTTGGGAGCTTTAATTAGGAATAATGATTTAATTGATAAGTGTAATAATACTAAACTCAAGGCTGAACATTTTTACATAAAACAACACGGTCAGATCTATGATAGAATTAATAAATCCCTATCAGCAGGTAAAACAGCAAATCTAATTTTTCTAAAAACATATTTCGAGACAGATGAAGAATTTGGTGATGAAGAATATTTTGAGAAACTTGTCATAAATTCTGCCCCAAGTCCTGCCATTGAGGAATATTCTGCAATGATTTATGATCTAGCATTAAGAAGAAAGCTGATTAATACAGCAGAATATCTTCAATACTCATCACATGATCTTAGCCAAGAAGATATAACAGCAAATGATATAATTGAAGAAACAGAAAATCAATTATTCCAAATAGAGTTAACAGGTGATGCAGAACAAGGATTTATGCCATTTGAAGATGCTCTAGTTGATTCTTTAAATACAATTGAATCTGCATATCAATCATCAGGTGGATTGGCTGGATTATCTACAGGATTTAACGATCTTGATAAAGCTTTAGGTGGATTACAAAAGTCAGATTTAGTAATTCTAGCAGGTAGACCTGCTATGGGTAAAACAGCTTTGGCTACTAATATAGGGTTTAACATTGCAAAAAAATATGAAGAAAGTTTAAAAAGTGATGAAGTTGAATCAGATAAAAATGGCAACATAATTACTGATGGAGCTGTTGTTGCATTTTTTTCCCTAGAAATGTCTGCAGAACAATTGACAACGAGAATAGCTGCGGAACAATCTGGAATAGAATCGAGCGAATTAAGAAAAGGCAATATAAAAGAAGATCAATTTATGCATTATGCACGTGTTATTCAGGATCTTAAATCTGTACCTTTCTATATTGATCAAAGTGGCTCTATTCCAATTGGAGTTTTGTCTACAAGAGCAAGGCGATTATCAAGAACTTTAAAAGCTACAAAAAATCAAGATTTAGGACTAATAATAGTTGATTATATTCAATTAGCTGCTACATCATCAGGAAGATACAGAGATAGTAGAGTCCAAGAGATTGCAGAAATTACTCAAGGATTAAAGTCATTGGCAAAAGATTTAGATATACCCATAATCGCTCTATCACAATTATCTAGGCAGGTTGAATCAAGAGATGATAAAAGGCCCCAATTATCGGATCTAAGAGAATCTGGTGCAATTGAACAAGATGCCGATATAGTTATGTTTGTTTACAGAGATGAGTACTATCTAGAAAACAATCAACCTCCTCCAGGAACTGAACAACATACGACATGGCAAGCACGAATGGATGAAGTTCATGGAAAAGCAGAGGTTTTAATTAGAAAACATCGTCACGGACCTACCTCAAATGTACAACTTCAATTTGAGAAAAAACTAACAAAATTTTCTGATTTAGCTAAAGAAAATTATCTACCAGAAAGATATGAATAAGTGATAGGAATTATATCGAGCATAGGTAATGTTGTTGTATTCTTTCTTAACGAAACAGGAAAGTTTTTTATTTTCTTCTTAAGAATATTAAAGTCTTTTTTTGGGCGTTGGTATCTAAGAAATATTATTAATCAAGCTGTATTTATTGGTTATTTTTCTTTGCCAGTTGTAGCGCTTACTTCATTTTTTACTGGTGGAGCCTTAGCATTGCAAATTTATTATGGTGGAAATCAATTTAATTCCGAATCGATTGTATCATCTATTGTTGCTCTTGGTATTACTAGAGAATTAGGACCAGTATTAGGAGGAATAGTTGTAGCTGGAAGAGTTTCAGCTGCCATAGCTGCAGAAATAGGAACAATGAAAGTTACTGAGCAAATAGATGCATTAAAAACATTATCTGCTGAACCACATAGCTATCTGGTAGTTCCTCGAATTATATCAGGGATAATCATGCTACCTATTCTGATACTATTTGCAGATATTATTGGAATAATGGGAGGGTGGTTTATAGGAGTCCAAAGTTTAGACTTTAATGGAAGTGTTTACATACAAAATACTATAAACTTTCTTGAAATATCTGATGTTACATCAGGCTTAATTAAGGCATCTGTTTTTGGTTTTTTAATCACTCTCATGGGGTGCTATCAGGGTTTTAATTCAAAAGGAGGTGCTCAAGGAGTTGGAAAAGCCACTACAAATGCTGTTGTTTCTTCTTCGGTTTTAATTCTTGCCTCAAATTATATTATGACAAATTTATTTTTTGCTAATTAAAATGATAGATATAAATAATTTACATAAGTCATTTAATAAAAAAACTGTCCTTAACGGACTTAACCTAAATGTAGAAAAAGGAAATTCATCAGTTATAATTGGAGGTTCAGGAACAGGTAAATCAGTATTAATAAAATGTATTTTAGGGCTCATAATTCCAGACAATGGAAAAATAGAAATAAACAATAAAACTATTTTTGAAAATGGAGACTATATAACTCCAAACAAAACAAAGATAGGAATGCTTTTCCAAGGTGGGGCATTATTTGATAGTCTAAAAATATGGCAGAATGTAAGCTTTTATCACATACAGAAAGGAGAAAAGAAAAAATTCTGTTTTAATAATGCAATTATAAACCTAGAAAAAGTAGGTCTTGATAGTACAATTGCTAATCTTTATCCATCTGAAATATCTGGTGGCATGCAAAAAAGAGTAGCTTTAGCACGAGCTATAGCTATTGAACCCGATGTAATTTTTTTTGATGAACCAACAACAGGCCTAGACCCAATAAATGCTGATATAATAAACAAATTAATAATTGAGAAAGTAAAAGATATTGGTGCAACTTCTTTAACTATTACTCATGACATGGCAAGCGCAAGAAGTATTGCGGATAAAATCCATATGTTACATGAAGGTAAAATTATTTGGGAAGGTGACAAATATGAAATAGAAAAGACTGACAACCCTTATGTTGTTCAATTTATTAACGGATATTCTGACGGACCGATAAATTAAAAATAATTATGTAGAAATTTATGTAATTAAGCCTTATTTATATTACTCAATATTTGGATAAGCATGGATAATAACTTAATCGATCTCATTTTAATTTTTTCTATGATAATCTCTGGGACTTTAGCCTTATTTCAAGGGTTTTTTAAAGAATTTCTTGCATTATTAGGTTGGGTGATAGCTTTTATTAATATTAAGATTTTTATGCCATTTTTTTCTCAACCTCTAGAAAGCATTATTGTTAACGATGTCTTACGAGACATAACAATAATTTCTCTAATCTTTATTTTAACTTTAATAATTTGGCGTATAATATCGATTCCAATACTGAAGATTTTCAAATCTACATCAATAGGATATCTAGATAAGTTTTTAGGTTTTGTATTTGGGATTACGAGAATTTTAATTCTTGCATGTATAATTTATATTTATACATTATTGCCTAATGAGAAAGAATCCCATCCTGAATTTACCAAAAATTCTAAATTATTACCTGTTGTTGAAGGAATATCATTAATATTTACCGAAAACTTTGAAATATTTAATATAAGGCCATTAAGTGAAACAGAAAATTTTGAGTCAGGCAACGGTGAAAATTAAAAAACAAAATAATTTATCTATTATAGAAGATGATAAGTTGCATGAAGAATGTGGTGTTTTTGGAGTATTTGGTCACGAAGACTCTGCTGCTTTGACGGCTCTTGGGCTTCACGCACTCCAACATAGAGGTCAAGAGGCAGCAGGAATTGTCACATTTGACGGAACAAAATTTATCTCTGAAAGGCATCCTGGCTTAGTTAGTGATAATTTTACAAAAGAATCAATTATGAAAAGGCTAGTTGGGAAAAGTGCTGTAGGTCATAACAGATATTCAACTACAGGAGCAACGATTCAAAGAAATATACAGCCATTTTTTGCTGATTTATGGGGTGGTGGTTTTGCTATGGCTCATAATGGAAATATTACAAATGCACTATCTTTAAGGGATGAATTAATAAAGAAAGGATCAATCTTTCAATCTACTTCAGATACAGAAACTATTTTACAACTTGTTGCAAGGTCTGATGCTGACCGAACTGTCAACAGATTGGTAGATGCATTAATGCAAATAACAGGAGCTTGGTCTCTTGTTGTTCTAACTAATAAAAAATTAATAGGCGCACGTGATCCTTTTGGAATAAGACCCCTTGTAATGGGTGAATTAGATGGAGGAAAAATTCTAGCCTCTGAAACATGTGCTCTTGATATTATAGGTGCAAAATTTATTAGAGAAATTGAACCTGGAGAGATCATTATTATAACTGAAGATGGAGAAGAAAGCGTTAAACCTTTTCCAAATACAAAATTAAGACCTTGTATATTTGAATATATATATTTTTCACGCCCAGATTCTGTTTTAGATGGTAAATCGGTGTATGAATGTAGAAAATTTTTTGGAAGAAATCTTGCTAAAGAATGTCCTGCGGATGCTGATATTGTAATACCAGTTCCTGATTCTGGTGTTCCAGCAGCATTAGGATATTCTGAATCATCAGGAATACCATTTGAATTATCGATAATTAGAAATCATTATGTTGGAAGGACATTTATACAACCCACTCAATCGAACAGACAATCATCAGTAAAACTTAAGCATAATCCTGATAGAAGCTCTATCAAAGGCAAGAAGGTTGTTTTAGTTGATGATAGTATTGTAAGAGGGACTACATCTGTAAAAATTGTACAACTTATGAGAGAGGCAGGAGCATCAGAAATTCATATGAGAATTGGATGTCCTCCTATTAAGTTTCCTGATTTTTATGGAATAGATACACCTGAAACTGAACAGTTGCTAGCAGCTAATAAGAATTTAGAAGAAATGTGTAAATTTATTGGCGCTGATACATTAGGTTTTCTTTCATTAAATGGTTTATATAAATCCATGGGCTTTAAAGAAGGAAGAAATGAAGATAATCCCGAGTATACAGATCATTGCTTCACAGGGGATTATCCTACTGTTCTGGATGACTATAAAAGTGAAAAAGTTCAAGAACAACTCTCCCTATTATCAGAAAATGAAAGTCAAAATTAATTAATGAATGGCAAGCCATCAGGACAGGTAGCTCTTATAACTGGCTCTTCAAGAGGTTTGGGTAAGTATTTATCTCTAGAGCTTGCAAAAAGAGGTGTTGAAACAATACTTTTAGCTAGAACAGTAGGAGGTCTTGAAGAGTTATATGATGACATAAAAGAAATAGGTGCAAAATCGACAATAGTTCCTTTAGATTTAAATGATAATGATGCAATAGATAATTTAGGTTTTGAATTAAATAAAAAGTGGGGAAAATTAGATATATTAATATCAAACGCCGCAGTAACTAATGAATTAACACCTTTGTCACATATAAAACCAGATACCTGGGATAATATTATTAAAACTAATCTAACATCAAATTATCGATTAATAAGATCCTTAGAGCAACTCTTAAAATCCTCTAAAGAAAGCAAGGTTTTATTTATTTTAGATAAAGAAACAAAGGAGAACAAACCTTTTCATATACCCTACTCAGTTAGTAAAGTAGGTTTAAAAAAATTAGCCAAAATATGGGCTAAAGAAATATCTCATACTCATATAGGTGTTTATTTCTGTTATTTACCAAAAATGAATACATATTTAAGGAAAACTTTGATTCCTGGATCAAAGGAAGATCAATTCGCTAATCCAAGTAATATTGCTGAGAAAATTATCGATAATTTATTTAAAGATAAAAATATTAATAAAGGAAAGATAAAAAAAATATCTTTTACTTAATGATGATAGGGATTCTCACTTTTTCTATAAAATATTCTTACAGGCACCCCATCTAAATTAAATTCTTCTCTTAATTTATTCAGTATATATCTATTATAGGAATCTATAACAGATCTCGGTTTATTTACAAAAATAATAAATGACAATGGGTTAGTATTAGTCTGAGTAATATATTTAAATCTTATTTCCTTCCCTTTTACATTTGGATGTGAATGTATCGATGTAATCTTCTCCATAAATAAATTAAGATTATTTGTAGATATGGATAATTTTCCCAAACTAAATATCGTATTTGTTCTTTTCATCAATTCATTAATTCCACTTCCTTTATGAGAAGAAATAAAAATGATCGAAACATCTCCTAATTGAGGTAATGATTTTTTTATTTTTTCAATTAATTCAATTTTTTTAGTTCTTTTGTTTTTAACTAAATCCCATTTATTAATAGCTATTGAAAAAGGTTTTCCTTTGTTCTCAATAAAATTGGCAATATTAAGATCTTGTTTATCAAACCCAATAGAGGCATCAATCATTAATATTGAAACATCAGATTCTTCGACTGATTTTAAACTTGTTTTAGAAGCAATCCTTTCAACGGCATTATTAATTTTAGATTTTTTTCTTAAACCAGGTGTATCAATAATAATGTAACTATTGCCTTTCCAATTAAATTCTAATGAAACCGCGTCACGCGTAAGACCTGATTCTGCTCCTACAAGTTGTCTTTCTTCTTTTAAAAGAAAATTTGTTAAAGTTGATTTACCTGAATTTGGTCGTCCTAATATAGATATTTTTATAGGAAAATCTTCTGTAGTTTCAATTAAATTTTTATTTAATGGGTAAGAAAATTCTTCTAGCCTATTTAATACAGTTTTTAGATCACTCATACCTCTATCATGTTCCGCAGAAACATTAATAGGATCTCCAAAACCTAAGGAATTAAAACTTAAAGAATCATTATCTTGATTTAGCGTCTCACACTTATTAGCTACCAAGATAACCTTTTTACCACTTTTTCTAATTAACCTTGATAAATAAAAATCATCAGATGTAAGCTCTTCTCTAGAATCTAAAACAAACAAAATAGCATCAGATTTTTCTATAGCAATTTTGGACATTCCTTTTAGAGCTTTAGATAGATCCTTTTTATTTGATTCTTGAATCCCGGCAGTATCAATTAACTCTAATACTGAATCCTTATAATGATATTTATCAATAATATAATCTCTGGTCACGCCGGGTTCATTAGCTACAATCGAAATTTTCTTTCCTAGTAGTCTATTAAAAAGCGTTGACTTGCCGACATTTGGCCTGCCGATAATTGCTACAGTTTTAACCATAACATTTATTACTTAAGCTTAATTATAAGCTGTAAGATCTCCATTATCGTTTAAAATATAAATCGTTTCATTAACTATTATAGGTGGCAAATAACTTGAGCCTGAAATATTATCAGTCTCAATTATTTGACCTTCTTCGGGAGAGACCCATAAAGCCTTTCCTTCAGAAGAAACCGTAAGTAGTTGCCCTGAAATCATTATTGGACCACTCCATTGAATAGGGTTTTTCTTTTTTTCTTCATTTCTATACATTTGCAATTGAGTGACCCACCTTATTTTTCCAGATCTTTTTGAAATACATACCAACTCTGCATTTGTAGTTAATGCAAATAACCAATCGCCAGATAACCATGGTGTTTCGGTGCTGGATAAATCTATGGTCCAAACCCTCTCACCAGTAGAGATATCTATTGAAACCATTCTTCCAGCATGACTAACACTAAATAGCAATCCATCATCAACCACAGGTCTTGCTGTAATAGAATTTATTTCTGATAAAGAAGTTGAAGAACCTGTTCTTGATAATGAATCGGTCCATATTACAGAACCATTTATGGGTCGTATTGCATATATTTCACCTGAAGAATAAGGAACAAAGATTAAGCCTTCACCTGCAGCAATTGATGTAGAAGATAATATCGTGGCTGACTCTAGAATCCCTCTGTGTGTCCACATTACTTCTCCAGAATCTTTATCCACGGCAAATAATTGGTTATCATGAGTCATAACAAATACTAAAGATTGATATACTATCGGAGAAGAACGGCTAGGTATTCGCATATTCAATTCCCATAGTTTGTTCCCTGAATTAGCATCAAATGCATATAAATACCCAAAACCGGTTGAAACAAAAATTTCACCATCAGAATATGATAAACCTCCTCCAAAACCTTCTTTTTTGTTTTCTTTCTTTATCGCTAAATTTTCAGTCCAAATCCTCTTTCTCTTATTTAAATCAAACGCACTGATTCTTGAATCAGATGACAAAGAAAAGACCTTGTTATCTGCAATAATAGGCATAGATATAAGATAAGATGTTTTTGTTGATCCTGATCCTATTTTTAGCCCCCAATTTTTGTTTAAGGTATTTGGTCCAGAAACATTTTCCAAAGCATTACTTAAAGATCCTCCGGGATAGGACCAACTTCTATTAACATAAGCATCAGGAAGAGCAATATTACTTTGTAAAGTTTGAGGATCTGAAACAAGATTTTTTCTCAATTTGAGAATAGATATTCTGTCACCCTTTATTCTGTCTTTATCAATATCTTTCCCTCCAAAAAAACCATTTGAAGATTCACAGGAAATCAAAAAAGGTAAAATAATCACAATAAATAATAATCTATACATTTTATTTAACTTCATCATAACTTAGTATTTGATCCGAAAATATTTTGGCTCTAGAAGCAATATTCTTTGGCGAGGCAGCATCATTAGCTATTTCTTTGAATTTCTTTGATGAATCACTGAATTTCTTATCCCTATAATATGCTAATGCTATAATTTCTTTTGCATAAAAAGAAAAAGCTCCCGAGGACTTAAGTAATATAGATAATTTCATTTCAATATCATTGATATCATAATCATCTAACATTATGTAACCAGATTTTAAAATAGCAAATTCCCTAATTTTTTTTGTCAGATTTTTATTTTCATAAGCTTCTTGGAGATAATTAAGGGCTATTTTTTTTTCTCCTTTTGAATAATAAATATTAGCAAGATTAAATAATGACAAACCTGAATATCCATTTGACTCATTTAATAAAGAATTAAAAATATCTTCAGCATCATTAACTCTGTTTTCATTGATTGCCATTATAGCTCTTTGATACTCATCCGAAGTTGTCTCAGAGTTGTTTCTGCTTAAATAGCTAGAAAATTCGTACCCACCAAAAGAGATTATAATAACTAATATTACCGCTATAAGATAAAGACCAAATCTATCCCATAGTGATTTTAGTTGTTTTCTCCTTAATTCTTCTTCTATTTCATTTTCTAATGGCTCAGACATTCAAAACTCCAAAACTATAAAGGAAATTAGAGGTAAAATTGTGTTATAACAAGTATATGTTCATATTAAAATTCATAAGATACTTAATTGAAATGCAATTCTTATTGTTTTTTTATATATTTTGCAAATTATTGAGGATAGATAAAAGCTCAAAATCAATAGGTTTTGTCGCTGAAAAAATAGGACCATTGCTCGGTATATCAAAAAGAGCTGACAAGAATCTAAAAAAAGCCTTCCAAAACTTAAATTTTGAAGAAAGAAAAAGAATTATTGAAAAAATGTGGAATAACTTAGGAAGAACTTCTGCAGAATTTTTTAACATTAAGACCCTAATAAAAGATGAAGATAGAATAAAAATTAAAGGGAAGAATGTAATAGAAAAATATAAGAATCAAGGAGTTATTTATGTCTCTGGTCATCTTGCTAACTGGGAAATTATACCAATTGCTATTATGAGGAAAGATAAGAAAGTAGCTGCTGTTTTTAGAGAATCGAATAATTTTTTATTTAATAATTGGATGATTAAACAGAGAAAATTAATTACAAAAAATCAATTTCCCAAAGGTATATCAGGAACAAAAGAAATTTTGAACTTTTTAAAAAATAAAGGTAGTGTTGCTATGTTAGTTGATCAAAAACTTTCAAATGGTGTTAAGGCAAAATTTTTTAAAATGGATGCTATGACAGCAAGTGTTCCTGCTACTTTAGCTTTAAAATATAGGTATCCTATTGTTCCTCTTAATGTTAGAAGAATAAAGAATGTAACTTTTGAAATAGAATTTTTCCCTAGTATAGAAATTAATGAAAGCGGCAATCTTGAAGAAGATATTTTAAATTTTACCAATAAAATAAATCAATTCCTAGAAGAAAAAATCATTGAAAAACCTGAAGAATGGTTTTGGCTCCACAATAGGTGGGATAAAAGATTTAATTAAGGCTACCTGTTGCCGCTATGAATGAACTCTCTGCATCGAAATATGGTTCTTGTTTATCTACTGACCAATACTTTAACTCATTAATAGGTATTCTTTTTTTAGTTATTGCGCAAACAACAAATGTTCCCCTTTCAACAATTTGAAAAGCCCCATCTCCATAAATTAATTTTGCTTCCTTTTCCATATTTCTAATCTTTTTTATCTACTTTTACATTAACTTTGTCATCATTAAAGAAATGAATTACTAAATCTTCTTCTTTTTTTGCATCTTTTGATCTACTTACAATATTTTCCCTCTTACCCTTAATCAAAGCAAATCCCCTCTTCAAAACATTATTATGACTAAGAACATCAAGCAATCCAGATTGAAGAGTTAATTTATTCTCCTTATGCAAAATTGCTTTTTGCATAGACCTACCAATGTCTTTAGAAATTGACATATATTTATTTCCTAGATCTCTAATATTTGTTCTTAAAAAGCGTATCTTTAATGAACCTGATATATTAAAAAAACTATCTCTGTAATTCTTTATTGTTGATGAAAGGGCAATATTCAATATTGAGCTAACTTTACTAAATCTCAAATCATAATTCTTTAATAATGTATTAAGTTTAGGAAATGCGTTAGATGTTAACCCAAAAGCTCTTCTTTCAAAATTTAGCTTATTTTTTAGGAAATTATTAATTCTTAAATGAATATCTTTAATATTTACCAATAATTCTCTTCTTACAGGAACTGCCATCTCTGCAGCTGCAGTGGGTGTTGGGGCCCTTAAATCAGCCACCAAATCAATCAATGTTGTATCAGTTTCATGTCCAATAGCTGAAATTATTGGGATCTGAGAGGAAAATACTTTTCTTATCAGATCTTCATCATTAAAACCCCACAAATCCTCTACACTGCCTCCTCCCCTAGCAATAATAATAATGTCAGGACTAGGAATATTACTTTGAGGTAACAAATGAAAACCTTCAATAGCATCAATAATTTCTTCTGGAGATGATTCTCCTTGTACCTTAACAGGCCAAATATCTAATCTAGTTGGAAACCTATCCTCAATTCTATGAATAATATCTTTAATAACTGCTCCAGTTGGACTAGTAATTACACCAATCTTATTTGGTAAAAATGGTATTTCTTTTTTGTGCTGATCGTCAAACAAACCTTCTTTTGATAATTTTTCTTTTCTTTTTTCCAAAAGAGCCATGAGAGCCCCTATTCCTGCTGGCTCCATATTTTCTATAATGATTTGATATTTCGATTGCCCTGGATAAGTAGTAATTTTACCAAAGCAAATTACTTCTAGACCTTCTTCCGGAGCTATATTAAGTTTTTGAGTATTCCCTTTCCAAATAACACCTGAAATAACGGATGTATTATCTTTTAAATCTAGATAGATATGCCCCGAAACTGGTCTAGAAACTCTTCCAACCTCCCCTCTTAAACGAATAAATTCAAAATTGTTCTCAATTAGATTTTTAATTGATAGTGATAATTCTGAAACTGTATACTCAAGATTATTTGTTATATTATTTTCCATTATGAAAGCTTCATTTTATAACAAAATAACTTATAATAATTATATTAATCAACTTTATATTTAATATGAACATTCTTCTAATAGGCAGCGGTGGACGCGAACATACAATTGCAAAGGCATTATCAGCAAGTAAAAGATTGGATAAATTATATTGCATTCCTGGTAATGCTGGAATTGAAGAATTAGCAATTTGTTATAATAAAGACACTTCAGATAAAAAGGAAATTCTAGGGTTTTGTATAAAAAATCAAATTGAATTAGTTTTTATAGGCCCTGAAATACCTTTAGTAGAGGGTTTAGCGGATTATCTTAATGAAAATAAAATATTTGCCTTTGGACCTAGTAAAATTGCCTCTCAATTAGAAGGATCTAAATCTTATACTAAGGATCTTTGTAAGAAATATAATATTCCAACAGCAAAATATGAAAAGTTTAGAGATGAAATTAAAGCGACAGAATATATTAAAGATCATCCATATCCATTAGTAATAAAAGTTGATGGTTTAGCTGCGGGTAAAGGGGTTATAATAGCTGAGAATAAGACTCAAGCATTAACTTCTTTAAAAGATATTTTTTCAGGAAAATTTGGATTGGCAGGTAATGAAGTTGTTATTGAAGAGTTTTTGGAAGGCGAAGAAGCTAGTTTCTTTGTTATTTCAGATGGTAAAAACTTTATTCCTCTTACTTCTGCCCAAGATCATAAGAGAATCGGAGAAGGCGATACAGGTCTAAATACTGGAGGTATGGGCGCATACTCACCTGCGCCAGTAATGACAAAAGAATTAATTGAAAAAACTATTAAAAATATTATAGAACCCACTTTAACGGCAATGAAAGATTCTGGCTCACCTTATGTAGGAATTTTATATGCAGGATTAATGATAAATGAAGGCGAACCGAAATTAATAGAATATAATGTGAGGTTTGGCGATCCAGAATGTCAGGTTATTATTCCAAGATTAAAAAATGATTTAATCGATCTTTTAATAAATGTTAAAAATCAAAATCTTGATAATTATTTAATAAATTGGATCGATAATTATGCAATCACAATTGTTTTATCTTCAAGCGGTTATCCTGAAGATTATAAAACTGGCTTTAAGATTGAAGGTATAGAAAAAATTAAAAATAATGATAAAGTTGAAATATATCATGCTGGAACAAAAAGAGATGGAGAAAATATTGTAACCTCAGGAGGAAGAGTGTTAAATATAAATGGATATGGAGATAGTTTGAAATTGGCCAAAGAAAATGCTTTTTCAGTAATAAGTGAAATAAATTGGCCAGGTTGTTACTATAGAAAAGATATCGGTTGGCGAGCATTAAAGGATTAAAATGGATTCAGAAGAAAAAACTTCAACAGAAAAATTTACTGGAACTATGCCAGTACAAGATAAATTAAGATTCCCTGAAAAGGAATTAGAAGTTTATTTAAATGATACAATAAGTGATTTTGAAGGTCCTATTAAAGTTAATGAATTTAAAGGTGGGCAATCAAACCCAACATATCAACTTGTAACGCCTAAAAAAAAGTATGTCCTTAGAAGAAAACCTCCAGGAAAACTTCTTCCATCTGCGCATGCCGTAGATAGAGAATACAAAGTTATTACAGCACTTAATTCAATTGACTATCCTGTTCCAAAAACTTTCGGATTATGTCTTGATGAAAGTATTATAGGTACAATCTTTTATATAATGGAGATGATAGAAGGGAATATTTATTGGGAACCTACCCTTCCGAATTGTGACAAAGAATTGAGATCAGAAATCTTTAAAGAGAAAAATAAAACATTAGCTACCCTACATAACGCTAATTACAAGAGTATAGGGCTGGAAGATTTTGGAAAACCAGGAAATTATTTTGCACGTCAAATTTCTCGTTGGACGAAACAATATATAGCCTCAGAGACTGAGGAAATTAAAGAGATGAATTCACTAATTGATTGGTTACCAAATAATATACCGGAAGATGATGAAACATCTATAGTTCATGGAGATTATAGGCTTGATAATATGGTAGTCGAAAAAAATAGCTCAAAAGTTTTAGCAGTTCTCGATTGGGAATTATCTACGCTTGGGCATCCTCTTGGAGACTTTACTTATCATTTAATGCAGTGGTATATGCCTAGTGGTGGACTAGGGGATGGAGCAGAGACATTATCTAATTCTGATCTAAAATCTCTAGGAATACCTGATGCTGAAGATTATATAAAGATGTATTGTGATAATACAAACAGACCTAGTATAGAAAATATAGATTTCTACCTCGCATACAATTTCTTTAGATTAGCTGGCATTTTACAGGGAATTATAGGGAGGGTTAGAGATGGAACTGCTGCGAGTGAGCATGCTGAAGATAGAGCAGATAGAGTAAGACCCTTGGCAGAAGCCGGTTGGTTGTATGCAAAAAAGGCTGGAGCAGTTTAATTATTTTTCTATAACCTCTATATTATTTTCTCCTCCTAATACTACAATATCAGCCATTTCTACGAACAAGCCATTTTCAACTACACCAGGAATAGAATTTAATACATTATTCACAATATAAGGTTCTTCAATTAATCCAATTGACAAATCATAAATAAAATTACCACTATCAGTTTCAAAATGAATGTCATTTTCTTTTCTAATCTCACTACTGCCAAAATAACCAATATCCTCTAATTTTTTTAATATTTGATAATTTGTTGCTTCATGCTCAAAACTAATAACCTCTACGGGTAATTTAAAATTACCTAATTTTTCAACTTTTTTAGAATCATCAGCAATAACAACCATCTTTTTTGAATTATAAGATATAATCTTTTCTCTTAGTAAAGCTCCTCCACCGCCTTTTATTAATGATAAATTTTTATCAATTTCATCTGCCCCATCAACAGTTATATCAAGTTCTTTAATATCTTTAAGACTTCCTATAACTATATCTAATTCTTGTGCTAAATTTTTAGTGTTTATAGATGTTGGGACACAGACAACATCAAGCCCCTCTTTAACTTTAACCGAAAGCAATCTCGTAAATTCATCTGCTGTACTACCAGTACCTAATCCGATTTTCATATTATTCTCAATATATTTAATTGCTTCTTGAGCAGCATTAATTTTCTTATTTAAAGACATTATGATTTCTATGACCCCGCTTTTATTTTATGTGCTTTTACTATCCTATCATAAGCACCATTTATAATAGCTAATTTCTCATTAGCCATACCTAATAATTCAGTAGGAACTCCATTTGCTATCAATTTATCAGGATGATTTTGAGCAGCTAATTCTTTCCAAGCTTTTTGAGCAACATCAAGAGTAGATCCGGTTTTAATGCCTAAAATTAACCAAGGATCATCAATTTCTGAAGCCATATGGCTAGCTTTTATCCTTGCAAATTCTGCGGAGGAAAATCCAAAAATACCTGCCACATTTTCTAAAAATGTAACCTCACTTTTATTTACTGGACCGTCAGATTTAGCAATATGAAATAATCCATCCAGGACATTTTCTAAAACTTCAAATTTGTTCTCAAAAATGGCAGAAATTTGCTGTGCATAAGCTTCGTATCCAGCTACATCTTGCTGAGCCAATTTATATATTTTAATTACATTACTTAGTTCATTCTCTGGAACTTCACTAAGAATTTCATTAAAAGCATTTAATTCTTTCTCAGAAAAACTACCATCAGCCCTAGACATTTTTGCTGACAAGGCAATCAATGCAATAGCAAAAGCGACATCCTCGTCATCTTTATCAAGTACATAATGACCTGCTACCGCTCCTACCATTGCGCCTATTATACCGCCTACTAGATATCCTGCAGTAGCTCCAGCGAGTTTACCCCAAGTTGACATTCATTTAATTTATCCTGAGTCGTGTTAAAATTCTTTATATCGAATCTTAAATTTTCTTACAAACCAAGAACAGCTTTCGAAATAATATTTCGCTGGATTTCATTCGATCCAGCATAAATAGTTGTCTTTCTACCATTAAGATACTCTGGTGTAATAGTTAAAGCATAATCAGGACCTATATTAGGTTCATTAACATTTGCAAATGTATCTTCTACAAAAGGATAAGACCAGTAACCTATTGCTTCTACGGCAAGTTCTTGAATATATTGTCCAATTTCGGTTCCTCTAGTTTTTAATATTGATGATTCTGGGCCCACTCTTTGCCCTGCTGATAACGCAGAAAATAATCTTAATTCTACAAATTCCATAGCTTGGATTTGTATTTCACATTCATTAATTTTATTTAAAAAATCACTGTCCTCAAATAAAGTTTTTCCGTCACCTATAGAAGTATCCTTAGCAATTTCTTTTAGATTTTTTAGACCTCTATATAACCCAGGTGAATATGCTGTACCTCTTTCGAACTCAAGAAGATATTTAGCATATGTCCAACCTTTATTTTCTTCACCAATTAAATTATCAAGAGGAACTTTTACATCTTCAAAAAATACCTGATTTACTTCTTGATGAGGGTCCGGACTTTGATCAAGTGTAATTAACGGTCTTACTTCAATACCTGGAGAATTCATTTCAATTAAAAGAAAGGAGATACCTTCTTGTGGTTTTTCCGTTTTAGAAGTTCTTACAAGACAAAAAATCCAATCAGCATATTGCGCCATAGTTGTCCAAATCTTAGTCCCATTGACAAGGTAATGGTCTCCTTTATTTTCAGCTTTACACTGAAGAGAAGCTAAATCTGATCCTGATCCAGGTTCCGAATAACCCTGACACCACCAGACATTACTTTCCAATATATCTGGTAAAAATCTCTCTTTTTGTTCTTGAGAACCGAATTCCATTATAACAGGAGCAACCATCGATAACCCAAAAGGTATTGTCCTTGGAGCACCTTCGCGAGCCATTTCGGATTCAAAAATATACTTTTGAGTTGGAGAAAAGCCGGCACCACCATATTCTTCAGGCCAATTAGGAGCCATCCAACCTTTTTCATATAGAGCTTTTTGCCATTTTATATGTAGTTCTTTTCCTGCATGACCATTCTTAGAACGTGAAAGAGTTTTTTTCATATCGGTTGTATATGCTTCTTTTATAAAATCTCTAACCTCATCTCTAAATTTTACATCTTTTTCTTTAAATCCCAACTCCATAACATCTCCTATTATTTTCCTTTAAAATCTCCATCTCTTTTCTCAAAAAATGCAGATATTGCCTCTTGATGATCTTCAGTTAAATGCATCAAGGCCTGCATATTTGCTGACATTTCAAGAATTGTATCAAAGTTTGTTGTCATGCTTTCTCTTAGAAGCTTCTTTGCCATCCTCAATGCATCAGGTGGTTGCTTAGCAATTTCCTTAGCAATGGAATTTGCTTCCATTATAAGAGCGTCATGATCAAAAATTTCGCTAATTAGACCCCATTCTTTCGCTGTTTCTGGCTTAATTAATTTTCCTGTATAAAGTAATTCTGAAGCCTTAGATAAACCAATAATCCTTGGTAGCAACCATGCTCCTCCATCACCAGGAATAAGACCTATTTTTAGGAATGTGACCCCAAAAAGAGCTTTTTCTGAAGCTACTCTAATATCTGCTAAACACGCTACATCATTTCCCAAACCAATGGCTGGTCCATTAATCGCGGCTATTACAGGAACCTCAATATTCCATACTGCTCTTATAATTCTATGAATACCATAGCGATATCTTTCCCTTAAGGCCACTGATGATCCCGAGAAATTACCGGTCTTCTCTTTCATATTTTTGACATTTCCACCAGCAGAAAAAGCAGAGCCTTCACCTGTAAGAATTACGCATCGTATTTCTCTATCATTATTAATAAGATCTCTAGCTTCCTCAAAATTAGAAGCATCTTCGGGCTCTCCTAAAGGATTCCTTATATCAGGACGATTCATAGTCAATGTTGCTATTGACTTATTTTTTTCAAATTTTAACCATTCATTCATTTCAATTATCCAGCATTTGAATATTTTTTTAAATGATGATCAACATTCCCATAAGAATTTTCTATCATAGACAATCTTTTAAAATAATGACCAACATTTAATTCATCAGTCATTCCCATTCCGCCATGAAGCTGAACAGCACTTTGACCAATAAATTTGGCGGCTTTAGAAATTTGAACTTTTGCTCCAGAAGCTGCTTTTCTTCTTTCATTATAATCTTCGTCTAATTTTAGATTAACCATATAAGTCATTGAAACAGACTGCTCATATTGCATAAACATATCTACCATTCTGTGCTGGAGAACCTGAAACTTTCCAATAGGCTGACCAAATTGTTTCCTAGTCTTACAATATTCAACTGTTGCATCATTCAAAACACTCATTGCACCTACAGCTTCAGAACAAATGGCTGCAATTGTCTCATCTACAACCAACTCTATTAATTCAGATGCCTTTCCTTCTTCTCCTATTAAATTATCTTTAGATGTTTTTACATTTTCAAATGTAATTTCAGATGCTCTGCTACCATCAACGGTAGGGTAATCTCTCAAAGAAAGTCCGTCTGAGTCTTTTTCAACAATAAAAAGGGATACACCATCAGTATCTCTTTGCTCACCAGATGTTCTTGCAGATACAATCAATTTATTTGCCCAAGGCGCACCAGAAACAACGCATTTATATCCATTAATTATATAATCATCCCCTTCAAGAGTAGCGCTAGTTGTTAAATCATTAAGGTTATATCGTCCCTGAGGTTCTGCATATGCAAAAGCCCAAATATCTTCGCCAGAAATTATTCCGGGTATATATTTTTCTTTTTGACTATCATTTCCTCTTCTTAAAAAACCCCCACAAGTAACAACAGTTTGAATATATGGCTCTACAACCAACCCTTTTCCAAATTCTTCTGTTACTATCATAGTCTCTACTGGGCCGAAATTTAAACCTCCATCTTCCTCAGAAAAAGGAAGGCCTAAAAGTCCTAATTCTGAAAATTGTTTCCAATTTTCTTGTTTTATACCTTCTTCAGATCTTACAATAGCTTGTCTTTTGTCAAAATCGTAATTGTCCTGAATAAATGATTGAATTGTATTTCTCAATAAAGTTTGTTCTTCACTAAAGGAAAAGTCCATTTTTTGTCTCCTATAAACCTAAAACCATCTTGGCTATAATATTTTTCTGAATTTCATTTGAGCCACCATAAATTGATGTTTTTCTTGTATTAAAATAATTTTGAGCAGCTCCATGGCTGTAATCAGGACCTATTGTTAGATAATTTGATCCTTGCCTCTCGAAAGAAGGTACAAGATATGGAACAGAATAATGACCAACCGCTTCCATCGTAAGTTCTGTTATTCTTTGTTGAATCTCAGTGCCTTTAATCTTTAATATAGATGATTCAACACCGGGGCCCTCACCTTTGCTTTCTTTAGCAAGAGTTCTTAACTCAGTATATTCCAAAGCTGTTAAATCGACCTCTAAATCAGATATCTTATTATTAAAATCATGACTATTGATCAAACTTTCACCATCAATATATTCTGATGAAGCAATTTCTTTTAATCTTTCAATAGCTTTTTTTGATCTTGCTACCCCGGCAATTCCAGTTCTTTCGTTTCCTAAAAGATATTTTGCTATTGTCCAGCCCATATTTTCCTCTCCAACTAGATTTTCTATGGGAACCTTTACATCATCAAGGAAAACTTCATTAACTTCATGCCCACCATCCATAGTTATTATTGGCTTCACATCAATTCCTTCAGTTTTCATATCTATTAGGAGAAAGGAGATACCTTCTTGTGGTTTTCCTTCTGCTTTCGTTCTAACTAAACAAAACATCCAGTCAGCAAATTGAGCTAAGGTTGTCCAAGTCTTATGACCATTGACGATATAATGATCGTCAACTTTCTCAGCTTTTGTTCTTAAACTTGCTAAATCTGAACCTGCTCCTGGTTCGGAATAACCCTGACACCACCAGTCTTTACCAGACAAAATTCCTTTTAATACCCAATCTTTTTGGTCGTCATTACCAAAAGCAATAATAACAGGACCCAACATGGTTAAACCAAACGGTATAAGCGGTGTTGTACCTGCATTGGCACATTCTTGATCCCAAATATATCTCTCTGTAATATTCCAACCTGTTCCCCCATGCTCTACAGGCCATTGCGGGGCTATCCAACCTTTTTTATATAAAACTTTGTGCCAAGATAAGATATCATCTCTTGATAAATCAGTTCGTTTATCAATATCTCTTAATTTCTGAGGAAAGTTTTTACTAATAAAATCTCTTACCTCTAGTCGAAAGTCATCATCTTCTTTTGTAAATTCTAAGTCCATATTTTAACAAATTCCTATAATAATCAGTTAGTTAATAAATTCTTATAATAATTATTATTTACTAATACATTCTTAACAGAGGTTATTACTTAAATCCAACACCTTTTTGACCATATATTTAATAGTAAAAAAAAATTTTTAATTTTCAATTTATATTGTAATTATATAATAAGATTATAGTTGGGCAGGGAAAATACAAAATGGATAGAAAAGAAGAATACAATGAAATTGCCGAAAGAATGATTGGCCATGTTCAAAACGATACAACCGACCAAGCTAAAGATATTCTTTCTGTGCCAACTTCAGATTATACATGTGAAAAAAGATGGAAGTTAGAAATAGATAAAATTTTTAAAGAATTACCTTTAATGCTAGCTCTTTCAATCGAAATTCCAAATAAAGGTGATTACAAAAGTATAGAAATAGCTGGAATTCCTGTCTTGATAACAAGAGATAAGGATAAAAAAGTCCATGCTTTTAGGAATGTTTGTTCACATAGAGGGGCCTTATTAGCTAAAGAAGAGATAGGAAATAAAAATAAATTTACTTGCCCTTATCATGGCTGGACATATTCAAACCAAGGTGAGTTAATAGGTGTTTTAGAAAATAATAAATTTGGAGAATTTGATAAGAGTTGCAATGGATTACAAGCTCTACCTTGTGAAGAGTTTGGTGGAATGGTTTTTGTAATTTTAACACCAAATTTAGATTTAAATTTAGATCAATTCCTTGGCGGTATGAAAAAAGAGATAGAACATTTTAATTTTGAAAAATGGTATTATCATGGTTTTAAAGTTATTCATGGGGCTAATTGGAAAATAGCTTATGACGGGTATTTGGAAGGCTATCATTTTTCCACCGCTCACAAAGACACTATTTTAGATATGACGATGCAAGGAATAATGGACTTTTCTGCTTTTGGGCCCCATTTAAGAATAGCCTTTGCTTCAACAAATATTGAAGAAATATTAGAATTACCAAAAAATAAGTGGTGGACGCGTGAAGGTCAAGGAGTGGATTTTGTCAGAACACTATTTCCTAATGTATCAATGGCTCTTGGACTTGGAATAGGACAAATTGCACAAATATTTCCTGGAAAGACACCCGAAACTAATACCACCGTCTTACACTATCTTGCTCCTGAGGCACCTAAGAACAAAGAAGAAAAAGCAGATTTAGATCAAAACATGAATTTTCTAAGGGATGTTGTTAATGATGAAGATTATGCCCTAGGCCTTGAGATTCAGCGTGGTCTAGACTCACATTCTAAAGAAAATGTTTATTTTGGAAAAAACGAAAGAGGTAATCAGTTTTTTCATAAATATGTTGATTTCTACATAAATAAAAATATAAAAAAACCACCAATCTTATAAGTGACTAAAATCGAAATAGATAATAATTATTGGGTAATGCGTAGCATGCCAGAGGGTAGTAATTTTTCAGAATGCTTTGAACTTGAAAAAGAAAATAGCATTGAAATTCCAAAAGGATCTATTTTAACAAAAAATATTTATCTTTCTATGGATGCAGGCACAAGAATGATTATGACAGATAGAGAAGACTCTTACTTGCCGCCAACACCAATTGGTGAAAAAATTACAGGAACAGTATTAAGTGAAGTTGTGGAAAGCGACAATTCAAATTATCTTCCTGGTCAAAGGATTAGATCGTGGGGTCAGTGGGCTGATTATTCTATTATTGATCCCAATACTATGTTTCCAAGTTTAGTTGATGATAGCGAAATCGATCTTATAAATTATGTTGGTATTCTTGGTGCTAACGGATGGACTGCATATGTTGGTGTAACTGAAACAGGTAGAGCAAGAAAGGGGGATACTTTTGTTGTATCAGCTGCAGCAGGATGCACAGGTTTGTTAGTTGGTCAAATTGCAAAAATAACAGGTTGTAAGGTTATTGGGATAGCAGGAACTGAAGAAAAATGTAATTTGATATGCGAAGATTTTGGCTTCGATGGGGCTATTAATTACAAAAAAGAAGATGTCTCAAATAGGCTTAAAACTCTATGTCCAGAAGGTATAAATGTGTATTGCGATCATGTTGGCGGTCCCATTGCTGAGGCTGTTTATGAAAATATGGCATTATTTGGTACTATTGCTATCTCAGGATTGCTCGATTATTACAGTTCTTCAAAAAGATCTCCTGGGCCAAAAAATTATGACCTTATTCTTATGAAAAGACTACGTGTTGAGGGTTTCTTTTCTCCTGATTTTTATCATAGAGAGAAGGAATTTAATCCAATATTAAAAAACTGGCTAGATGAAAATAAAATAAAATTACCATTCCAAATCACTAAAGGCCTTAAAAATCTTCCTGAAGCGTATCTAAAACTCTTTGAAGGAGGTAACATTGGTAAGGTAGTTGTCGAACTTTAAAACAATTTACACAATATATTCTCTATTGAAAAAAATATAATGAGTTACCATTTATATAATGAAGATGCCTATTTAAGGGTCTTCATTTGTTAACTTGCTTATTAAAGGAGTAAAAAATGAGAACAACTTTTGACACTATTTGGAGAGATTTATCTCCATTCACAATTGGTTTTGATAGAACTTTTGATACATTATCACTTCTAGCAAAAAATCAGTCACAAAACATTAACTATCCACCTTATAATATTAGAAAATTATCTGATGATAGGTATAGTATTGAACTTGCTTTGGCTGGCTTTGAAGAAAAAGATATTGATATTGAAGTTACTGGAGAAAACCTTGTTATTACAGGAAAAAGATCAGATGAATCAAATGATAATTTGGTTCATCAAGGCCTAGCGTCACGAAATTTTAAAAGAAAGTTTGTGCTTTCTGATGACATGGTTATAAAAGGTGCCGCTCTTTCAAATGGTATTTTATTAATTGGAATTGAAAGGGTAATACCTGATCATAAAAAACCAAAAAAGATTTCCTTTACATCAAAAGAAAATCTTCTAAAAAATTAATATCAGAAGGGGGTGTAAAGCCCCCTTTTTTTACTAAAAATAACTAGTAAATAAATCAAAAATATATAGTCTATTTTGGTTATTTAATTTCTTACTGCCAATGGACACAATAAAAGAAAATAAAAAAAATAATGTACGAAATTATGTTCTTGGAATTTTAGTTGTTGTTTACACATTTAATTTCATAGATAGGCAAATTTTATCTATCTTATTGGAATCAATTAAATCAGATCTTAAGCTTTCAGATACTTCCCTTGGAATGTTAACTGGTTTTGCTTTTGCATTGTTTTACGCAACCCTAGGTATTCCTATTGCTAAATATGCTGATTATGGAAATAGAAGAAACCTTATCTCAATTGCTATTGGTGTGTGGAGTTTAATGACTGCAATTTCGGGACTAGCACAAAATTTTTATCATTTATTATTTGCTCGAATAGGTGTTGGTGTTGGAGAAGCAGGTTGTAGTCCACCTGCGCATTCTATGATATCTGATTATTTTCCGGCAAATTCTCGTTCTACTGCATTGGGGATATATTCCTTAGGAATACCTTTTGGAATAATGTTTGGTCTATTTGCTGGTGGATGGATTAATGAATATTTTGGATGGAGAATGGCCTTTTTTGTAGTTGGTATTCCAGGTATTATTATTGCTCTAATTTTTCGATATACAGTCCAAGAACCGTTAAGAGGTCAAGCCGAAGGAAGGATTGATGATAAAGCACAGCCATCAATCCCAGAAACAATGCGATACCTTTTAAAAAAGAGATCGTTTAGACATCTGGCATTTGGAGCTGCTTTAGCTGCATTTGTAGGATACGGTGCAATAACATGGTTGCCATCCTTTTTTCAGAGATCTTATGAGATGCAAACTGGTGAAGTAGGTTGGTATTTAGGGTTAATTTTAGGTATTCCCGGTGGTTTAGGTATTTTTCTTGGTGGTTATTTATCTGATTATTTTGGATCAAAAGATACGAGATGGTGCCTCTGGATAGTAGCATTAGCAATGGCTATAACGGTTCCACTTTATTATATGGTTTTTCTTAGTCCCAATGCATACTCTTCTTTTTTATGGTTAATTGTTCCAATATTTTTTGGAAATTTTTATCAGGCTACTACATTCAGTCAAACCCAAGGAGTTGTAGAACTTAGAATGCGATCAGTCGCTGCTGCAATTTTACTTTTCATTATTAACATAATTGGTTTAGGTTTTGGCCCTCAAGCTGTTGGAATTCTAAGCGACTTTTTGAATCCAGAATATGGAAAGGAATCTCTAAGATATAGCTTGCTAATACTTTCAACAATAAAGTTATGGTGCGCTTATCATTATTACCTTGCCGGTAAATACCTTAAAGATGATTTAATTACAGAATAAGATTAATCTTTAGGACTTTTTAAAAATAAGATACTAGTCTTATCTTTATAATCGGAATATTGAGGGTCATCTCCCCATTTTTCATCAGCTGATTTTTCTAACATAGGAATACCACTTACATTCACTAATAAAAAATAGACAAATAATGGAGAAATTAAAGCTATATAATCCCAACCTTTAAAAACTGGTAAAGCAATAATAGTTATACCTATCCAAAGAATTATCTCACCAAAATAATTTGGGTGCCTTGACCAGGCCCATAAACCATGCGAAATAAATTTATCCTTATTATTAATATCTTCTCTAAAGACTTTCTTTTGATAATCAGAAATAACTTCAATTGAGAAACCAAGAACCCAAAAAATAACACCGATAACAATAAAAATAATGTTTTCAGAATTGACTTCACTGCTATTTTTATTTGTCATAGCAACTAACCCGGCAACATAACACAAAAACACCCATAAAGCAGATATATTCCAAGTCATGAAGAACCAAAAGAAATTCTTTTTCATTTCTGTAAATCGAGTATCTCTCCCAGATTTTTTTATTCTTTTGAAAAGAAAAGTACCTAATCTTAAAGTCCATATAGAGACCAAAGCCCCTATTAGTATCGAATAAAAATTCTGCATATAGGAAATAACTATTACAGAAAGACTAATAAAAGTTATGCTCCCTATAGCATCGAAATAGTGTTCAGTTTGAGCAATATAAGCGTGAATAAAAAAAATCCAATGAATTGCATAAGAATAAAGTACACAAAATAGTAAAAATGGAATTCCAAAAAAATCTATACTATTTTGACTTACTGCTAACGACACTAATGAGGCAATAATTATACTTATAATCGTTCCTAAAATTGATTTTTTAAGCGGCATATTAAAAATCCTTTATAAATTTAATTAATTGATTCATCACTTGAGGATAAGCTTCTTTATCCCACCTATAAAATTGGTGACCTTTATTATCCCACTTTAATAATTTAATACTGTTACCTTTCTTTGTCATCTCCTTAGTGAATTCCTCAACTATATTAATAGGAACTGTTCTATCAGATTTTCCATGAAATATTATTGAGGGAGGAAGCCCTTCCTTAATATAATTTGAAGGGGAAAGCTCATTTGATTTACCTTCAAATAACTTCTGAACATATAACCATAAATCTTTTCTTCTATCATTAATATTACTAGGTAATTCTCTATCAAAAAAAGATGTGTTCAATGCGGGATTGAAAAAAATCATCGCTTTAATATTCTTATAAGTTTCTCCTTTTTCATTAGGAATCATAGCTAATGAAGCAGCTAAATGCCCTCCTGATGAACCTCCCCCAACAAAAATATTATTCTTATCTATATTAAGTTTTGAAGAATTATCAATTATCCAATCAAAAGCATCTCTTGCATCATTCATTGAATCAATAACTTTAGAATTATGCTTAAGGGCAAGTTGATAATCTGCACTTATACATAAAATCCCTTCATTAGAGATATCTCTACACATTTTAAAAAGTGAATATGATGAACCAAAAGCCCAACCTCCACCATGAAAAAGCAAGATACTAGAATTACTTATTGGTTTTTTAGGATTAAAAATATGGAGCTTTAAATTAGAGTTTCGAATTTTTTTATAGGTATAGCTTTTGTCTGGAAGATTTAAATAATAGAGAGAACCATAAAAAACTTTATCAAAAAAGTGCCCCATAAATGGCATTTGTTTTGGCTTCGTTAAATAAAGGCAGGAAAAAGAAATAAATAAAAAGCTTAAAATAAAAATTAGAAAGATCATGGATTTCTTCATCAACAAGATTTCTTCTTAAATTTAATCTAGATAATTTGAGAGCCTTTCAAAAGCCTCAATAAAGTCTTCTTTAAAATTTTGTACAACTGTTCCAGCGGATAAAGAATGGTTCATTAAACCTACGCCTTGACCAACCCAATAAGTAGCTAGTTGCTTTGCACCTTCATGTCCGCTCAGTGAAAGCTTATCAATCTTTCTAAGCGCTGGTTCACTTACAAAAGATTGTAAAGGCATGGGAAGAGGATCAGGCCCATCATTCTCCCAAGCATCAGTCCAAGGTGATCTAAGCTGTCTAGAATGCTTTCCTGTTCTACTTCTTGAACGGACTGTATCTCTAGATGAAGCTGCTAACATTTTTTCTTTAACAACAGGATTGGTTTCCGCTTCTGAAGTTGTTAACCAAACTGATCCACACCAAGCACCTGAAGCACCCATAGACATTGCAGCCGCCATTTGTCCTCCAGTGGTAATGCCTCCTGCTGCTAAAATAGGAATATCTTTAACATCTTTAATAGCATTATATACTTCAGGAACCAGAACCATTGTAGAAACATCACCACAGTGACCTCCTGCCTCACCCCCAGCAACAACTAAAATATCTACCCCTGCTTCAACTTGCTTTAGCGCATGCTCCTTAGCTCCTACAAGGGCTGCAACAGCAACATTATGCTCTTTTCCTAAATCAAGCATAATTTTTGGAGGTACGCCTAAAGCGTTAGCAATTAATTTGATTGGATGTTTCATGGCTACTTCTAATGAACTTTCCGCACCCTCTTCCGATAAATTTTTTCCAAATTGAACAGTTCCTTTTCTTACCTCATCTGGATCATCAGATTCTATATTATGAGAATCTAGTATTGATTTAGCAAAATCCTTATGACCTTGCGGAATAGATTTAACAACATCATCTGTGCTTACAGACTTACCTTTTCCTTCATATTTATTAGGAACAATAAGATCAATGCCGTAAGGTTTTCCATCAATATGGTCATCAATCCAATTTAATTCTTCTTCAAGTCTATCTGGAGGATGGTTAACCGCACCAAAAACCCCCATTCCTCCAGCCTTTGATACAGCTACAACAACATCGCGGCAGTGTGAAAATGCCAGTAATGGGAATTCTATATCTAAAATTTCACATATGCGTGATTTCATTTATTTTTCTCCGAATCTTTAGTTAAGAAATAGACTTTGAAAAAGTAATTTCTCCATCATCAATACGACCATATCTAATTTGGAATACATCTTTTAAAAAATTCTGATTATTTCTCCAAGGTGATTCTTTCCCTTGTTGAGGAAAAATATGTTGAGCTCTTTTTATGTATCCAGATGTAAGATTTAAATAATCTGGGTCAGTCTCTACATTGCTATCATTTTCGGGGCAAGCAACATTATAATTTTTCTTTTTCATATGATTTATAACTCTGCATACATATTCTGAAGTCAAATCCGCACCTAAAGTCCATGAAGCGTTAGTGTAGCCAAAAGTACTAGCAAAATTAGGAATTCCGCTATACATCATACCTTTGTAAGTTATGGTTTGAGATATATCTATCGGTTTATTATCTACTGTTAAATTAATATTACTGAGCATTTCAAGATTCAAACCTGTAGCAGTTATAATTATGTCAGTTATAATCTCTTTTCCAGATTTAAGTAATATCCCTTTCTCAGTAAATTTCTCAATGTGGTCAGTAACAACCGATGCGTTCCCCTTTCTAATTTGATCAAAAAGATCTCCGTCAGGAACTAAGCACATTCTTTGTTCCCAAGGGTTGTAATCAGGGGTAAAATGTTTTTCAACATCATAATCTGATCCTAAAGCTTTCTTTACCTCTCTTATTATGGCTCTTTTTACTCCCTGAGGATATTTTCTACATAAACGAAAGTAATACTGTTGCCTTAAAATATTTCTCCATCTAATTATTAAATAAGAAAGTTTTAATGGAAGATATTTTCGCAAATTATTTGCCATTTTATCTTTTTCAGGTGCAGACACAACATAAGTTGGAGAACGCTGAAGCATAGTAACATGGCCAGCTTTTTTTGCCATTTCAGGGACGAGGGTTACTGCAGTTGCTCCACTTCCAACTACAACAACTTTCTTTCCTGAATAATCATAATTTTCATCCCACTCTTGAGGGTGTATAACATCACCTTTAAAATCTTCTATACCTTTAAATTCGGGTGTATAACCTTCTTTATAACTATAGTAACCAGAACACATGAAAATAAAATTACATGATAACTGAGTAATTTCATTCGTTGATTTATCTTCAACATCAACAGTCCATGAGCTTGAAGAGCTAGACCATGTTGCATTTCTTACATATTTTCCGAATCTAATTTTTTCTTTAATATTAAATTGCTCTACAGTTTCGTTTAAATAATTAAGTATTGAAGGAGCGTCAGCTATGGCTTCTTGTTCTTTCCAAGGCTTAAATCTAAAGCCTAATGTATACATATCAGAATCAGATCTAATTCCTGGATATTTAAAAAGATCCCATGTCCCACCAATCTTATCTCTTCCTTCCAAAATAACATAAGATGCACCAGGGCATTTTTTTTGCAAATGGTAACCAGCACCAATCCCAGAAATTCCTGCTCCAACTACTAAAACATCAAATTTTTCAGTCATAACTTTTCTAAATTTATAAAAATAAAGCTAATTTAGCTTTATATAGCTATAACTCCGCCGTCAACAGAAATTGAATCTCCTGTTGTAAAGGCTGAATCATCTGAAGCTAAAAATAAAACAGCTGAAACCACTTCATCTGGTTCTCCAACTCTATTCATTGGATGTGACGCTGCAAATTCTGATAATTGTTGATCAGGATTTTCGGCCGCTTCAACATATCTTTGCATCATTGGAGTATTTATGGCGCCTGGCTGAACAGCATTACATCTAATATCATATCCCATTTCAGCGCAATGAAGTGCCACAGTTCTAGTTAAAATTAAAACTCCAGCTTTACTGTAATTATATGAAATAACAAATGGTTTAGGTCTTGTGGCTAAAGACGAAGCAAAATTAACAATGCTACCTTTTCTTTCTTTCATCGCTTTTACAGCAAATTGGCACCCTAAAAAAACTGATGTTCCATTTATTGCATGAACTCTTTCCCAGTGCTCAATTGTTTCGTCTTCGATAGTGGCGGGTTCACTTATTCCAGCAGCATTAATAACTGATGTTATTTCATTAAACCTATTTCCAAGATGCTCTTCCAATCTTTTCCAGTCTTCAGCCTTTGAAACATCAGCCTGAAAAAATTCACATGAATCTCCAATTTCTTCTGAAATTTTATTTCCTAATTCTTTATTTATATCCAGTGTAATGACCACACCACCTTCTTCTACAAATCTTTTAGCCGTTGCGGCTCCCATTCCTGATGCACCACCTGAAATTACAGCAAATTTTCCTTCAAATCTTGACATACGAGCTCCTTAAAAAATTAAACTCTATTAATATAATCATAAAAACTTAAAAAATTGCTTTTATCAAACTAATTTATCATATGATTTTTATTAAATATTACGATAATATATTTCTAAGAGGACCTTAAAAATGGAAGAAACAAATAAATTTTTTGAAACTTATTGTGATTTTGTCACCAAAGTAACAAGTGATCCAAGCCTAAAAATTAATTCCCTAAAGGAATCGATGGATAATATTCAAGATCATTCTAATATTGATATACCGCGCCTTTTAACTGGAGCATTAGGTTTAAGTAGTGAATCAGGTGAATTTACTGAAATCGTAAAAAAAATACTGTTACAAGGAAAGCCTTCAGATAAAGATAATATTTTTCATATGAAACGTGAGCTAGGAGATATAATGTGGTATTGGGTAACAGCTTGTATGGCATTAAAACTTAACCCAGCCGAAGTTATTATTGAAAATCAAAAGAAGCTTGAAGCTAGATATGGTGAGAAATTTACCATAAATCAAAGCGAGGTAAGAGCAGAAGGAGATCTTTAAGGTCCTTTTTTTGTGGAAAAGATAAATTTAAGATCACCCTTAACAAATTCAGAATGGAAAAAATATTTTCTTTTTAGATGGAGGATACTTAGGGAGCCTATAGGTCTAGATAAAAAATCAACAAAGGATAATTTAGAAGAAAAAAGTTATCATCTAATGGCAATAGATATAAATAAAGTCATATTAGGTGTTGGAAGAATTCATTTCCTTAATAAAGAGGAATCTCAAATTAGATATATGGCAGTTCAAGAAGAATATCGAAAAATGGGCATAGGAAAGAGAATTGTTATTGGGTTAGAAGGCTTTTCTAAAAAAAATCACCGATATAAAATAATTCTAAACGCCAGGGATAATGCGGTTAATTTTTATTCAAAACTTGGTTACAAAATCTTAGACCCTTATGATGCAGGAATAGGAATTGATCATTATAAGATGAGCAAGAATTTAGAAATTGTCTTTCCAAGTTCTGATAGCCCCTAAAACCTCAACATCAGTTAAATTAGTTTTTGAAGAATATTTCTCAGCACTCTTTCTGATAGCGTCTTCCGAATATCTAAGAAAAGGATTAATATCTTTCTCTAATTTCATATTAGATGGAATTGTTATCATATCATTTTCTCTTTTTTTTCTTACTTCGTTATAATAATTAAGCAGGTTACTATTTTTGGGTTCAACCTCTATAGCAAAATTCAAATTACTTAATGTATATTCATGAGTACAAAAAACCATAGTGTTGTCAGGCAATAAGGATAATTTATTAAGAGATTTAAACATTTGTTCTGGTGTTCCCTCAAATAATCTACCACAACCTCCAGAAAAAAGAGTATCACCACAAAATAAAACTGGTATTTCTTGTTTAGAAAAATAAGAAATATGATCAAGAGTATGTCCTGGAGTTTCTAAAATTTCATAAAACTCATCAAACAATTCAATTTTATCACCTTCATTTAATTCAATTGTTATACCATCAATATGACCTCCTTTAGGACCATAAACAGGAATTGGCTTTTCTTTCGATAGCTCTATTACTCCGCCAGTATGGTCAGGGTGCCAATGAGTTATTAAAATTGACTCCAAATCAAGATTTTGACTTATTAAAACCTCTTTTACAGCAGCAGCGTCTCCTGGATCTACTACCGCTAACTGATTATTATGTTTTAAAGCCCAAATATAATTATCTGAAAAAGCTGGTATAGCAAAAATTTCCGACATATTTTCCTAGTAATATATAATTACAAAGTTTACAAGCTTTGTTGGAGTCTAAATAAATGAAATCTAACAATTTAATTGGAATAATTTTGTCTTTAGCATGCATTTTTCATTGTTTAGCTATTCCTTTAACAGTTTTAATTATTGGAATTGATAGTCTAACAAGCTTAACTTATCAAAATGATATAATTCATGAAGTATTGTTTGGTTTAGTTTTTTTGATTTATATGATTGTTTTTCCAAAAAGTTATAAAAACTATAAGGATATAAAACCTCTTTTTATCGCTTCATTTGGTGTTTTAAGTCTTTTTTTAGGGCTTTTTCAAAAAGAAATTATGGAAATAATGCTAACGATCTTTGGTGCTTTATTATTAATAATTGCCCATTATAAGAATTATAAATTAGAAACAAACAATTAAACTTAAGGGTAAAGAAATCTTCTAGACCACTTATTCTTATTCAAATTATATTCCACTCTTTCATGTAATCGATTCTGTCTTTCTAACCAAAATTCAAAAGTTCTTGGCTCTACACAATACCCATTCCAATAATTTGGTCTTGGAACTTCTTTTCCACTAAATTTATTAAAAAAATCATTATATTTTTTTTCTAAAATTAACCTACTTTTAAGAACCTTAGATTGATCTGATGCCCATGCCCCTATTTTCGATTTTTTATCTCTTGAATGAAAATATTTATCACTTTCGATTTCATTAATTTTATTTACTTTACCCTGAATTATGATTTGTTTTCCTAATGATTTCCAATAAAAGCATAATGACGCATTCTTATTTTTATCGATTTGTTTTCCTTTATAGCTTTGTGAATTCGTGTAAAAAACTATCCCTTTCTTCTTAATCTCTTTCATTAAAACCATTCTTGTTCTTGGTCTATCAAAAGAATCAATTGTTGATAATGCCATTGCATTAGGGTTTTTAATCTCTTTTCTTTTAGCTTCTTCATACCATTCATTAAATAAAGCAAATGGATTACTTTTCTTATTTATTTTATTATTACCTAATTTCACTAATTATGCCTCTCAAGAAAAAATAAATAAAATTATACAATTGATGTATGAATCTGTATTTCTATATTTTATATTTATAAAAATTATTAAATAAAAACAAACTAATAAGATTATCTATGGAAAATAAAACAAATCTACTAAGCGGAAAAAGAGGATTAGTTATGGGAGTAGCTAATAACAGATCAATTGCATGGGGTATAGCAAAAGCCTGTAGAGAGCATGGAGCGGAAATTGCTCTCAGTTACCAAGGAGAAGCAATTAAAAAAAGAATTATCCCTTTGGCAAAAGATTTAGGTTCAAATTTAGTTCTTGAATGCGATGTAGCTGATGATCAAGATGTAGATAAATTATTTAAAGAAATTAAAGATGAGTGGGGGACATTAGATTTTTTAGTACATGCAGTAGCTTTTTCAAATAAAGATGAATTGAATGGTAGATATTTAGAAACAACTCAAGAAAATTTTATAAATACACTAAATATATCATGTTATTCATTAACTTCAGTTTCTCAAAGAGCTGAAAAACTAATGGCTAACGGTGGCTCTATCTTGACATTGACTTATTATGGTTCTGAAAAAGTTATGCCTCATTATAATGTTATGGGTGTAGCTAAATCAGCATTAGAGACAAGTGTTAAATACCTCGCAAAAGATTTAGGTAAAGAAAATATACGCGTTAATGCTATCTCTGCTGGCCCTATCAAGACTCTTGCAGCTTCAGGGATTGGAGACTTTAGATATATATTAAAGTGGAATGAATTTAACTCCCCTTTAAAGAGAACAGTATCAATTGATGAAGTTGGTAATGCTTCAGTTTATTTACTAAGTGATTTATCTTCAGGTGTTACTGGTGAGATACATCATGTAGACTCAGGGTATAATATTATAGGTATGAAAGATGAAGATGCGCCAGATATTTCTACTGTAGGAGATTAAGAGATGTCACATAATACATTTGGACATTTATTCAAATTCACAACATGGGGAGAGTCTCATGGATCAGCTATTGGTTGTGTTGTTGATGGAACACCTCCTAGAATTGAAATAAATGAGAAAGATATTCAATTTTGGCTAAATAAAAGAAGACCAGGACAAAGTGATTTTACTAGCCCAAGAAATGAACCTGATGTCGTTGAAATTTTATCAGGAATATATGAAGAAGACGGTGTTAAGCTTTCAACTGGAACCCCTATATCAATGATAATTCATAATAAAGATCAAAGATCGGATGATTATAAAGAAACAGAAGATAAGTTCAGACCAGGTCATGCAGATTATACCTACCTTTCAAAATATGGGATAAGAGACCCTAGAGGTGGTGGACGTCAATCAGCTAGAGAAACTGCAATGAGAGTTGCAGCGGGCGCTGTGGCGAGAAAAATTATTCCTAATATCGAAATAAAAGGAGCTCTCGTTCAATTAGGAGATCTAAAAATCAATCGTGACAATTGGAATTGGGAATTTATCGATGAAAACCCTTTCTGGTGTCCGGATTCAGAAATAGTTGAAAAATGGAAAAATAAAATATCTGCATTAATTGATGAAGGAGATAGTTGTGGAGCTATTATTGAAGTAACAGCAAAAAATGTTCCAGTTGGTTTAGGCGCCCCGATATATGGTAAATTGGATGCCGACTTAAGTGGTGCAATAATGAGTATCAATGCAGTTAAAGGAGTTGAAATTGGTAATGGTTTTGATGCTGTTAATATACCAGGTAGTGATAATGGTGATGAAATGAAAATGCAAAAAGATAAACCCGTTTTTTCAACAAATAATGCAGGTGGTATTTTAGGAGGTATTTCATCTGGACAAGATATAGTTCTTAGATTTGCAGTTAAACCAACTTCATCAATTAGAAAAACAAAGAAAACAATAAATAAATCAAATAAAGATACTGAGATTGAAACTAAAGGACGTCATGACCCTTGTGTTGGAATTAGAGCTGTACCTGTCGGCGAAGCAATGGTTGCATGCGTTCTCGCTGATCATTTTTTAAGAAATAGAGGACAAATTAACGATTAACTTTTAATAATCTTAAACTCGCTATCGTTAACACCTAAAGCACTTAATACTGTTTTAACTATATTATCAGAACCTAAACCAGCTTGTTCATACATGTTATTCATATCGCCATGCTGAATGAAAACATCAGGAAGATATAAGTTTCTAATTTTTAAACCATCATCAAGATAACCATTCTCTGCAAGAAACATTAATACATGAGCACCAAATCCACCTGAAGAACCTTCTTCAATAGTTAATATCAGTTCATGGTTTTTTACGAGATCAATAATTAATTCTTTATCTAATGGTTTTGCAAACCTTGCATCAGCTATTGTACAAGAAAGGCCCATAGATTCTAATTTTACTGAAGCTTTATTTATCTCATCTATTCGAGTACCAAGATTTAGAAAAGCAATTTTATCACCTTCTTTTTTAATTTTGCCTTTTCCTATCTTAATACTTTTTAATTCTTCTGGTATTAAAAGTCCTTTGCTTTCTCCTCTAGGGTATCGAAATGATATAGGTCCATCATTATATTCTGAAGCAGTCTTTACCATTCTTGCAAGTTCCACTTCATCTGAAGCCGCCATTACTACAAAATTAGGTAAAATCGATAGATATGTTATATCAAAACTTCCAGAATGCGTTGGTCCATCCGCACCAACTAAACCAGCTCTATCAATTGCAAATTTAACTGGTAAATTTTGAATCGCCACATCATGAACTATTTGATCATAAGATCTTTGCAAAAAAGTAGAATAAATAGCAGCAAATGGCTTAAGGCCCTCAATAGCTAAACCTGCAGAAAATGTAACAGCATGTTGCTCCGCAATACCTACATCAAAGAATCTTTCTGGATAAAATTCTTTAAATTTATTTAAACCTGTTCCTGAAGGCATAGCGGCAGTTACAGCAACTATATCATCATCTTTTTCAGCACACTTAACTAGAGCTTCTGAAAAAACTTTTGTATAAGAATCATTACTCTTTTTAGGTTTCTCTTGCACACCAGTTGCAATATTAAATTTTGCAACACCATGAAACTTTTCGTCAGAATCCTCGGCTGGTTTATATCCCTTACCTTTTTGAGTAACAGTATGAATTATTACTGGTCCATGATCTGCATTTTTAACATTTCTAATAACAGGAAGTAAGTGATCTAAATTATGTCCATCAATTGGTCCAACATAATAAAAACCTAAAGCTTCAAACAAAGTCCCATTACCTGCTATAAGTCTCGTAATTTCTTCAGCTTTCTTTGCACCCTTTTCTAATGTTTTTGGAAGCTTTTCGACAACCTGCTTTGCAAAATTTCTTAACCCTAAATATGTTCCACCAGATATCAGTTTTGCCAAATAAGCACTCATTGCTCCTGCGGGAGGGGCTATAGACATATCATTATCATTAAGAATTACTATCAATCTTGATTTCATGGCTCCTGCATTATTTAACGCTTCATACGCCTGACCAGCGCTCATAGCTCCATCACCAACAACACAAATCACATGGTTATTTTTATTTTTTAAATCTCTGCCAATAGACATTCCCAATCCAGCAGACACAGCAGTTGAGCTATGTCCTGCTCCAAATGGATCAAATTCACTTTCATCTCTTTTTGTGAAACCAGATAAACCATCTTTTTTTCTAAGGGTATGCATTTTATCTCTTCGCCCTGTCAAAATCTTATGAGGATAAGTTTGATGACCAACATCCCAAATAATTTTATCTTCTGGCGCATTAAAAATTTTATGCAAGGCAACAGTTAATTCTATAACACCGAGACTAGCACCTAAATGACCGCCAGTTTTAGAAACTGACTCAATTACATCATATCGTAACTCATTGGCTAATTGTTTTAACTGCTTATCATCAAGAGAAACTAAATCTTTAGGACTCTTTATGTTGTTAAGATATTTTATTTCAACTTCATTCATAATCTAAAACTTTCTTGATGTTATAAATTCTAATGCATTTATAAAATTTTCTGGCAATTGGTCAAATATATTTAAAGAAGAAATTGCTTTATTGCAAAAATCTTTAGCTTTTCTAATTGAAGTTTCTTCATCAAAGTGACTTAAATAAGTTTTGGTATTATTTGATTCATCTTTTCCTATAGTTTTCCCTATTTTATCTTTATCTCCTGTTTTGTCTAAAACATCATCAATAATTTGAAATGCAATGCCTAAGTTTTCTCCATATAATTCAAAAGCTTCTATTTCTTCTTTACCTGCTCCACCAATTATAGCTCCAGCTTTGCAAGAAAAACTTATTAAAGATGCAGTCTTTAATTTATGCATTTGTTTTATCTCTTTAACTGTAAGATCTTTTTTCTTAGAACTAATATCAATTATTTGACCACCTACCATACCATTTGCTCCAATCTTAAGAGAAAACTGGTTTATTAAATATAATTGCCTTTCTAAACTAATATCTTTCATAGGTTCTGATAAAACTTCAAAAGCTAAGGATTGAATTGCATCACCTGCAAGTATTGAGGTAGCTTCATCATATTGAATATGATTTGAAGGCTTGTTTCTTCTTAAGTTATCATTATCCAATGCAGGTAAATCATCATGAATTAAGGAATAAGAATGAATTAACTCTATTGCAGAAGCTATATTTAAGGCATTTTGGATATTAGCATTAAAGAATTTAGCTGTTTCTATTGTTAAAAAACCCCTAAACCTTTTTCCGCCACCAATTGACGAATAATAAATTGAATCCTTTAAGGTATTATCAAAAACAAGTTTTTTTTTCAGAATTGATTCTAAATTCTTATCAATCTCTTCAGCGCAAGATGATAAATGCTCATGAAATTTATTCATTTTAGAATATTATTCCTCATATGATTCAGAAGAAAAATCTCCATCAGGTTGAGATATTATTTTATCTATTTTCATCTTTGCAGATTCGAGTTTTTTTTCGCAATGCGCTTTTAAAAGATTACCTCTTTCATATATATCAATAGAATCTTCAAGATCAATATCGCCTTGCTCTAACTTTTCAACAATATCCTCTAATTCAGATAAAGCCTGTTCAAAAGAAAGACCTTTTATATCATTTTTTTTATTCATCTTTTTTCCTTAATATTATACCTTAGTATAAGTTATAACATCTTGTTCATCTTTTTCTGATGTTATCAAACCTCTGGCCTTTAAACAATTAAGATGAGCTATACTTTCTCCAGTCGCCATCAACAAAACATCTCTTGTAATTTTTCTTTTAAATAAAACAGAAAATACATCAACAGCTCTTTTAGGTTCTTTACAAAAATCCACGAGCCTAGAAAGACTTTTTTCATGTCCTGAAATCAAGTGATCTAATCTTTCATGAAGACCTCTAAATGGTTCATTGTGTGAAGGAAGCACAAGAACATCATTTGGTACTCTTTCTTTTATATATTTACAACTTTCTAACCAGTCTTCAAGTGGATTAGAGTGCGGTTCAGTAGGAAAAACACTAACATTAGAAGTAATTTTTGGTAAAACTTGGTCTCCAGAAATAAATAATTTTAACTCTTTATTGTATAAACAAATATGTTCAGGACAATGACCGCTTCCTACAACAATTTCCCACTCACGATTTCCAATTGTTATTTTGTCAAAATCTTTAAGACGGTTATAACTATCTGGTATCTTCGATATAGCACTTCCAAAACCACCGAATCTTTCTGTATAACTATCAAGTTCATCTTCGGTAAACCCTGCAGACTTATATAAAGATTTTCCTTCCTCTGGAGCTTCTCTTCCAGTATCTGAAACAAGCATTCTACACATCAAATAATCTGATCTTGACATAAAGAGTGGTGAAGAAAATTTTTTATTTAACCAGCCTGCAAGCCCAATATGATCAGGATGGAGATGAGTAACTATCACCTTTTTAACAATTAAAGACTTCATATCTCCTGAAAAACATTTTCTCCAATTTGATTTGATTTCTGCACTTGCAATGCCTGTATCAATTATTGCCCAACCATTATTATCTTCTAAAACCCATAAATTTATATGATTAAGCGCAAAGGGAAGATTCATTCTTACCCAATAAACCCCTTCTGCTATTTTTAGCATTCTTCCTGGATCAGGTGACACATCATATGGAAATATTAAATTATGTGCGCCTTTATTATTCTTCTCAATTAATTTATCCACTAAAAGACCTCGATTATCTTTTTAAAATCTTTTTCATTTATCATTTTATTGCCATCACAAATTGATTTGGATAAACCCTTTGATTTAAGCAAATAAGATGAACAGTAAAAATATGCAATATCAGTTTTCGTACTTTCATTATCATTTTTTAAATTATTTAAAGCCCCTCTAGCTAAATAATGCCCTCCAGCAACAACCCCTAAAAGCTCTAAATAAAATGCTGCATTTTGTAAAACTTCAAATTTTTTATCTTCATCTATTAACCACTCTAAAATTTTTTCTGTAGCAATTTTAACATCATCCAATGATTCAGATAGATTTTTTCCTATTTGAATTAAATTACTATTATTACTTTTTAGACAATTATCCTTTGTTTCAGAAATCTCTTGGATAAAGTTTTGAATTGCTTCTCCATTATTTAGAGAAATCTTCCTAGTTAATAGATCAATTGCTTGAATCCCATTAGTACCTTCATAAATAGGGGCAATTCTAGAATCTCTTAGATGTTGTGCAGCTCCAGTTTCTTCAATAAAACCCATGCCTCCATGAACTTGAACGCCTATCGATGAAACGATTACACCTATGTCAGTCGACCAAGATTTTGAAATGGGCGTTAAAAGATCCGCTTTTAATTTATTCTTTCTTCTAATATCAGCATCCGTATGACTTTTGCCAAGGTCAATTGCAATAGCATTATCGTAACAAAGAGCTCTTGTTGCATCAGTAAGACTCTTCATCTCTAACAGCATTCTTCTAACATCTGGATGGTTAATTATTTCAGTTCTCTTGTTATTTTCTGTGTTGGAATTATAGTCTTTCCCCTGAATTCTTTCATTTGCGTAACCTAAAGCTTGTTGAAACGATCTTTCAGAAATTCCTACACCCTGCATACCTACATTTAACCTTGCATTATTCATCATCGTAAACATACAGTTTAGACCTCTGTTTTCTTCACCTATAAGATAACCAATAGCTCCTTTATTATCTCCAAAACTCATTGTACATGTTGGTGAAGCATGAATACCAAGTTTCTTTTCCAACCCAATGCATTTTAAATCATTTCGTACATTAAAATTTTTATCATCATCAGGTAGGAATTTAGGGACCAAAAATAAAGAAATACCTGAATTACCTTCTGGAGACCCTTCAATTCTAGCTAAAACAAGGTGAATAATATTTTCTGACATATCATGCTCACCATAAGTTATATAGATTTTTGTTCCTTTGATTAAAAAACTCCCATCTTTTTGCTTTTTTGCTGAAGCATTTAATGCCCCTACATCTGATCCAGCTTGAGGTTCTGTAAGATTCATAGTTCCTGTCCACTCCCCAGATAAAAGTTTAGGTAAATAAGTTATTTTTATTTCTTCTGAAGCATGTTGGTTTATTGTCTCTATTGCACCCTGACTTAACATTGGACAAAGTGAGAAACTCATACAAGATGTATTCCATAATTCTTGAATTAAAACAGCAATTGTTATTGGCATACCTTGACCTCCTTTATCAGAAGGACCTGAGATTCCAGCCCAACCAGAATCTATAAATTTTTTATAAGCTTTACTAAATCCTGGAGCAGTTTTTACATCATTGTTACTAAAATTACAGCCTTCCTGATCGCCAATTTGATTCAAAGGTGCAATTTCAGAATCTGCAAGTTTTGCGGCTTCTTCTAATAAAGATTTAATGAAGTTAATGTTTAATTCTGGCCATATTTCTGATTCCTCAAGATCGCTATAATTAGCCATTTGGGAAAGAGTAAAAATCATTTGATTTACAGGCGAAACAAATGCCATAAATATCTCCATAATTAAACCTTATTCTAATTTATTACCTACTTGATAATTAAAATTAGAATATACTTACTAAGTAAAATAAAATTTTGAAAATGACTACAATAAAAAAAATTAGTAAAGAGCAGATTTTAAGAGCTGTTGAAGAACTTAATAAGGGTAAATTAATATCATTTCCGACTGAAACAGTATATGGGTTAGGTGCAGAAGCTACAAATGATATAGCAATTGCAAAAATATTTAAATGTAAAAACAGGCCAAAATTTAATCCAATTATAGCTCATTTCAGCTCTATTAAAGAGATAGAAAATCATTGCGAAGTAAGTAAAGAAGTGAAAAAAATTGGGTCAAAATTTTGGCCTGGGCCATTAACAATAATTCTTAAAAGAAAAAAATCTTCATCTCTTAGTCTGCTTTTAAGCGCTGGGCTTGATACATTAGCTGTTAGAATTCCTAACAATAAAGTAGCTTTAGAGTTAATTCGTAATTTAAAAAGCCCTATTGCTGCACCAAGTGCAAATAAATCTGGTTTTCTAAGCCCTACTAAAGCTAATCATGTTTATAGCTATTTTAAAAATGAAAAAGATTTATCCCTTATATTAGATGGCGGACAAACATCAGTCGGAGTTGAAAGTACAATAATTACTTTTGAAAAAAATCAAATAGTAATACTAAGACATGGTGGAATTACGAAAGAAGATTTAGAAACAAAACTTGCTTACAAGGTAGTTGATAAATCAAAACAAAAAAATCGGAAAATAATCTCTCCTGGACAAACCCAGAATCATTATTCGCCTTCTGTACCTCTAAGAATTAATGCAAAAAGAGCGAATAGAGATGAGATCTTAATCGGTTTTGGACCAAAATTTAAAGAGCCTAATTTAAGTAAAAGTGGAGATTTAACTGAAGCTGCAGCAAATTTATTCTCTCTTCTTGCTAAACTAGAAAAAGAATTTAAGAAAATTGCTATAACATCAATACCGGAAAAAGGTATTGGTAAAGCTATCAATGACAGGATTAAAAGAGCTTCAAATAATTAAGTTGAAGGAAGCTTATAATCTGAAAATTGTTCTCTTAAAGTCAACTTTTGTATCTTACCTGTAGCTGTATGCGGTATTTCATCAACAAATACAACATCATCTGGCATCCACCATTTAGCTAATTTATCTTCCAAAAAGCTTAATATATCTTCTTTCTTAATATCACTTCCTTCTGTAGGAACACATATAAGAAGGGGTCTCTCGTCCCATTTTGGATGATAAATACCAATTACAGCAGCCTCAACAACTTCAGGATGTCCAACAGCAATATTTTCTAATTCAATAGATGAAATCCATTCACCGCCAGATTTAATAACATCTTTAGACCTATCAGTTATTTGCATAAATCCTAACTCATCGATAGTTGCAACATCTCCTGTATCAAAAAATCCTTGGTTATCTAGAATTTGACCTCCATCACCTTTCATATATTTGCTAGCTATAAATGGACCTCTTACTAATAAATGTCCAAAATCCTTCCCATTCCAAGGCAGCTCATCTCCTTCATCATTAGTTATTTTCATCTCTACCATATAAGAAGCTCTACCTTGTTTTAATTTTATATCCATTTGTTCTTCAAAACTTAGATCTTCCATACCGCTTTTAAATGCCCCAATAGTGCCAAGTGGTGACATTTCTGTCATACCCCAAGCATGCATAACTGAAACATCATAATTCTTCTCAAATTTTTCTAACATCACTCTTGGAACCGCTGATCCCCCTATCGCAACTCTTTCAAGGTATGGTAATTTTAAATCATTTTCTTCAAGATATTGTAAGAGCATCAACCAAACGGTAGGGACCGCAGCTGTAAAAGTCACTTTTTGAGTATCTAAAAGTTCATATATACTTTCTCCATCCATATTCATACCAGGCATAACAACCTTGCAGCCTGACATAGGGGCTGAAAAAGATAGACCCCAAGCATTAGCATGAAACATTGGTACAACTGGCATTACTACATCAGTTGATTTTATTCCCATTGCATCTGCTGAATTAGCAGCAAGTGTATGCAAAACATTTGATCTATGAGAATATAAAACACCTTTAGGATTTCCTGTAGTTCCAGAAGTATAACATAAACCACAAGCTTCATCTTCCTCCACTTTAACCCATTCAAATGAATCATCTTCCGCTTCTACTAATTCTTCAAATGAATGAATATTTTTTAGTTTAGTTTCAGGTAGGTTTTCCTTTGCACAAAGAAAAATAAATCCTTCTACATTCGGTATTTTATCTTCAATATTTTCTAAAATTTCTACAAAACTTACATCTGTAATAATAAATTTATTCTCAGCATGATTAATTATGTAATCTAACTGTTCAACAAACAATCTAGGATTCAATGTATGGTAAATTGCACCTAATCCAGTAATTCCGTACCAGGATTCAAGATGTCTATAAGTATTCCAGGCAAGAGTACCTATAACATCACCTTTTTTTACTCCCAAACCTTTGAGGGCTTTTGAAAATTTCTTTGATCTAGAAAAAATCTCAGAATAATTAGTTGTATGAATATCTCCTTCAATTCTTCGAGTAACTATTTCTCTTTCACCGTGATGAATCTTTGCATGATCAATAAAAGTGTGAACAAGCAAAGGCCATTCTTGCATTAATCCTCTCATAATAAATTCTCCTTAGATATCTATAAATCTTATTTATTTTTTTTAATTCATTCAATAGTTGGTTTTTAAATAAATTTTTAATGAACTTTCGCCTATTTTTCTATTCTCAATAATTTTGAACCCAGAAATATCTTTTTGCAAACTATTATTTGATGTCTCCAAAAACAAATAAGTATTATCTTTTGCCCAACCCTTATTTATTAAGCAATCTATAGCAATATTATTTAACTTATAATCCTTATAAGGGGGGTCTGAAAAAATTATATCTATTTTTTCATTAATATTTTTTCGAAATTTAGGCAGTTTGTTTACATCTATATTTAGAAGACTACAATTTGAAAGCACTCCAATATTATCCAAATTATTCTCTATGGTTAAAATAGATTGTTTTGCTTTATCAACAAAACAACAAGATTTTGCACCTCTAGATATAGCCTCAATCCCTAAAGACCCTGACCCTGCAAATAAATCCATTACATGTTTATCTTTTAAACTAATTTTTAAACTGTTTTCTATAATGTTAAATAAAGTTTCTTTAAATCTATCTGTTGTAGGTCGAGTACCTTTTCCTTTCGGAGCTAAAATTCTTCTGCCAGCAAAATTACCTGAAATAATTCGCAAACTAATTCTCCTTGTTTTTAAAAAAAATAGGCAATTTCTTTTTTAAAATAAAGGATGATACCTCCTCAATTTGACCTTTTTTTAACTTCTTTAACTTAAATGGGCCATATGAATATCGTATTAACCTATTTACTTCCAAATTCATTGATTTACATACTTTTCTTATTTCTTTATTTTTTCCTTCATAAATGGAAAATTTTAACCAAGAATTCGATCCATTTTCTTTTTCTAGTAATGCTTTTATAGGTTTGTACCTTATTCCATCAATTTTAATTCCTTTAGAAAGACCTAAAAGTAAATCCTCACGAACTTTACCAAAAACCCTTACTTTGTATAATCTTTCAAAGTTATTTTTAGGAAGTTCCAAGTATCTAGAAAAATCTCCATTATTAGTTAATAACAATAATCCTTCGCTATTAAAATCTAATCTTCCGACAGCATTAATATTCTTCATAGAGTGAGGTAAAATATCATATATAGTTTTTCTACCTTTAGGATCACTCGCTGTTACAAGACATCCTTTAGGCTTATAAAATATCCACATTCGAACAGATAAATCATATTCAATTATCCTGCCATCAACTCTAACAATGTCGTCTTTATTAATATTTAAGGCGGGAGATTTTATAAGTTGACCATTTACTTCAACTTTACCTTCTAAAATTAATTTTTCTGCACCTCTTCTAGATGAAATCCCTGCATTGGATATAAATTTTGCAATACGAAGTTTTGATTTTATATTCATTTTGAGGTCTTATAAATACATAACAAGGGGCTAATTTGAATAATAACATATCACAAACTAAATTTTTTATGAAACTTGCTATTGAAGAAGCTATCAAATCTAAAAATAGAAATGAAGTGCCTGTTGGATCAATTATTATAAATGAAAAAAATAAAATAATTTCCTCTAATGGAAATAGAATAATTGAATTAAATGACCCTACCGCTCATGCAGAAATATTAGTTTTAAGAGAGGCTTCAAATAAACTTAAAACTACAAAATTATATGGTTTTTCTATATTTACTACACTAGAGCCATGCGCAATGTGTGCAATGGCAATTTCCCTTGCGGGCATAAAGAATCTATATTTTGCAGCTGAAGATGAAAAGAAAGGTTGTGTCGAAAATGGCATACAAATCTATAAAACTAATTCTTGTCATCACAAACCAAATATTTTCAGTGGTTTTTATAAAAATGAGTCTGAAAATTTGCTAAAAAAATTTTTTTTAGATAAAAGGTAATTGTTTATTTTTAACTAGTATTACTTATATAAGATCGATACTATTTAGTAAATTCAGGAGAGCAATATGATTTTCGAACATAATGATAAAACTAAAGAATTAATAGCAAGGGTAGAAGCTTTTATGGATAAACATGTTTATCCAAATGAAGTTACTTATAATGAACAAATGGAAGCTTTTGGTGCTGATAGATGGCAAATTCCTCAAATTTTGGAAGATTTAAAAGTTAAGGCAAAAGAAGAGGGTTTATGGAATATGTTTCTTCCTGATTCTGAAAGAGGCGGCGGATTAACAAATGTCGAATATGCGCCTATATGCGAAATCATGGGTAGAGTTGGATGGGCATCAGAAGTATTTAATTGCTCTGCACCAGATACTGGCAATATGGAATTAATAGAAAGATACGGCACTGAAGAGCTAAAAGAGAAATGGCTTGAGCCCCTTCTTGATGGAAAAATAAGATCAGCATACCTTATGACCGAACCAGAAGTCGCCTCTTCGGATGCTACGAATATTTCTACTAAAATTGAAAGAGATGGAGATGAATACGTTATAAATGGAAGAAAATGGTGGTCTTCTGGTGTTATGGACCCAAGATGTGATGTAGCAATTGTAATGGGGAAAACAAATCCTGATGCCCCTCGACATCAACAACAAAGTCAAATTCTTGTTCCAATGAATACACCTGGAGTGGAAATCGTTAGACATCTTCCGGTCTTTGGTTTTGATGATGCTCCCCATGGTCACTCTGAGGTTAAATTAGAAAATGTAAGAGTTCCCGCAGAGAATTTATTCTTAGGTGAAGGAAGAGGTTTTGAGATAGCACAAGGAAGACTAGGTCCAGGAAGAATTCATCATTGCATGCGAGCAATTGGAGTAGCGGAAAGAACATTAGAAAAAATGGCAAAAAGACTCCTATCAAGAGAAGCTTTTGGAAAGCCAATTGCAGAACACTCAGTATGGGAAGAAAGGGTGGCAAAAGCTAGAATAGAAATTGAATGCTCAAGACTTTTAACTATGAAAGCTGCTTATATGATGGATACAGTTGGTAATAAGGTGGCTAGAGCTGAAATTGCAATGATTAAAGTTAAAGCACCTAGAACATTATTAGATATTATTGACGACGCAATTCAAGCTCATGGTGGTGGTGGAGTTACTACCGATTTTGGACTTGGAAAAGCATATGCAGGAGCAAGGACCTTAAGAATAGTTGATGGTCCAGATGAAGTTCATAATCGTGCAGTAGCAAGGTTAGAATTCAAGAAATATCGCGAATAAATTGATGATTCTGTTGATATGAATTCAAGTAGAATGTAAAATTTTTTTATTTTAATATTAAAATTTACGATTACGCTTACCTTGTAAATGTGCATGCTTCAATGCTTGTAGCTCTTTATATGTGAATTTCTTCTTAATTTGACTATAGAGTTCTTTTCTGGACTCATTTACTTGCTTGGCTATTGCTAGCTCTTCCTTAGAAAATTTCTTATTGAGTTCCTTTTTTGCGCTGTTTAAGTAAACTTTAAATTCTTTTTTTAACTCGGCAGTTTCTTCTTTGCTGATCTCCTTTTCAAATCTAGTGTGAATATTAAAGAAATTAAACTCGTCATTATCAAAATCTTTTGATTGTAAGGGAATAAAAAACATAATCCATACTACAAAAAATATTGTTATATCTTTTCTCATTATTTTCTCCTTTTTATTGAAAATATCAGACAAAAAGTTAAGAAAAGATTAATGAAATGTTAAAATCTGTTAATAAATTAGTAATAAAACTAAGAAAAATAAATTTTAATAAATTACTGTTAATGAACAAATTAATGCTCTATAACCATTTTTCTGCAATTTGGAGGTATATGTGACTAAAAAATGGTCAAAAGATAGCTGGAGAAAGAAACCTGTTATTCAGGTTCCTGAGTATGATGATCTTACAAAATTAAAAAAGGTTGAAGACAGATTATCTTCGTATCCCCCTCTTGTATTTGCTGGAGAGGCAAGAAGACTCAAGGAAAATCTAGCTAAAGTATCAAGAGGAGAAGCTTTTTTACTTCAAGGTGGAGATTGCGCTGAGAGTTTTGCTGAGCATCATCCCGATAATATTCGTGATACTTTTAGAGTTATACTTCAGATGGCAATAATTTTAACTTTTGGTGCAGGTTGCCCAATTATAAAAGTTGGAAGAATTGCTGGTCAGTTTGCTAAACCAAGATCTGAACCATTTGAAAATAAAGGTGATATAGATCTGCCAAGCTATAGAGGTGATATAGTTAATGGGATTGAGTTTGAAGAAGATTTAAGAATGCCTGATCCTGAAAGGCAGATAATGGCTTACAGGCAAGCCGCATCAACTTTAAATCTATTAAGAGCATTCGCACAGGGAGGTTATGCAAACCTTGATCATGTTCATAGATGGAATATGAGTTTTGTTAAAGAAAGTAAACAAGGTGAGCAATATGAAGCTTTAGCTAACAGAATTTCTGAAACTTTAAACTTTATGGATGCTGTAGGGATTAATTCAGATACTACTTCAGAACTAAGATCAGTAGATTTCTATACAAGTCATGAGTCCTTATTATTAGGTTATGAAGAGAGTTTAACAAGGATAGATTCTACTTCTGGCGAATGGTATGACACTTCCGCTCATATGCTATGGATTGGAGATAGAACACGTCAACCTGATGGTGCGCATATAGAATTTGTTAGAGGAATTAATAATCCCATTGGTTTAAAATGTGGCCCTTCTTTAGAGGCTGATGAACTACTTAAACTAATTGACATTATTAACCCAAATAATGATGAAGGAAGATTAACTTTAATAACAAGGTATGGAGCAAATAATATCAATGAAAACCTTCCAAAACTTTTAAAGAAAATTAAATCAGAAGGTAGAAATATAGTTTGGTCATGTGATCCTATGCACGGAAATACTATTAAGGCTTCTAATGGATATAAAACTAGACCTCTTGACAGTATATTAAGCGAAGTAAAACAATTTATTGATATCCATAAAGCCGAAGGAACTTACGCTGGGGGAGTTCATTTCGAAATGACTGGTCAAAATGTTACAGAATGTTTGGGTGGCACTCAAGAAATCTTAGAAGAAGATTTAACAGACAGATATCATACTCATTGTGATCCTAGACTTAATGCTAATCAAGCACTTGATTTAGCTTTTTTAATTTCAGAAAAATTGAAAGAATCTAGAACCTAAATAATTATTTAATTTTCTGAAATATTAACTACAACTCTACCTTTTATTTTGCCTTTAAGAATTTCTTCTGCAAAGTCCTCGACTTGATCTATAGTTGTATCAACAATCATTTCTTCAAGTTTTTTTATATTGATATCAGAACTTAACCTTTCCCAAGCTCTTTCTCTCTTGTTCATTGGAGCCATTACTGAATCAACTCCAAGCAAGGCTACATTTCTAAGAATAAACGGCATCACAGTTGAAGGTAAATCCATTCCTTGCGCAAGACCACATGCTGCAACACCTCCGCCATATGAAGTTTGAGCAAGTATATTCACCAAGGTTTGACTCCCAACTGAATCAATGGCACCAGCCCATCTTTCTTTTCCAAGTGGTTTGGAGGGCTCGGATAGCTCCGTTCTATCTATTATTGATTTTGCGCCTAAAGACTTTAAATAATCAGATTCATCAATCTTTCCTGTAGATGCCTCAACTTCATAACCAAGATCCGATAGCAAGGATATTGCAACTGAACCAACGCCTCCAGAAGCTCCAGAAACAAGTATACTGCCATCTTCTGGTTTGATTCCATAATCTTCTATTGCTAAAACACAAAGCATTGCCGTATAACCCGCTGTACCAATTGCCATAGCTTGTTTATTACTTATATTTTCTGGTAACTTTAGTAAATGATTAGAATTTACCCTTGCTCTTTCAGAATACCCACCAAAATGATTTTCAGATAAACCGTAACCATTTAAAACTACTCTATCACCTTCAGAAAATTTTTTATCCTCAGATGATCTTACGATACCACTAAAATCAATGCCTGGAATCATAGGAAAATTCCTTACAATTGGAGATGATCCTGTTATAGCTAAACCATCTTTATAATTTAAAGTTGAATGGGTAACATCAACAACAACATTACCTTCCATTAATTCACTTTCATCAAGATTAACAATGCTAATGGTCTGTTTATCATCAGTTTTATCAATCATGAGGGCTTTAAAATTATCAGACATTTTTCCTCCTTATACTTATCTATAAAAATTCATTGGTTTGCCGATTGGTTCAGTTACTTCCCCTTCTCTCATAACTATTTCTCCTCTAATAACAGTCATAATTGGCCAACCTTTTACCTTCATTCCATTATATGGTGTCCACCCACATTTACTATTTATCCAACTATCTTCAATTGTTTGTTCTTTTTGCATATCTATAATTGTAAAATCTGCATCGTTTCCAACTTCAATACTACCCTTATTCTTAATACCAAAAAGTCTTGCTGGATTTGAACTTGTTAGTTCAACAAATCTATTTAACGATAGCCTTCCTTCGTTAATATGATTTAACATAATTGGAACCAAAGTTTGAACCCCAGGCATACCTGAAGGTGAATTAGGGTACTCTTGATCCTTTTCTTCTCGAGAATGTGGAGCATGATCTGAACCAATTATATCTGCTACACCGTTATTTATTGCTTCCCATAATTTTTTCTGATGATTTATTCCTCGAATTGGAGGATTCATTTGTGCATAATTACCTAATTCCTGATAGCAGTTAGGCGCTAGTAATGTTAAATGCTGAGGTGTAATTTCGACTGAAGCAATATCTTTATTCTTAGATAGTAAATCTATTTCTTGGGCAGTTGAAACATGAAGAACATGGACATTTTTTTTATTTTTTCTTGCTAACTTTAGAAGTCTTTGAGTGGCTATAAAGCATTGCTCATCATTTCTCCATATTTCGTGTGAATTAGTATCTCCCTTTACCTGGTATTTCTTTCTCTCTTCTAATAAATACTGATCTTCAGAATGAAAAGATGCCCTATTGTTAATTTTTGATAGAATTTTTTCAAGATCCTTGTCATCTGATACCAACAGAGAACCTGTGCTAAGGCCCATAAAAACCTTAACACCACAACATCCTTCAATTTTTTCTAATTCGGGTAATATTTCACTATTATCTTCTGTCCCGCCAACATAAAAAGCATAATCGCAGTATGATCTATCTTTAGCTCGAGTGAATTTATCTTCGAGAGCACTTACATTCGTAGTGGATGGATCAGTATTAGGCATTTCAAAAACTCCTGTTACTCCACCTAATATTGCGGCCTTAGTTCCAGAACTTAAATCTTCCTTATGCTCTGCTCCAGGTTCTCGAAAATGTACCTGAGTATCTATTACTCCCGGTATTAAATTTAAATGATCCAATTCAATAATATTATCTGAAGAATTAGCTAAATCCCCTATTTCAGATATTTTTCCTGATTTAATGCCAATATCAGAAGTAAATGACGAGGTATCATTAGTTATATTAGCATTTTTAAAGATGATATCGAATGACATTGTATCGGTAATCCTATTTAATTATAATAATATAATAACACTTAAATAAAACATAAATCTTTATGAATAATAAAATTATACAACTAAATAATAGAGCAATAATTTCCATTACAGGGAAAGATTCATTAGATTTCTTACAATCAATAGTAACAATTGATTTAGAAAATTCTAACACTAAATTATTTTCTAGTTGCTTATTAACGCCCCAAGGAAAACTCCTTTATCATTTCTTTTTATATAAAATTAAAAACGGCTTCTTGATAGATATTCATAATACTTCTGCAGATGAATTTAAAAATAAAATAGAATTTTATAAACTTATGTCAGATATAATAATTAAAAATAGAGAAGATCTTGAGGTAATTTCATCTGATGAAAAGATTTTTGATGATATGTGGCTGGATCCTAGAAATAGTAATCTAGGTTGGAGAGGAATAAGAGAAAAAGAAGGTGAGAGAAAAGAAGATTTAAAATTCTACGAAATTAAAAAAATCCATTCATGCATAATTGAGCAAGGTGAAGATGTTTCTTCTGAGGAATTTTTTCCAATGGAATTAAATTATGATAATTTAAATACTATTTCATTTGATAAAGGTTGTTTTATCGGACAAGAAGTTACCTCCCGAATGTATAGAAAAGGTAAAGCAAAGAAGAGAGTGTTTTCATTCCAATCAGAAAAAAACCTAGAAATAGGCCAGAAGATTTTCTTTAATGATAAAAATATTGGTCAAATCTTAAAAACTGTTAATTTAGATGGAATTGCCCTTTTAAAAGTTGACAGTATTCCATTTGTGCAAAAAGATCCTGATCAAATCTTTATCAATAAGGATTCATGTGAAATAAATTTCAATTTTCATAAAAAATAGATGAATATTTCAGATGAAAGAATTGGTTATTGTAATTGGTCTAATTCAAGCAATATATATAAGGATTATCATGATACAGAATGGGGAATTCCAGAATTTAATGATAAAAAACTATTTGAAATGCTAATTCTTGAGGGTTTTCAAGCAGGATTAAGCTGGGTAACTATTTTAAATAAAAGAAATAATTTTAGATTGGCTTTTGATAACTTTAATCCAAAAACTATCAGTAAATATAGCAACAAGAAGATATCGCAATTGATGAATAATAACGGGATTATCAGGAATCGTTTAAAAATTTTATCTACAATTAATAGCGCTAATATTGTTGAAAAAAAATTTAAAAAAAATCAAAGTTTTTCAGATTTTTTTTGGGAACATATAAATTTTCAACCTCTTGATAGCTCTAGAAAAGAATTAGGAGAAATCCCAGCTCAAACAGACATATCAATAACAATTTCTAAAAAATTAAAAAATCTAGGATTTAAATTTTGCGGGCCAGTAATAATATATTCCTTTATGCAGGCTACAGGGATGGTTAATGATCACTTAACATCATGTCCTCATTATTTAAAATGCAAAAAGATTAACATAAAGTAAATTTATGTTATTATTTTTTGGGAAAAATGGAACAAATTGTAATCAGCGGTACAGGTGTTTTTACACCAGAAGAGTCAATAACAAATACAGAATTGGTAAAGGCATATAATACATATGTTGAAAATTATAATTTAGCTAATAAAGATGATATAGACCAAGGAAAGAAAGTTGCTCTAGAATTATCAAATGAAGAATTTATTTATAATGCATCAGGAATTAAAAACAGGTATGTAATGGATAAGAAGGGTATTCTTGATCCTAACATTATGCATCCAGTTTTAGAAAAAAGAAGCAATGACGAACCTTCAATTCTTGCCGAAATGGCCGTAAAAGCAGCAAAAAAAGCTATGGAAAAGGCTGGGAAAACATCTAATGATATTGATGCGGTTATCACTGCATGCTCAAACCTTGAAAGAGCATATCCTGCTGTCTCTATAGAAGTTCAAGAACTATTAGGAATTAAAGGTTTCGCTTTTGATATGAATGTAGCCTGCTCTTCAGCTACTTTCGGAGTGCAAGCTGCTGCAGATATGATCAGATCAGGAAGTGCTAAAACTATTTTAATAGTAGATCCTGAAATTTGTTCAGGACATCTAGATTTTAAAGATCGTGATTGCCATTTTATCTTTGGGGATGTTTGCACCGCTATGATACTTGAAAAAAATGAAACAGCTAAATCAAGTAATTCTTTTGAAATACTTTCAACAAAATGTATTACTCAATTTTCAAATAATATAAGAAATAATTTTGGATTCTTGAATAATGCTAAAAAATCTACCCCTTTTGATAGAGATCTTTTGTTTATGCAGGAAGGCAGAAAAGTCTTTAAAGAAGTTGTTCCGATGGTTAGTCAACTTATTACTGATCACATTGAAGAAGAAGAAATTAAAATTGATGAAATAAAAAGATTATGGCTTCACCAAGCTAATAAAAGTATGAATGATTTTATTGGAAAGAAAGTTTTAGGTAGAGTCCCAGAGGATCATGAACAACCAAATATATTGCAGGATTATGCAAATACCTCTTCAGCAGGCTCTATTATAGCTTTCTCTTTATACAGCGAAGATATGAAAAAGGATGAAATTGGGGTCTTATGTTCTTTTGGAGCCGGATATTCAGCTGGAAGCGTAATTCTCAAGAAAATATCTTAATTTTCATTTTTCTTTGACTATTTAAAAAATAATGTCTTTAAATACCAAAAATTAAGGATAATAGGTTAGTTGATATTATGGATAAATCACTACTCGATAATGAACCTGAGCATTTTTCTTCAAATATCTTAGAAGAAATGAATATTTCATGGAATAATAGTCTTGAAAGCAGAACTAACTCTCTTTATGAAAAAGTTTCTAGAGTAATTCCAAAAATTGAATGGCCACTTATGGCTCCATATATTGAAGCCATTAATGTCCTTAAAAAAGAAAAGAACGCTTCTATCCTTGCTCATAATTATCAAACCCCAGAAATTTTTCACTGCATTAGTGATGTTAGAGGAGACTCGCTTCAATTAGCAAAAGAAGCTACTAAAGTAGATAGCGAAATTATATTACAATGCGGCGTTCATTTTATGGCCGAAACATCAAAATTATTAAATATGAATAAAAAGGTTTTAATTCCTAGTTTAGATGCCGGCTGTTCATTGGCATCATCAATAACAGGAGATGATGTTATTCAATTAAAAAAAGAGAATCCAGATATTCCTGTTGTTACCTATGTAAATACTTCTGCAGAAGTTAAAGCTGAGTCAGATATTTGCTGTACATCATCAAATGCAGCTCAAGTAGTTAACTCTTTAAATACTAATAAAGTTATTTTTATACCTGATGAGTACCTTGCTTTAAATGTAGCCAAAGAAACAAAAAAAGAAATTATAATGTGGAAAGGGAGATGCGAAGTCCATGAAGAATTTACTGTTGATGAAATTAAAGAATTTCGTGAAAACGAACCAGGCGTAAAAGTAATTGCGCATCCAGAATGCTCCCCTGAAGTTGTTGATGAGGCTGACTTCTCAGGTTCTACTTCAGCAATGATTAATTGGGTAAAAGTAAACCAACCTAAAAAAGTTCTAATGGTAACTGAATGTTCGATGAGCGATAATGTTTCCGTAGAAACTCCGAATGTGAATTTTGTAAGGCCTTGTAATCTTTGCCCTCACATGAAGGAGATATCCTTAAAAAATATACTTGAATCATTATGGTATGAACAAAATGAGGTTCTTATCGATGAAAAAATAGCTGAAAGAGCCCTTGATTCAGTTAATAGAATGATAAATTTATGAACGCAATAAATCATTCACAATTAAAAAAAATTGTTCAATCGGCATTAAAAGAAGATCTCGGGAAATTAGGAGACATTACTAGTAAAAATGTTCTTCTAAAGAATGATAAAGCAATTTTCCATTTTGTTTCTAGAGAAAAAGGTATTTTATGTGGCATCGATGTTTCTAAAAAAGTATATGAAGTTATTAATGATAAAATTAAATTCACTAAACTAAAAAAAGATGGTGAGACAATCCATAAAAAAGAAATTCTAGCTAGAATTGAAGGTCCTGCAATTGATCTGCTTGCGGGAGAGAGAACAGCTCTAAATTTTTTAACTCATCTTTCAGGAATATCAACTTCAACATCTAGAATGGTAAAATTAATTTCTAAAACACAATCTAAAATATTATGTACTAGAAAAACAACGCCAAATTTAAGATTTTTAGAGAAATATGCCATCCTAAAAGGTGGAGGCTATAATCATAGATTTGGTCTGTATGATGCAATATTAATCAAAGATAACCATATAGCTATATCAGGATCCATATCAAAGGCTTTAAAGAGAGTTAAAAAGATTAAAAATAAAACCAAAATTGAGATCGAAGTTGATAATTTGAATCAATTTAAAGAAGCGCTTGAACACTCTCCAGATGTTGTGATGCTCGATAATTTCAAAATAAAAGACTTAAAAAAAGCAGTTAAAATTAATTTAAATGGAGTAAAGCTTGAGGCATCAGGGGGAGTAAATTCAAATAATATATTAAAAATTGCTGAAACAGGTGTTGATTATATTTCCTCTGGATGGTTAACGCACTCTTCCCCATCTCTTGATATTGGGTTAGATTTAATCCGTTAAGTTTTGAAAGGAAAAATTATGTCTGATAAGTTTATGTTCATAACAGGTGGAGCCAGTGGCATGGGAAAGGCTACCGTTAAATTCTTTATTGATAAAGGTTGGTCGGTTGGATGTTATGATATTAATGAAGAAAATTTGGAAATTTTATCAAAAGAAATAAATTCAAAAAATTTAATTAGTAGAAAACTTGATGTCACGAACAAAAATGATTTTGAACAATCTATAAAAGAATTTTCTG
>JAYZKD010000031.1:0-27046 GCA_036163815.1 Pseudomonadota bacterium | reverse complement strand
ATAATTATCCCTTGGCTTTTAAATATTAAAGAAATGGGTAATTGGTCTATAAAACGTTTTTTTTCTGCATATATCTTAATTGTTTTAATTTACTCATTATCTAGGTGGTTTTTTGGTTCTGAATTGGGAATTAATCTTGATTTATTTGGATTATCCATAGGTTTATGGGTCATTTCAGAAACTCTTTTTCGTTTTTGGTCTCCTATATTTAGATGGTTATCTGGTTTTGTAGGTTTCTTTGTTGCAGCAATATTTGGAATTTTTCCGCATGAGATACTTTCTAATTTGAATGAATATTGGTGGGTAATATTGTTTTGGATACCTGCTATTTTTTCTATTAGGGCACCAACAGTTAAGAGGGCCTATTCGCCTTGGTTTTTTACCGGGATGATTACATATTTACTTGCATTTATCATCTGGCTTCAAGGATATCCAGGTACATCTTATTGCAATCCTGATTCATTCATTCAACCGCATGCAATCTGGCATTTAATGACAGCATTTTCTACTTGGTGTTTCTTTAAATTCTTTAGAACAGAAGAAAGTCAAATTAAGTAAATTATATATTTTAAAAAAACTCTTTCAATAATATAAATTATTTGCTGTAAATATAGACCTTACAAATTTATTTCAGGAGAAGTTATGAAAAATTTAATATTTATATTCTTTATTATTTTATCTACCAATTTATTAGCTGATGGTCATGTGAAACCAGAGGAAGGAGCATTTACTACACTTAATGTTGCTGCTAAAGATGTCGATAAATATGTTAATTTCTTAAGAAATAATTCTAGTGCTTTTAAAGCTATTGGATCAAGTGATGCTGGTGTTTGTATAACGAGGTCAGGAAATGATTATCCAGGGGAATTAATGGTTTGGAACGCTTTTCCAAGTATTGAAGCTGCGATGGTTGGGACATTAAATTATGATCCATATAAAGCGACGGGAGAAATTACAAAGTTACGCGAGTTAAAGCATTCCGCTACCTGGAAGTCTTTAAAAAGTTTTAAGTTAGAACCTGGTCATGAATGGGTAGCAAGGGTAAAAGTTAAACAAAAAAATATTAATGCTTTTGTAGAGACTATGGCAAAAGTTGAGAAGGAAGTTCAAGCTAATGGTCATCCTAACTTTTTTAATGGTGTATTTATATCTATCGGTGGTGGTTTTGAGGCACAAACATTAATGGTTAGAAATATTACTAATAGCGCTTCAGATCACGGTAAAATCATTGACGAGTATTTTGAAGGAAAATATCCATCTTTTAATTCGGCTATGGAATTAGCTGAAGGATTTGTTTCTGAACAAATACAAGTTTGTGAACAAATTTATTTTAGTAAATAATTATAAAAGGTTAATAAATGACTAATGTTGGTATTTCATCCTTAGTTGGTTACATACCTAAACTAAGACTATTAAGAAAATCGGTAACTGAAGCGAATGCTTGGTTAGCACCTAATCTTTTAGGTAAAGGTAAAGGCACAAAGTCAATTTCTAATTGGGATGAGGACAGTGTTACAATGTCTGTCGAGGCAGCAAGAAGATTACTTGGACCGGAAGACGACAGGTCCTATGTAGACAATTTATTTTTAGCTTCTACAACAATGCCTTTTGCTGACAGATTAAACTCCGGAATTGTAAGGGCAGCCTTAACTTTAGAAGAATCTACGCAATGTACTGATATTTCATCTACATTAAAATGTGGTACGACAGCATTAATTAACGCCATTTCATCTGTTCAATCAGGTAAAAGCAATTATTCACTAGTTTTAGCTTCTGATAAAAGAAAATCTAGAGTTGCAAGTGCTCAAGAGTTAGATTTTGGTGATGCATCAACAGCCATTTCGGTTAGCAATAAAGACATTATTGCAAAAGTATTGGCAACCGCATCAATTTCAGTTGATTTCGTAGACCATTTTAGAGGTCCTAATGAAGAATTTGACTATAATTGGGAAGAAAGATGGATACGAGATGAGGGTTATTTAAAAATAATACCTAAATTAATTAATAATTTACTTGAAGAAAATAAGATAAACCCTTCAGAAATAAGTAAATTTATACTTCCATGTGTTTTTCCGCGTGTTCCACAAACCATTTCTAAGATATGCGGAATTGATCCAGAAAATGTAGTAGATAATATGGCTTTAAATATAGGTGATACTGGTTCATCTCATCCTTTATTAATGCTTACACATGTGCTCGAGAATTCTAATCCTAATGAGAAGATTTTAGTGTGTTCATTTGGCGGAGGTGGAGATGCAATTCTTCTTGAAACTACAAATTTAATTAAAAAATTTAAAAATGAAGAGTCAATTTCAACTATGCTTGATAATGGTATAGAAGAAACTAACTATATGAAATACTTAACTTTTAATGATTTAGTTAAATGGGAAAAAGGGATGAGAGGAGAAATTGATAGAAAAACAGCATTAACAACTTTATATCGTCATAATGATGCAATTATCGGTCTAGTAGGTGGGAAATGTTCTAAAACCGGCACCATTCAATTTCCGGCTTCTAGAATTTCAGTTAGCCCAAATAGTCCTGATATTGATACTCAGGAGCCTTATAAATTAGCTGAGAAAAAAGCTAATATTCTTTCATGGTCTGCGGATTATTTATCTTTCTCAATTAATCCTCCAAATTATTACGGAATAGTTTCTTTTGAAGAAGGCGGAAGAATTATGATGGATTTTACGGATGTTGGCGAAGGAGAGATAGAATCTGGTAAAGATGTTAAGATGGTTTTTAGAATTAAAGCTATTGATGAAGCAAGAGGTTTTACAAGGTATTTTTGGAAAGCTGTACCTATTTAAAACAAATTATGTTAAAAAAAATTATCAAAAACGGAGAAAATTATGGCTTCAGGTATTAAAGATAAAGTCGCAATCCTTGGAATGGGATGCTCAAAGTTTGGTGAAAGATGGGATACAAGCCCAGACGATCTAATGGTTGAAGCATATATTGAGGCGTTAGATGATGCTGGAATCGAACCTAATCAACTAGATGCAGCGTGGTTTTCTCATCATATTGATGACATTGGAGCGGGTAAGGGCGGTACGCCTATGTCCGTAGCTCTAAGACTTCCTAATATTTCTGTTACGAGGGTAGAAAATTACTGTGCATCAGGCTCTGAAGCATTTAGAGGAGCTGTGTATGCAGTAGCTGCTGGTGCAGCAGATATAGCTATAGCTTTAGGCATGGAAAAACTTAAGGATACTGGTTATGGAGGCTTACCAGCCACTAATTATGGAACATTCGGACCACAAATTGGACCGTCTGGATCTGCACCAGGTAATTTTGCTCAACTTGCTTCAGCTTATAGGGCTAAACATGGTGTTTCTGCAGAAGATATGAAAAGAGCTATCGCGCATGTATCGGTTAAGAGTCATGCAAATGGCGCCAAAAACCCAAAAGCTCATTTGCAAAAAGAAGTTACAGAAGAACAGGTAATGAATGCACCTATGATTGCTGAACCTCTTGGATTATTTGATTGTTGCGGTGTTTCAGATGGTGCTGCAGCTGCGATTGTTACAACACCTGAAATAGCAAAAAGTTTAGGAAAAGAAAATCTAATTAGTGTAAAAGCCCTTCAGCTTTCAGTTTCAAATGGTTTAGAATCGCATCACAACACTTGGGATGGATCATATTTTCACACTGTAAGGATTGCAGCTAAGAAAGCTTATGCTGAAGCTGGTATTACTAAGCCAAGAGAAGAAGTTTCTATGATGGAAGTACATGATTGCTTCTCAGTGACAGAATTAGTGACAATGGAAGATTTATTTATTTCTGAAGAAGGGCAAGCTGTTAAAGATGTGATGGACGGTTTCTATGATGCAGATGGACAGGTTCCCTGTCAAATTGATGGTGGTCTTAAGTGTTTCGGTCATCCGATTGGGGCATCAGGACTTAGAATGCTTTATGAAATGTACCTCCAATTACAAGGTCGTGCAGACAAAAGACAATTAGATAACCCAACAATTGGACTAACACATAATTTAGGCGGTCAACCGGCTAATAATGTTTGTTCAGTAGCAATTATTGGTTCTTTGTAAACATCTAATCCTTTGGATAATTATCATCTAGTGCCTTGAGGTAACCAGAGTATTTTGGTTGATCTATACTTAATTTAGCCATTGTTGTCTTAATTAGATGTTGTTTTAGAGAATTATCTTTTAAATCAATTTTTTTATTTTTAATTCGTTCACACAAATCTTTATTTAATTTTTTAACATCGCCATCAGTATTTAAGATTTTATTTAGACGCTCTTTCTCAAGTTTTTCATAATTATCAATTAATTTTACTTCTCGTATACATATTTTAAGTGAATTCTTAGATACAAAGGCAAAAAATCTATTATGACCTTCAAGCAAAGGAATAAGATTGTTATCTATAATATCAACAATCTCTTCTAATGATGATATTTCAGGAGGATTTTCACTCTTTAATAATAATATATACTGATTAAGGTTAACTGAAACCAACACTTTGATGTCTTCGAGAAAATTCGCTATAGCATCTAAAATCTCATATATTGATGGTTCACTTCTCATTTTTGTACTATCAATTTCCTTATTAGATCAATTTCAGTTTCTGACGATCTTCTTCCAATTGAGACTCTATCAACAGATTTATCATATCCGGATCTATATATTTCAATCATATTTAAACACATAATGCCCCATTTTAAAGTTCCCAAGATTTCCCAAAATTTTGCTCTATTTCTATCTACTTTCTCTCCGCTTTCTTCCTCATAAGATTGATACATATCTTCCCGATTACCGAAACCACCTACAGGTAAATCTATCTTATTAAATCTCCAACTATTTACACATATCCAAGATAAATCTTCATAAGGATCGCCTATATGAAATATTTCCCAATCCAAGACTGCCGATACATAATCTTTTTTTGATATAATTAAATTACCATTCCTAAAATCTCCGTGGACAAGTTTTAAAGGAACTTCTTTAGGAACATTATCCTTTAACCAACTTAATGCATATTCAAAAACTGGTATTTGTTGACCATGATTTCTATATGCTTCTTCATATCTTGTAATTTCTCCATTAGCATCTGATGTTCGAATATTATTTATTTTTGAAACAGGTATATTATGAATTCTGGCTATTATCTCTCCACACCTACTAGCTAATTTAGGTCTAGTAGAATTAAATAATTCACTATTAACAATTCTATTTCCTAATGTTTCACCATTGATAAATTCCATAAAGAAACCTTTTCCAATATCTTTATTATCAATAACTTTTAAAATTTTTGGTACGGGAACATCGTATTGATATGCCAGATCCATAATATTGGCCTCATTAATAACTCCTACAAAATTGTTACTTTCTTCATCCTTAATGTTCCCGTCAGGCGTTCTTCGAAATACAATATCTTGATCACTTTCCTTTGTTGAGACTGTAACCTTCCAAGATTCATTACTTGATCCACCAGAAAGTCTTTGAAGACTCTTGATTGATGTAATATTAGGAATAAAATCACTAATTATTGGATATAAGTTATTTTTTAGATTTTCCATTTTATAAAAAAAGTTAAAACACTATTATCAATAATTATTTTTATGCTACAAGATAAATATGTCTGAAGAAAATCCTCAAAAAATACCTTTAATGAGAAGGTTTAGAAATTACTTCTTAACTGGTTTAGTTGTTGCAGCTCCTATAGCTATTACTATATGGGTTGCCATATGGTTTGTTGAAAGTGTTGATTCTTGGTTTGCACCATTTATTCCAAATGCATTACAAGATTCCCCATATAGTTTACCTGGTTTAGGTTTAATTGCTTCTATAATAATTTTGACTGCTTTGGGGGCCTTAACTGCGAATTTTTTCGGTAGAACAATTTTAGAATTTGGAGAAGGTCTACTTGATCGTGTACCTGTAATTAGGAATATATATGGGGCTCTTAAACAAATTTTTGAGACTGTTGCAACTCAATCCAATAAGAATTTTACTGGTGTAGTTTTATTTGAATATCCAAGAAAAGGTATATGGGCTCTCGGATTTGTAACAACTGAAGCCAAAGGAGAAATTGCCGATAAAAAGGGTGATAATTTATTATGCATTTTTGCACCCACAACACCAAATCCTACATCAGGTTATTTATTATTTGTTCCAAAAGAAGACACAATAGAAATGGATATGACTGTTGAGGAAGCTGCTAAATTAATTATTTCAGCTGGTTTGGTTGTTCCTGATCAAGATTAACCTGCATCTATCAGCTTAAGAGATTCATCCTTACCAAATAATTTAAGAAGTAATTTATAGTTCTCATTGAGTTTATTATTATCCACTATTTCTCTAGCATTTTTATTAGCAATTTCTAATAAATCATTATTTTCATTCAAATTAGCTATTTTAAATATATGAAAACCTGATTGTCTTGTTCCTAATATTTCTCCTGATCCTCTTAACAATAAATCTTCCTCTGCGATAATGAATCCATCATTTGTTTTTCTTAATGAATTGATTCTTTTTTTAGCATTCTTGCCTAAGGGAGTTTGGTAAAGTAATAAACAGCTTGACTTATCTTTACCTCTGCCAACTCGTCCTCTTAATTGATGTAATTGCGATAAACCAAATCTCTCAGAGTGTTCAATAATCATAACAGTTGCTTCCGGTATATCTATTCCAACTTCTATAACAGTCGTCGCGACAAGAATCTGAACGCTACCGTTTTTAAAATCTTCCATTATTTTTTCTCTTTCTTCAGACTTCATTCTTCCGTGAAGAAGTAAAACATTATTTGGATATATTTTTTTTAAACTTTCATATCTTTTTTCAGCTGCGGCAAGATCAATTTTTTCGGATTCTTCAATTAAAGGGCAAACCCAATAAATTTTGTTATTACTATTTATTGTCTTTTCTAAAGATTTAATTGTTTCTTTAAGTTTACTTAATGGCTTAGCAGCCGTTTTAATTATTTGTCTTCCTTTGGGTTTTTCAGTTAATTTTGATACTGACATTGATCCGTATGTTGTTAATTCAAGCGTTCTAGGTATTGGTGTAGCAGTCATTAAAAGAACATCTGGAGGCAATATTTGATTCTTTGAAGTTAATAATAATCTCTGATGAACGCCAAACTTATGTTGTTCATCAATTGTAACAAATCCTAAGTTATTAAATGTTACATTCTCCTGAAATAATGCATGCGTCCCAATAATAATATTTGTTGAACCATTTTTAATATTTTTATAAATTTCCTTTTTTTGTTTACTATTTGTTTTGCCAGTTAAGATATCTATTTTGTGATTGTTGGGATTTATTAACTTATTAAAAGATTCAAAATGCTGTTTGGCCAATATTTCTGTTGGAACCATAAAGGCAGCTTGCTTTCCATCATTAACTGCCTTTAAAATTGCTAATAATGCTACTAGAGTCTTTCCTGATCCTACATCACCTTGAAGAAGTCTTAACATTCTATAGGGCTTTTCCATATCTTCAGATATTTCAATAAAGCATTGTTTCTGTGAATTTGTTAATTTGAATGGCAAGTTATTAACGAATTCATCAATTAATAGGTTATCTGACTTAATAGAAATACCTTTTTGATAGTTAATTTCTTTTGATATCAAATAAAGTGATATTTGATGTGCAAGTAATTCATCATAAGCCAGTCTTTCTTTTGATGGATTAGAGTTTGTTAAATCAATATCCATTTTAGGATTATGAGCATTTTTAATTGCCTCAGAGAAAGATGGCCATTTATTCTTTTTTAATAATTTAGCATCATGCCACTCGTTAATTTTTGGTAAATTTGTTATTAATTTTTGGATATTTGTTCTTACTACTCTATTAGTTAATCCCTGTGTGAGAGAATAAGTTGCCTCTACCTTAGGTAAGTTTTCTAAATTATCTGAATGAACTATATGATCAGGGTGAGTTATTTGTTTATTATTCTTGTATTCATCAACTAAGCCACTAACCAGGATTTCTTTTTCCAAAGGTAATAATTCTTTAAGATAATCTTTTCTAGAATTAAACCAAACGAGGGTTATTTCACCACTCTTATCATAACAATCAACTTTGTAAGGAATATTCCTTCTGTAAGACGGTGTATGTTTTTTTACAATACATTTAATGGTAGCGACTCTTCCAATTTCGGCATTATTAATATTTGGTTTATATGATCTATCAATAAACCCATTTGGCAGATGCCATAATAAATCAACAACATAATTTCCTACCAAATACTTTAGGCGAGACTTAAGTTTAGGGCCTATCCCTTTAAGGGTATCTAATGGCTGAAATAACTGATATAGAAACTGTGATTTCATGGTTTAAAATACTAGTATAATAGAAAAATGAAAATTTATTTGAAAAAATTATTCTTTAAAGCATCTCATAGAGGAACTAAGGAGATGGATATATTGTTAGGAAACTTTGCAAATAAACAATTAGAAAGCATGACTGATAATGATTTAGCCTTATTTGATGAATTACTAGATATTTCCGATCCTGAATTATATAAATGGCTGACATCTGCTAATGAAGAAATTATTCCAGAAAAATTTAGATACCTTATAAATAAAATAGCAAATAAATAACCCATCAATGTTAACTAAAGAATTTATAAGTGAATTTTCTGTAAAAAAATCTGATAAAAAGATTAAGAAAATATTATCTAATATACCTCATGGCTCTGAACCATTAATTATTTCTGAAATAAAGAAATACTTAAGTAGAGATATTATTTTAATTGCAGAAAATAGCAAAAGATATAACCAAATTAAGGATATATTAAATTTCTTAAATTTAGAAGACTGTCATTTCTTTCCAGAATATGACACAAATATTTATGACCGTATTTCACCAAACAAAAATATAAAATCTGAAAGAGTAAAGACATTAATTAATCTTCAGGAAAATAAAGGGTCGAAGTTAGTTCTAACCACAGCTCAATCTAGCATTCAATATTTAATAGATAAAGGTGAAGGATTGTATGAGAAACTATCCTTAGATAAGGATTCAAATTACAATTCTGAAGATATAATTAAATTTTTAAGTGATAATGGATACAGTAAAGTATCATATGTTAGAGAAATAGGGGATTATACAGTAAGGGGAGGGATAATAGATTATTATTCTCACGGCTCTAACCTTCCTATTAGACTTGATTTTTTTGGCGACAAACTTGAAATTATTAGACAATTTGACCCTATTACACAAATTTCATCAACTGAATTTGAGTATGTAGATATTTATCCTTGTCATGAAATTATTTTAAACAAAAAATTGATTGAAAGATTTAGATCTAACTTTAATGAAGAGTTTGGATCCAAAAATAAAGAATCTAAGCTATATGAAAGTATTTCCAACGCCGTTCTTTATCCGGGAATTGAAAGTTGGTTACCATTATTTAGTGATAATAAATCAACTATTTTTGATTATTTAAAAAATCCGATTTTAATAATTGATAACGATGTAATTGATTATTTAGAGAATTTTAAAGAGAATATTAATTCTCAATTTATAAATAGATTAAATTTTGATGAAGCTGAAAAAAGTGGAGATAAATACTTTGCTCTAAAACCAGATAAAATTTTTCTAGACTTAAACAATTATAAAAATTTAATTAATGATTATGATAGCATTAAACTTACAACATTAAATGATCCCAAAGGTACTAATCTAAAAGGAGAATCTTTAGATAATTTTCATTTAACAAATCTAAATAATCAAATTAACTATGAATATTTAAAAGATACAATTAATAAGAATTCAAAATTAAATAATAAACTTATATTAGCTTGCTCAAGTGAAGGCTCAAAAGTTCGTTTACATAAGATATTAAATAACCAGGGAATTAGTAATTATAGCCTGGATAAATGGTCAAAAATTAAAAATAGCAATAAATTTGGGATAGGTGTTTGTGTTTTTAATTTAGGAAAAGGTTTTTTATTAGGAAATAATTATTTTATTTCTGAACAAGATATATTTGGAGAAAAATTTTATAGGACAAGAAAAGTTGATAATAAGAACTTCTTAAAAGATGTTTCGAATATAAATCCTGGTGATTTAATTGTTCATATTGATCATGGCTTAGGAAAATTCACAGAACTGACCAATATAAAAATTGAAGAATCAGAACATGAATGTCTTCTACTTGAATATAGAAATAATGATCGATTATATTTGCCTGTTGAAAACCTAGAAATGCTTTCGAAATATAATTCACAAGATGAAAGTATAACCTTAGATCGTTTGGGCGGTATATCTTGGAAAAATAAAACTAAAAAAATAAAAGATAATATTATGATCCTCGCCAAGGATTTGATTGATATTGCAGCAAAAAGAAAAGTTTCAAAGGCAAAAAAATTTAATATCAATAATAACTATTACGACGATTTTTGTTCAAGATTTTCTTATGAAGAAACAGATGATCAGTTGAATTCTATAGATAGTGTTTTATCTGATTTATCCAATGGTATTCCAATGGATAGATTAATTTGTGGTGATGTTGGATTTGGAAAAACTGAAGTTGCAATAAGAGCATCTTTTTTAGTGGCCTTAGAAAGTAAACAAGTTGCAATATTAACTCCAACCACATTATTAACAAGACAACATTATGAAACATTTAAAAATAGGTTTAGTGGTTTACCAATCAATATTGTTGAATTATCAAGATTGACTAACAAAAAGAAGGAAAATATAGAAAAAATTAACAATGGATTAGCAGACATTATTATTGGAACACATTCTCTGCTATCTGAGAAAATAAACTTCAAGGATTTAGGCTTATTAATAATTGATGAAGAGCAGCATTTTGGCGTTAAGCATAAAGAGAAAATAAAAAAACTTAAATCAGACATTCATGTTCTTACATTAACAGCAACACCTATACCAAGAACGATGCAATTAGCAATGACTGGCGTTAAAGATTTATCAATTATTGCGACTCCTCCAATTGATAGAAGATCCATAGAAACATTTGTTTTCAAAAAAGATAATATTGTCATTAAAGAAGCGCTTATGAGAGAAATTAATAGAGGAGGGCAGAGCTTTTATATTGTTCCTAGAATTAAAGACATTAGGGAAATTGAAGAGTTTATTAAAAAGGAGATTCCGGAAATTAAATATGTAATTGCTCACGGTCAGATGCCGTCTACTATGCTAGAAAATAGAATGCATGATTTTTATCAAGGTGAATATGATTTATTGATATCTACAAGCATTATAGAATCTGGTTTAGACCTCCCCAATGCAAATACAATAATTATCCATAAAGCTAATTTATTTGGTTTGTCACAATTATACCAAATTAGAGGTAGAGTAGGACGATCAAATATTAAGGCTTATGCTTATATTACATATGAAAGCGACTTTCATTTGGGTGATAATGCACTTAAAAGACTCAAAGCTATACAGTCACTTAATTCGCTAGGATCTGGTTTTAATTTAGCAAGTTATGATCTAGATATAAGAGGCTCAGGTAATATTCTCGGTGAACAACAATCAGGTCATATAAAAGAAATAGGACTTGAGCTATATCAGGAAATGTTGGAAGAAACTATTTTAGAATTAAAAAATGATAATGAGAAAAATATCAATATAAAATGGTCACCAAAAATATCTATTAATTTACCTGTTCTAATTCCAGAAGTTTATATTGAAGATATAAATATTAGAATGGAGATATATCGAAAACTATCAAACATAAGAGAGAATTCCGAATTAGAGTTAATGGAAATAGAATTAATTGATAGGTTTGGAGAATTTCCTAAAGAAATTGAAATTCTTTTAAGGGTAATATCAATTAAAATTAAATGCAAAAATCTTAATATTGAGACAATTAGAGATAATAAAAACGGTTTTCTAATACAATTTAAAGATAATATTTTTGATAATTCAGAAGGGTTAATACATTATATATCTCAATCTGAAGACGTTAAATTACACCCCGACGAAAAATTAGTCTTTATAAATAGCAAAGGAAAAAATATATTGGATTTTATAGATTCTAAGCTAGAAGATTTAAATGTAATTAATATTAATTAGCATCAATATCTTTAAAATTTGGCTTTCTCTTTTCCCTAAAAGCTCTTACTCCTTCTCTAAACTCTTCTTTATTACAAAAAATTTCTTGAGTATCTCTTTCATATTCTAGCTGTTCGTCTAAACTTGAAACTAGGGCATTATCATGAGCTTTAACTACTGCTTTTAATCCAGAAATGGCACTATCAGATACTTTTTTTGCTATCTTAATAGCTTCTTTTATTAAATTGTCGTCATCAACAACTTTCCAAATTAGACCCCATTCAAATGCTGTTTTTGCATCTAAATCATCTCCAAGTAAGGCTAATCCATTTGCTTTTGCGCGTCCTATTAAATTTGGAACCAACCAAGAGGCGCCAACATCTGGAATTATTCCTAATTGTGGTCCAAAAACTAACTTAAAAAACGCACTTTTAGAGGCAATTACAATATCACCACACAAAGCTAATCCAACTCCTCCACCTGCAGTAACTCCATTTATAGCATTGATGATTGGTTTTTTTGAATTAACAATTTTTCTTACCAATGGATTAAATCCTATGTCCATAGCGTTTGCTGTCGCTTTACCTGCTGACCAACCTTCCTTATGTGGCCAACCTCCATCTATTAAATCTGCCCCTGCACAAAAGCCACGACCATTACCTGTTATTATTATAGATCTAATATCATTATTACTTTCACATTCATCAATTGAAGAAATTAGTGAATCAACTAAATCCCTGTTTAAGCTGTTTAAAGCCTTGGGTCTGTTTAATTTAATTAAACAAATTTCATTCTCGATAATTTCTGAAGTTAATACATCTTCCATTTTTATTTCTCCTTTTGAGAGATCTTATTAAAAAGTTTAACGAATGTATCAGTAGATTGGGCGCCAGTAACAATCATACTGTCATTAATTATATAAGTAGGTACACCAGCTATACCTAGATCACGATAAGACCATTCTTCTAATTCTATTTGCTTTCGATCCGTTTCATTTTCAAGATCTTTTTTAATTTTGTTAAAGTCTAAACCTAAATTTTTTGAAATCTGAACCAGAATTTCAATGTCGCCAATATCTAATCCTTCGGTAAAGTAAGAATAAAAAAGTGCGTCCAGTGTTTCATTTTGTTTACCTTCTTTTTCTGACCATTTAAGCAATCTATGAGAATTAAGTGTGTTAGGGGTTTTGTTAATTTTATCGTAATTAAATTCTATACCCAATTTCTTTCCTGCTTCAGTTATTCTAAGGCCGACTTCTTTCGCTGCCGTTTCCCCAAACTTTCTTTCAATATATTTTTTTCTATCAACACCATCTGGCGGCATTGTAGGGTCTAATTGAAAAGGTTTATACGATATTTTAAAATCTTGAACTGAAGCTAGTTTAATGGAATTTTCTAATTCTTTTTTTCCTATATAACACCAAGGACAAATTGTATCTGAAATTATTTTAATATTAATCATTTTTACCAAAAATTATTTATGATCTTGTCAATTTTAGAATCGAAAGGCATAACTGTCTAGGATAGAAAAAAATGACTTATTTAATTGATACACATTGTCACTTAATTTTTGAAGATTTCAAAGATGATCTTCACGAAGTTATTAATAACGCATTTAATTCTGGTGTTAAAGGAATGGTAGTTATATCAACACAAGAAAAAGAATTTCAGCCAATTATAGCTCTCACGGAAGAGTATGATAATATTTTTTGCTCTATAGGTATTCACCCACATTCATCAGAGGATCATAAAGATATATCTAAAGAGAAATTAATAAATTTATCTAAAAAGGATAAAGTAATTGGAATAGGGGAGACAGGATTGGATTTTTATTATGAGAATTCAAATAAGGATATCCAAAGCAATTTATTTAGGAAACATATTAGCATCTCAAGGGAAACACAGTTACCTATAATTATCCACACTAGAGATGCTGATTCAGAAACAATAGCAATATTAGAAGAAGAGAGCCAAATTGGTTCATTTCCTGGAATAATTCATTGTTTTACAGCTGGAAGTGAATTAGCAAAAGTCGCAATTGAACTTGGTTTTTATATTTCTTTATCAGGCATAGTAACATTTAAAAATGCCTCTGCTTTACGCGAAACTATAAGAGATATACCAATTGATAGGTTATTAGTGGAAACTGATTCGCCATATTTATCCCCGGAACCTGTTAGAGGAAAAAGAAATGAGCCATCTAATGTGGTGCATACTGCTAATTATCTTTCTGATTTTTATAATATAAATAAGGATGAGTTTTATAATAAGACTACTGATAACTTTCATAATGTATTTAAAAAGGCTTCACTAAGACATGAATAGCATTATTAAAACTACTATCCTTGGATGCGGTTCATCTGGCGGTGTTCCTAGAATTAATGGTGATTGGGGTGATTGTAATCCTAAAAATAGTAAAAATATAAGGACAAGATGCTCTTTATTGGTTGAAAAGATTACAAATAATAACAAAACTACTGTGTTAATAGATACATCACCAGATATGCGCCAACAACTATTAAGGGCCAATATAGGGCATTTAGATGCAGTTCTTTATACACATGACCACGCCGATCAAACAGGTGGGATAGACGATTTAAGGGTTTTTGCTCTCATGAAAAGAGAAAGAGTGAATGTTTATTTAGACCAAGATACAGCTGACAGGTTAATTCCTAGGTTTAGTTATTGCTTTAAAAGTGGAGAAAAGCCGGGATATCCTTCAATTTTAGCAGAAAATATTATAAAACCCTATGAAGAATTAACAATTAGTGGACCTGGGGGAGATATTAGTTTTATTCCTTTTTTACAGCATCATGGCTCTATATTTTCGTTAGGTTATAAATATAATAATGTGGCTTATTCAAGTGATGTAGTAGAATTTCCTACTAAATCATTAGAAATATTAAGTAATCTTGAATATTGGATTGTTGATGCACTTAGATTAACACCGCACCCAACACATGCTCATTTGGATTTAACATTAAAGTGGATCGATGAATATAAATGTAAGAAAGCTTTTTTAACTAATATGCATATTGATTTAGACTATGATTATTTACTAAATAACTTACCTGAAAACGTTTTACCGGCGTATGATGGGTTAAACTTTAATATTTATACATAACCTATATTATGCGCAAATGATTAAACTTATTATTAAACGATTAGCAATAGCCTTACCTACCCTTATTATTATAATTGCTTTTGTATTTTGTCTCATGAGATTAGCTCCTGGCGGCCCTTTTACAAATGAAAGAGCTTTACCTCCAGAAATTGAACAAAAAATCAATGAAGCTTATGATCTTGATAAACCATTAATTCAGCAGTTTGGCTTATATTTATCAAAAGTTGCAAAAGGTGATTTAGGCCCTTCTTATAAATATAAGGATTTTACTGTAAATGAGTTAATTTCTAGTGGTTTTCCTGTAAGTCTAACACTTGGTTTATCAGCAATAATTTTATCACTATTTTTAGGATCTTTTCTCGGAATTATTGCTGCAATTAAAAGAAATACAATTTTTGACTATACTGTTATGGGTATTTCTTTGGTAGGAATTTGTATTCCCAGTTTTGTCTTAGCGCCTATTCTTTCACTGTTTTTAGGTTTGTATCTAGGATTACTACCAATTTCAGGATGGAACGGAGGAAATATAACCAATTTAATATTGCCAATTGTATCATTATCTTTACCGCAAATTGCCGTTATCTCGAGAATGATGCGTGCAAGTACGATTGAAACTCTTAATTCAAATTTTATTAGAACTGCTAGAGCTAAAGGATTGCCTAAAAAAACTATTATAAGTAAACATGTAATACGCTCATCTATACTTCCAGTCATTGATTATTTAGCTCCAGCAACAGCAGGTTTGATGACAGGCTCTATAATAATTGAACAAATATTTGGTTTACCCGGTATTGGCAGATACTTTGTTGTAGGGGCATTACAGAGAGATTATACTCTAGTTAGCGGCGTTATGATCTTATATGCGTCTTTGCTAATGATTTTAATTCTTCTTTCAGACATTCTAAGGGCTGTACTTGATCCAAGAGTGAAAACATAATGAATTCACATGATAATAATGAGAAAGTATTAAAAAAAGCCCTGTCAGTTAAAGGAAGTTCACTTATTTCTGACGCTTTTAGAAGGTTACTAAAAAATAAAGCATCATTAATAAGTTTAATTATCTTATCTTCTATCGCCCTACTTTCTATTTTTGGTCCTTATTTTTTAAAATATGATTTTTACGAAACTGACTGGAATTCAATTTATTTGCCTCCTGATTTTTCTAGCGGGCATTATTTTGGGACTGATGGAAATGGAAGAGATTTACTTGTAAGAATCCTTTATGGCGGCAGGTTAAGTTTAACTATTGGAATTATTGCGACTTTAGTTAGTGTTCTTATAGGAGTGACATATGGAACAATAGCTGGTTTCTTTGGAGGTAGGTTAGATGCAATAATGATGAGGGTTGTTGAAATACTTTACGCTATGCCCTATCTCATTTTTGTTATTATATTAATGGTTATTTTTGGTAGAAATATATACTTACTCTTTTTAGCCATAGGTGCGGTAGAATGGCTAACTATGGCAAGAATAGTTAGGGGCCAGACAATTTCTATTAAAGAAAAAGAGTTTATTGAGGCAAGTAAATCATTAGGACAATCATCAGCCTTTATAATAATAAAACACATTATTCCAAATTTAGCTGGCACAGTAATAGTCTATATAACCCTCATGGTTCCATCAGTGATTATATTGGAAAGCTTTTTATCTTTTTTAGGATTAGGTGTTCAAGAACCATTAACTTCATGGGGAGTGCTAATCTCAGAAGGTTCACGGGACATGGAAACAGCTTGGTGGCTATTAATCTTTCCTGGAATCTTTATGGTTTTAACTCTTGCATCTTTAAATTTCATTGGTGATGGTCTAAGAGACGCTTTAGATCCTAAGGAGTATTAATATGAATAATCTTCTTGAGGTTAAAGAATTGACAGTTGATTTTGATACAACTAATGGTCTGTTTAGAGCTGTAGATAATATTTCATTTAAAATAGATACTGGTGAATGTATAGGTATAGCAGGTGAATCTGGCTCAGGAAAAACTCAAACATTCTTCTCAATAACCGGTATTTTATCTGATAATGGCCGAGCTAATGGTATTGCTAATTTTAATAATTGTAACTTATTGAGCCTTAGTGAAAAAGAATTATCTAGAATTAGAGGGAAGGAAATTGGGTTTATTTTTCAAGATCCTATGACATCTCTTACTCCGCATATGACTATTGGCAATCAACTAATAGAGGTTTCCATATACCATGAGAATGCCACTAAATCTGATGCATTAAAGAAGGCTAAAAATGTTCTTGATATTGTAAAATTACCCAGAATTGATAACTTAATGAATAAGTATCCGCACGAATTATCTGGTGGTATGCGGCAAAGAGTTATGATTGGGATGTCAATTATGTGTGATCCCAAATTAATAATTGCAGATGAACCAACTACTGCATTAGATGTAACTACACAAAAAGATATTTTAAAAATTTTTAATGATTTAAAGTTGCATAAAAATATAACTCTCGCACTTATATCTCATGATATTGGCGTTATTAATGAAGTATCAGATAATATTATTGTAATGAATAATGGAAAAATTGTTGAAACAGGTATTTGTGAAGAAGTTCTTAAAAATCCTCAAGACGAATACACACAACATCTTCTATCATGTATACCGGATTGGTTAGAAAAAGATGAATAAAGAAGTATTAAATGTTGAAAATTTAAAATGTAATTTCATCCAAGAGAATAAATTATTTAAAAAGAACATATATTTAAAAGCAATAGATGATATCAGTTTCAAAATTAACAAAGGCATAACATTGGGAATAGTAGGTGAATCAGGTTGTGGTAAGTCAACTCTTTGTAGAACAATATTATCACTAAATAAGAAATCATCCGGTAAAGTAATTTGGTTTGAGAGGGATTTAGATTTATTAGATGCTAAAGAATTAAAAACTTTTAGAAAAAAAGTGCAAATTATCTTTCAAGACCCATATGGAAGTTTAAATCCAAGAATGACCATTGGAAATATTATTTGCGAACCCCTTAATATATTTAGAACTGATTTAAATAAAAAAGAAAAAATGTTTAGAGTTTTAGAAATCATGGATCAGGTGGGATTATCTAATATTTTATATAATAGATTTCCCCATGAATTATCTGGAGGTCAATGTCAAAGAGTTGGAATTGCAAGATCAATTATTAATAATCCAAATGTTTTGATTTGTGATGAACCCGTTTCCTCCCTTGACTTATCTGTTCAATCACAAATTTTAGATCTTCTAAACTCCTTAAAAGAAAAATTAAATCTTACAATGATATTTGTGAGCCATGATTTATCAGTCGTTAGAAGTATTAGTGATGAGGTTATGGTCCTAAGGAAAGGAAGAATTATAGAAAAGAACTCCGTTTATAATATTTTCTATAATCCAAAGAAAGAATATACAAAAGAACTAATCTCTTCAGTTCCATCACCCCTTCCTATATAATACTAATTATGGAAGTTAAGTCTCAAATAAAAGCAATAGTTTGGAAAATTGTCAAAAAAGTTGATGATAATGTAGATATTGATGAAGATATATTAATTTTAGAATCTATGAAAATGGAAATACCTATAGTATCAGAAATCTCAGGAACAATAAAATCAATAGAAGTTAATGAAGGTGATGAAGTTGACGAAGGTCAAGTTGTTGCAATTGTTGAATAATTTTAATTTAATCCAGATCTTGGACCAACTGCCATAACAGCTGTTGATCCTTTTTTGCTAGGATTAATATTAATTATAGCCACCCTATTATCTTTTTCATAAACAAGAAAATCTTGTTTAGATTGTTGCTCCATAATTAAAAACCAACCTGTATCTGGCATATGTTCCTTCCAATATGCAAAAGCCTCGCTATGACTTTCTTCTGCTATGAAAATCAATTGACCAAACCAATCTTCATCAGCGCCCATAATTAAAGAATTTAAGATATCCAATTTAGCTTTTTTAGGAAAAGGTATATCATTTATTTGATTGAACATTTCTTCCATTAACTCTTCTTCTGTTGGGTCTGTACTAACACTTTCAATTACTGGGTCATTGTTACCACCCATAAAAGCGCCATCAAAAGATCCACAAGAACTTAATGCTAAAACACAAAAGAATAAGAATAAATTTTTTAACATTTCACTAATCCTCACAAAGTTACTTATATTCTTATGATTCGGTAATAGGATAAATGTTTAATATTTAAAAAATACAAGCTAAAGCTGCTAATCCCATTAAAGCCCAAGATCCTATAGCTCCTGCCGCTCTTGCGGGATTTTCTTGAGGACCAAGTCCTTCTTTATAAAGAACACCATAAACATGTGCTAGTCTACATAGAAAAAATAACAACCCCAGTATTGTAACAAAACCTTCAGAACCGTCATTTTCAAGCATCATCATCATAATTAGCATAATAGGGGCATGTTCAGCTAAATTACCTACTACGCGCGATTTCTTAAGGAGATCACCTTCCCCCTCACCTACAGCAGTATTCAATTTTGTTCTTTCTAAAGCCGTTTGAAAAGCTAAGTAAATAAATAAAATTGCTAATAAACCAGCCCACAACATAGTTCTTTCAATATCCATTTTTTATCTCCTAAAAAAATGCATAATTTTATGATTCGGCAATAATCACAATCTTTGAGATTTTTTTTATATTTCAACAATTTGTGTTAATAATAATTAAATGAGCCTAACTTCTAAAATTTTTACAGGTATGCTTACTGGATTTTTTTTTGGTTCAGTAATTAGTTATTTAAATTTAACATCTATTGATTTTGTAAACACTTATTTCATTGAGGGAATTTTAGATACAGGCGGGCAAATATTTATTGCATTATTAAAATTGATGGTTGTTCCGTTAGTCTTTTTTTCCTTAACAAGTGGAGTATCTTCACTTGATAAGGATATGAACTTAGGGAAAATAGCAGGTAAAACATTATCCCTTTATCTTTTTACTACAGCCATAGCAATATCATTAGGTTTAGTTATAGCTATTGTTTTATCTCCTGGAACAAACCTTAACCTTCAAATCTCTGAACAAATTTCAATACCTGATAGTCCTGGGATAAAAGATGTTTTTATTAATATTTTTCCAACAAATCCTATTAATGCAATGGCCGAGGGCAATATGTTACAAATAATAGTCTTCTCAATTTTTGTTGGAATAGCCTTAAGATCTTTAGGTGATCAAGTAATATCGATTAAAGAAATGATAGATAAAATTACCGATATAATATTAAAAATGGTTTTTATTATAATCAACTTAGCACCGTATGGAGTTTTTTGTTTAATAGCAGTTTTATTTGCTGAAAAAGGCTTTACTGTTCTAGGTGATCTTTCTTATTACTTTTTTATTGTCTTATCAGTTCTTTTAATGCATGCGCTCCTGACATATTCCTCATTATTAATATTTTTCGCAAAAATTAATCCAATTAAGTTTTTTAACAAAATAAGACCCGTGATTTTATTTGCATTTTCAACTTCATCATCAAATGCAACTATGCCAATAACTCTGAAAACAGTTACTGAGAATTTAGGGGTTAACAGAAAAATTGCATCTTTTACGGTCCCTTTAGGAGCAACTATTAATATGGATGGTACTGCTATAATGCAAGGTGTAGCAACTGTTTTTATAGCAAATGCTTATTCGATAGATTTATCTTTAGTGGATTATTTAATGGTTGTTTTAACTGCTACACTAGCCTCCATTGGAACTGCTGGAGTTCCGGGGGTTGGAATAATTATGTTAGCAATGGTTCTAACGCAAGTAGGTTTGCCTGCTGAGGGTATTGGCCTAATAATTGGAGTTGATAGACTTCTTGATATGGTTAGAACAGTAGTGAATGTTACTGGTGATAGCACTGTATCAACAGTTGTTGCAAAATCAGAAAACCAACTAGACCGCATTAATTATTAAGTATAGTTTAATATTAATAGATATGGAGTTATTATGGAAAGTGAAGCATTAGTTGAATTCGGAAAGCCTTTAGAAAGAATAAAATCAGACACTCCTACACCACAAGGAAGAGAGGTATTGTTAAAAATAACTCACGGAGGTGTTTGTCATTCGGATGTACATATTCAGGATGGGTATTTTGATTTAGGTGGAGGCAATCAGTTACCTCTTGGCGGAACCTTAGAATTACCACATACATTAGGTCATGAAATCGAGGGTGAAGTTGTAAGCATTGGCTCAGAAGTAAAAAACATTAAAGTAGGAGAAAATGTTGTTGCATTCCCTTGGATTGGTTGTGGAGATTGCCCTACTTGTTTATCAGGGGATGAACACTATTGTAATGCCCCTAGACAATTAGGAATACAGATAGCCGGAGGTTTTTCTGATTTTTGTTTAGTTCCAGATGAAAAATATTTATTAGATTATACAGGTATTAAACCTGGTTTAGCTGCAACATATATGTGCTCGGGTCTAACTGCTTTTGGGGCACTAAAAAAACTCGTCAACATAAATGATGATGATCATATCTTAATTTTAGGTCTGGGTGGCGTTGGTATGATGGGACTTCAATTTGCTAGAGCATTATTTAATTGTAAAATATTAGCTGCAGATATTGATCCAAATAAGTTACAAGCTGCTCAAGGTGCTGGTGCAGACGAAGTTTATGATACAGGTGATGAGTTATCTTTAATGAAATTAATTGAAGATACACAAGGTGGAGTAAAAGCAGCTGTTGACTTCGTTGGTGCTGAGAAAACCATTCAATTTGCTTTTGATGGCGCTAAAAAAGGTGGTCAAATTGTAGTAGTTGGACTTTTTGGCGGTTCTTTTGAAAAACCCATTCCCATGTTTCCTCTCATGGCAAAAAGTATTTGCGGAAGTTTTGTCGGGAATTTAGAAGAAACTAAAGAAATGTTAGAATTAGTTAAATCCGGAAAAGTTGACCCTATTCCTGTTCAAACGAGAAATCTATCTGAAGCAACAAAAACACTTGATGATCTTAGGGAAGGAAATATCACAGGAAGAGTTGTTTTAGAGCCTTAAAATAATATGAAAGAAAATTGGAAGTATATAAGGCCGAGTGAATATAATTGGGATTTATTCAAAGATAAGCACGGCAGAAAAACTTCTATGGTAAGAGAGTTTATTACTGGTGATGAATATATTTGGGAAGCTTCTTTAGAGCCAAATTATGTGGCAGAATCTCACTGGCACCCTTTTGATATCGTGCAAATCTTCTTAGAGGGTGAATTTATAGCTAAGAATGAAGGATCTTTTTTTCCAGGAGATGTTCGTTGGGTGAAAGCTGGACATTCGTCAGTTGAGGGAGCTGGTAATCAAGGTTGTAGGTTTTATTTGATAGCATTAGGGGGTGATATTCCGTTAATGTGGGATGATTTATATGAAGTACCTGAAGATTTGAATGAAAAACTTAAAAAAAGGGGAAATCCGGTAGGTTCTGCAAATATTAGTAAAATTGAATCCGAATTATTCAATGATCCTCATGGTAGACCAACACAACCTATTAAAGTCATTACCGATGAGGGCCCTTGGGTAATCGAAACAACTTTTGCAGCAGATTACATAGCTTCAAATCATTGGCATGCTCATAATACCCTATATTTTATAATGGAAGGAGAAATGGAATTTGGACCTGATGAGCCATTATATGAAAAAGGGGATATTAGAGTAGTCAAAGGGGGGTATTCTTATGGACCTGAAAAACCTGGAGAGAATGGAGTAAAATTCATATTAATATCTAATGGTGGTCCGGTTGATTTAAATTGGTCGGATATTACTCCTCCCCCAAGGTAGCTAAATCATTTATTTCTTTTTTGTATTGGACGCCCGCAAACCAAAATAAGGGAATAGAAAAACCTGATAAAATTGTAAAAGACAATAATGTTTTCGTATAAGGAAACTGAATATTGTTAGCTATAAGCGTATCAATAATTATACCGGCACCTGTTGTCCCTAAAAACATACCAATCATATTTAGATTTAGAATAAAAAATGCAATTACGGTAGCTCTTAAATGAGGTGGAGCTAATTCTTGAACAGTAGAAAAAGTTGGTCCATACATTGCACCTAATTGCATTGCACCTAACATAAGAGATATCCAAAAAATGATATTATCAGGCATTACAAGTCTGCCAGCAATATTTATTGGCAAAAGAAAGATCATAAACCAAAATAAAAACATAGGTCTCCCTAGTTTATATTTATTCGTAAACCAGTCTGAACCAATTCCGCCAATGAGATTTCCAATAATACCAAATACTACAATTATATAACCTGTATATTGAGCAATTTCAGCTCGCTCAAAACCCCTTTCCTGTACATACCAAACTTGATCATATACAGCTGCCCCAAGTACAAAATGAAAAACAACACCTCCATAAATGCATAATGTTAAAGCAGGAGATTTTTTTAAAGCTGCAAAAAGTTCTTTTGCAACAGTTCGTAATTCAGCTCTTTGAGATTTATTATCTATGCTATTTGCTTTTCGAGGTGTATCTTTTATAAAATACATAATTGCTGCAAGAATTAAACCAAATCCACCTAAAATATAAAAACACATTCTCCAGCCAATTACGGGTCCAAGATAACCCGCAATAATAAGGCTTAGTCCCGCCCCTATAGGTATTCCTAGGTAATAGGCCCCAGAAACAAAACCCATTTTTTCTTTAGGAAATCTGTCACCTAAAATTGATAAGGATGTAGGTGTTAATATTGACTCACCTACCCCAATAAACATTCGAGGTATTAATAAACCAATAAAATTCTTAGCTAAACCTGAAAATGATGTTAGTAAGCTCCATAGCGCTACACCAAAAGCTATTAATTTTGGTCTATCAAACCTATCAGCTAGAAAACCCATAAAAAGACCCATTACTGAATAGAAAAATAAAAATCCAAATCCAGTGAGGATACCGAATTCTGTATTGGTTAATCCTAAATCTGGAATAATGAAGTTTGCAAAACTTGCTAGTAATTGCCTATCTACAAAGTTCATTACATTTAGAAGAATTAAAAACCCTAAAAAAATATAATTTGAATTGTTATTTTTCTGTTTCATTTGATTTTTATTAAAACTCTTATTATTTATATATTGAAAGGATTAACATGAAATATTTATTACCTATTATCTGTTTGATTGTTTTTTGTTTTGGCATACCTAATTTTTTATTAGCAGAAAAGACTGATTATGTATGTCTAAAAACAGACAAAATTAAATCAATAAACTTCAAAAAAGACTTTATGGTTTTTGAAACTAATAAAAAACAAAAATACAATATAAGTTGTAAAGGTGCGGGAAATTTAAATTTTGAAAGTCCCGTAATAATTGAGCCTCAAAAAATGGGTTATAAAATCTGTTCTAATGATGTCCTTAAATTAAGAAATAAGACTTGTTTTATTGATAAAATTGAACTCGTTAAGAAGGATACCGAAGTTAATTCCTAATTAATAAACTTTATGTTTTCTTAGATTTTAAAGAATTTAATTCTATTAATTACTGCTAGAATTTTCGAATAATGAATTAAGATCTTTGTCGGTGTCTGAGTTAAGAACTTTATCTATCCATTGATGAAAATGTTGGTTACCCTGTTCATTACGACCAAATAAAATATGATCAAGACCACCCTCTTTTAAAGCAGGTTGGGCAGAGCTACCCATTTCATAGTCTTCTTGCATAACAACTTTTTGAAAGAAATCAAATTGCTCTTCAGCCGCCTTAGGGTCAATAGGCGGTTTTTCCATGATATAATATTGAGTAGTTATACTTTCTTCAACTGATTCACCTGGAAGAATTTGCGATATCATTACCCCTCGACCACCGGCATCAAATGATGCAATAGATGTTGTAGGGAATACAGTCCAAACCCCATAGGTAAGAGTCTCTGTATCCCATTCATCTTCTGGTTTATCAATTAAATTAGTCATATAACCTAAGGTTTCTGTGGCAACATGCCCTTTTTCAGTTGCTGGCGACTTAATATGCTGATGAGGTCCCCACGCATAATAAAGTCCCTGATTAGTTGCGTCAGTGCCGAATGTATCGCGGTGTAAAACTGGAACATGATAATATTCGAGATAACCGTCATAAGCTAATTTCCAGTTTGGTCCAGAAAATTTACGTTTTGATACATAAACCCAATCAGAAAAAGTAAATGCATCAAGTACTTTATCATAACCCGCTAAAAAGGTTGAAATATCAACTTTAGAGTTTGGATTTAGAATTGCCCATATTAATCCTGCCGATTCATAGACTGGAAGAGATATTAGCCCATAATCACTTTTATCTATGTTTCCAAAATCTTTTTCTGCACTAACTGCTATTAGGTCGCCAACACTAGAAAAGCTCCAACCATGATAGGGGCAGGTAAAACGTTTTCTATTTCCACATTCTTCTTTTGTAAGACATGCTCCACGATGAGAACATGCATTAATCATAGCGTGAGCTGTACCATCTGCGGCCCGACTAACTATTAATGATATACCTGCAATAGATAAGGTCTTAAAATCACCAGCCTTTGAAATCTCACAAGAAGGACCTAATATTATAGGAACTCTCTTTATAAGTTTCTCTATTTCAATTTGAAAACGACTTGAATCTGTATAATGAGTTGCAGGTAATCGCATAACTTCTCTAGCCTGCTTCATAGTTCCTGCTTTTGCATGTTTTATTACATCACGTGCTATGGGAATTAATAATTCTCTTGTCATTCACTTTCCCCTGAAATTTTATTAATTTAATGATACAATATTGTTTATAAATAAATCAAATTTTTGACAATGATATTTTTGCGATTGAAATTACCAATGATTTTGCTCTTTGGGTATCTAATTTAAGTAAAAGAGTTAATAGAATTGAATTATTTTCATTTTTTAAATCAATGATTTTGCCTGTAACATTAATATTATCACCTGAAAAAACATTTCCCTTCAGCTTATTAGTTAAACTTAAAATTTTACTATTTGGGAAATTATAATTAATTGAGTTGAGTATATAAGCAATATTTGCCGGACCTTGGTTAATACAATAATTACCTAATCCAAGTTCTTTAACTTTACTTTGATTAAGATGAATGGGGTTAGGGTCTTTTAAAAACTTCGACCAATCAACCAGATTTTTCTGCTTAACCGTGTATGACCAATCTTCAATTTTATTTCCTACTTTAAATTCCATATAATTATCTGGGTAAAATCCATGTATATAAGATCTCAGTAATAATTTTATAATTATGCAAAATATCAATTCTGAATTTCATAATATCAATATCGCCAATTTTCTTAGATCTTTTAAATTCAAGGCTTTCAATTATTCCTTGAACATCATAATTTTTATTTAATTTTAATGGATAATAAAATTTAATATCACATTCACCTAACATTGGCCCCTTATTTACATCATAATTAAGAAAATCAAAAAATTCTTGAAGCGTGTATCCAATATTACTTAATGCAATCATAGAAAAAATTTGATGTGAATCATTGCTCTTGTCTAATGAGTCTATTTTACCTGTAGATTTATTAACTAGATTATTAATATCTTTATCTATAAGGAATGAACCGCCAGGAAATTTATGGCCAATTATGTCACTTTTAATCAATTAAGTTTCCTGAGCAATGGGCCTTATAACAATTTCATTTGCGGATACGCCTGGGTCTTGTTCTAAGGCATATACAATTGCTTCTGCAATTCTTTCGGGTGGTTGAGCCACTTTAGCTAGACTACCTTTCATTAAGAATTCAAGCATAGATTGATCTTTTATTGTTGAACCTAATTCAGTTTGAAAGGCACCTGGATAAATACATGTTATTTGAAGCTTCCCTGCACTTTCCATTCTCAAACCTTCAGAAATTGCACCTACAGCAAATTTTGTTGCTGAATATACTGCGCTACCAGGCATTAATCTTTTTCCTGCTGTAGAAGCAATATTTATTATTTGCCCTGAACCTCTTTCCATCATATGTGAATAAACAGAATTAATGCC
>JAYZKD010000030.1:0-23257 GCA_036163815.1 Pseudomonadota bacterium | reverse complement strand
TACGCTAGAAACATTACTGATATAGACGACAAAATTATTGATGCAGCAATTTCAGAAAAATTAGACATAAATGAAATTACCAAAAGATCAACTAAACAATATCATTCCGATATGATTACTCTAAATGTTGAAGAACCTGATAGAGAGCCTTATGCAACTGAACATATTTCTGAAATGATTAATTTTATAGAAGATCTTTTAAGAAAAAAGAACGCATATGAATCGGACAAACATATTCTTTTTGATATTGATTCATACAACAATTATGGAGAATTATCAGGACGAAACCCTAAAGATATGATTGCTGGTTCTAGAGTCGAAGTCCAGTCATATAAAAGAAATCCTCTAGATTTTGTATTATGGAAACCTTCTAAAGATAATGAGATTGGCTGGCCAAGTCCTTGGGGAAAGGGAAGGCCGGGATGGCACCTTGAGTGCTCAACAATGATTTTAAAAATCTTTGGTGAAACTATAGATATTCATGGTGGAGGGGAGGATCTAAGATTTCCCCATCACGAAAATGAATGTGCTCAATCATTTTGTAGGAATGATGGGATGGTTTTAGCTAATTATTGGATGCATAATGGAATGGTCCAAATGGAGAATTCTAAGATGTCAAAATCATCAGGTAATATTCTATTAATTAAGGATTTAATAAAAGATGTTCCTGGTGAAGTAATTAGGCTTGCTTTAATTAGCGCCCATTATCGTCAACCATTAAAATGGTCTAACGAGCTCATAGATCAATCTAAAAAAACATTACAAAATATGTATTCTTTTTTAAAAGAATTTGAAGATGATAATCTTAATAAAGTTGGTCCAGATGCTGAATTTATTGATGCTTTATCAGATGATTTAAATACTCCTAAAGCTATTTCAATTATTCACTCAATGTTTAAGGAATTAAAAAAATCTCCAAAGGATATTAATCTAAGATCAAGATTCATTAAATCAGCTAATTTCTTAGGTCTTTTAATGACAAAACCTAGTGAATGGGGATTTGAATCAAGTGATAGTATTGATGAAAAAACGATAAATGATTTAATAGAACAAAGAAATCAAGCTAGAAAAGATAAGAATTTTGAAGAATCGGATCAAATACGCGAACAGTTATTGGATATGGGTGTAACTCTTGAAGATAATGAAGATGGCACTGTTTGGAGAAAAAACTAATGGTTAGTAATCTTTATAATACTAAGATTCTGGATTTAGCCGCAAATATCCCAAGATTAGGAAAATTAGATAATCCTTTTACTACCGCAACTGTAGTTAGCAAATTATGCGGATCAAAGGTTACTGTTTATTTGGATATAAAAGATGATTGCGTAACTGATTTTTCTCACGAAGTCAAAGCTTGTTCCTTAGGCCAAGCTGCATCATCGGTTATGGCAAGAAATATTGTAGGTTCTGACTCCAATGAATTATTAGAGCTTAAAAAAAGTATGTATGAAATGCTAAATAATGGAGGCCTTCCTCCAAGAGGTAAATGGGAAGATTTAAAGTATCTTCAACCTGTTAAAGATTATAAAGGTAGGCACGCATCTGTAATGCTAACTTTTGATGCTGTTGAGGAGTGCTTGATTCAGAAGAAATAAAAAAAGGGAACCCACATCGAGTTCCCTTTTAAAGGACCTAATCGCCCCCGATTAAGCCTGGCAAGTCGCTCTCCAAGTATAGTGTCTATCCTTTTCAGGTAAACTTACTAAGCCTAGAGTGATTATTCTCCGGATATTGCTATCCTTACCTTCATCATGGGTCAAAGACCAGTTAACCCTCAGTGCGGCTTGTCACCCGCCCAACGATAATTGGTCATTACTATCGTCACAATCATCCTACACATAAGAAGTGCTATTGGTCAATTATGTGATGAAGTTTTTTTGTGGATAAAAGAATTTTTCTGTGGATAATTTTTTAAATTAATTTATAGCAATATAGGATAGTTTTAATTTTTATGAATATAGCAAGCAAAATATCAATCATTCTCATAAAGGGTTATAAATTTTTAATTTCTCCTTTTCTTGGGAAGTCATGTAGGTTTGAACCTTCCTGCTCAACCTACGCTTTAGAAGCTTTTAGCAAATATGGTTTCTTTAAAGGTTTTAAATTATCCTTAATTCGTATAGTTCGTTGTAATCCTTGGGGAGGTTATGGCTATGATCCTGTACCTATAAATGAAGAAAAAAGCAAATAAATGCCAAAACTAACATTACCAGATGGAACGGTTAAGGAGTTTGATAATCCATTAAATTTCGATGAAGTAGCTTTATCAATTGGAAAGGGTTTAGCAAAAGCAACTGTTGCTGGTTTATTAAATGGCAAACTTGTAGATGCTTCAGAGTTAATAAAACAAGATTCTGATGTCGTTATTATTACAAATTCTGATGAAGAGGGAATAGAAATTATTCGTCATTCATGCGCACATTTGTTTGGTCATGCAATTAAACAATTATATCCAAACGTAAAAATGGCCATTGGGCCAACGATTGAGAATGGCTTTTATTATGATATTGATCTTGAAGAATCTTTGAGTGAGAAAGATTTGGAAAAAATTGAAAAAAGAATGAAAGAACTAGCTCAAACAGAATACCAAGTAATTAGAGAAGTTGTAACAAGAGAAAAAGCAATTAAAACATTTACTGAAAGAGATGAGCCTTACAAGATAGAAATTATTAATGATATTCCAGATAATGAAATAATTGCTCTTTATCATCATAATGAATACATAGATATGTGTAGGGGTCCACATGTTACCTCTGTGAGACATTTGAAGGCTTTTAAATTAACTAAAATTGCAGGCGCTTATTGGAGAGGAAAATCCGATAATAAGATGCTTCAGAGGATTTATGGGACAGCCTGGACAAATGAAAAAGATTTAAAAAATCATTTATTATTTCTTGAAGAGGCAGAAAAGAGAGACCATAGGAAATTAGGAAAAGAAATGGATCTTTTCCATTTTCAAGATGAGGCGCCTGGAATGGTTTTTTGGCATTCAAACGGCTGGTCAATTTATAGAGAACTTGAGGATTATATAAGAAGGAAAATCTCAAAAAAAGGATATCAAGAAATTAAAACCCCTCAAATATTAGATAAAGAGTTATGGGTAGAGTCGGGGCATTGGGATAAATATGTAGAGAACATGTATACGACTATAATTGATGATAGAGAATTAATGATCAAACCAATGAATTGCCCAGGACATGTTCAGATATATAATCAAGGTATTAAAAGTTACAAGGATTTACCTTTAAGAATGGCAGAATTTGGTTCTTGTCACAGAAATGAACCGTCTGGAGCTCTTCATGGGTTAATGAGAGTTCGTAATTTTGTTCAAGATGATGCGCATATTTTTTGTACGGAAGATCAAATTGAAAGCGAAACAATTATTTTTTGTGAATTATTGCAAGAAATATATAAAGAGCTAGGTTTTGAAAAAATTTCTATTATGTATGCTGATAGACCAGAGCAAAGAGTTGGATCTGATAAAATTTGGAATAAAGCTGAGTCAGCTTTATTAAATGCCGCTAAAGCTACAGGACTTCCTTTTGAGGAAAATAAAGGTGATGGTGCATTTTATGGTCCAAAACTAGATTTTTATCTTCATGACACTATAGGTAGAGCTTGGCAGTGTGGAACTCTTCAGGTTGATTTTAATATGCCGGGTAGATTAGGGGCAAGTTATATTGGAGAAGATAATAATAAACATACACCAGTTATGCTCCATAGGGCTATTCTAGGTAGCCTTGAAAGATTTACAGGAATTTTGATTGAACATTACGAAGGGCGTTTTCCATTATGGTTGTCGCCAATTCAAGTCGTTGTCACGACAATTACATCAAAAGTGGATGGCTATGCTAAAGAACTTGAATCGGTTTTAATAAGCAAGGGTATAAGGGTCATATTGGATATTAGGAATGAAAAGATTAATTATAAAATAAGAGAGCATTCTGTTAACAAAATTCCGTTTATATTTGTTCTTGGTAATAATGAAATGGATGATAGAACAGTAGCCGTAAGAAAGCTAGGATCTAAAGACCAGGAAATTATAAATTTCAATGATAGCATTTCTTTGTTAGAAAAAGGTTCTTTACCGCCTGATCTTAATAATTAAATTAGCTTTTTCCTATAATACCTTCTTCTACCATTTTATCTATTTCTTCCTTAGTGAATCCCATTTCTCCCAATATTTCTTTATTATGTTGACCTAAGGTCGGAGCTGGGCCTTTAGGGCCATCATCACTATCGTGAAATTTAACCGGAGCAGCAATAGATCTATATTTTTCATCGCATTCAGGGTCTTCTATTTCCACAAACGAATCTGCTGCTATAGCTTGTTTATCTTGAGCTACTTCTGTTAAATTTTGAACTGGTGCCCAAATTAAATCTTCTTTATCAAGTCTTTCTCCCCATTCTTCGAGGGTGTATTCATTAAAGGCATCATCCATAGCTTTTACAAATTCGGTTGAGTTTGATCTTCTTCCATGATGCGAATTAAACCTTTCATCTTCGAGCCATTCTTCTCTACCTATAGCTCTTGCAACTTGTGGTAAATCCCAATCACCTCCAGCTCTAGGACTTAAGCATATCCACCTATCATCTTTTGTTTTGAAAAAATTTGCTATTGGATTTATTTGTTCATCTCTCTTTTTAGTTGAAGGAACTCTTCCAAATCTTAACTGAAGCGCCATATCGGATCCTATTGAATATATACCTGTCCTTAAAAGTGAACTTTCTACAACTTTTCCTTTTCCTGTTTTCTCTCTTTCATATACCGCGGCCAATATACCGCTTACGGTTGCTATTGATGTTATATGATCTCCAACAGCAACTCTAATTGGAAGAGGTTCCTCACCTTTTCTTTGGGTTAAATGCGCCATTCCGGATCGAGCCCAAAATGCCGCTATATCAAATCCAGGTCTATCTCTTTCTTCTCCATCTAAACCATATCCAGATAGTGAGCAATATATTAGCTTAGGGTTAATTCCCAGAAGAGTTTTATGATCTAATTTAGAATTTTCTAAAGAAGTTGGTCTAACATTTGTAAGAAATACATCTGCAGATTTAATTAATTCTCTGACTATATCTGCACCTTTTTCATTGCTTGTATTAATTGTCATTCCTTTTTTTCCTCTATTATCAAGGCTAAAAATAGGATTACCAATGATTTCCAATTTTGATTTTGTTCCTTCAAAAAATTTTCTCATGGGACAACCTGTTAATGGCTCTACTTTAATAACTTCTGCGCCCCAATCCCTCAGCATTCCGCCTGCACCTGGAGCTGCCACATATGTTGACATTTCTATTATTTTTAATCCCTCAAGCATTTTTCTTTCCTTACAAAAAAATATTATGATTTAATTAAGTGAATTATGCTATAGCATTATCTCATGAAAAATTCTTCAAATAAATTAATACCTGCATCTACTGTTTTAATAGTAAGAGATGGCAAAAATGATTTAGAGGTTTTTATGGTTGTAAGGCACCATGAGATTGATTTTGCTTCAGGAGCGCTTGTTTTTCCTGGTGGAAAAGTTGATCAAGAAGATCTTAACAATCAAATGAGTAAATTTATTGATAAAAATGTTAATATCAGTGAAAGTGATCTTGGATTCCTTATAGCTGGAATAAGAGAGTGTTATGAAGAAGCAGGTGTTTTATTTGCAAATTCTTCTGATAACGATACACGAATTACAAAAGAAAGATTATCTGAATTAGATGTTTGGAGGGATAGGTTTAATAATAAAGAGTCTTCAATGCATGATTTTGCTTCCCAAGAAAATTTGACCTTTACCGTTGATGATTTAATTCCTTATGCACATTGGATCACTCCTGAGATGATGCCGAAGAGGTTCGATACTCGTTTTTACCTTGCTAAAGCTCCAGAAGGTCACGAAGGATTGCATGACGGTAGTGAATCCGTAGATTCTATATGGATAAGTCCAAAAAAAGCTATAGAAGATTGCAATTCAAAGAAAAGAACTATTATTTTTCCAACGAGAATGAATTTAGAAAAATTAGCAAAATTTAAAAATGTTGAAGAGGCGATAACTTCTTTAAAAAAGGAAAAGATTATTACCGTTGAGCCTAAGATTGAAAAAAATGATGATGGGGTATTTTTAACAATTCCTGAAGAAGCAGGTTATGGAAAAATTCGTGAGCCTATAGAAAATCTGAGATAATTTAAGAATAAGTAAATTGTTCTTCTAATATTTTTTCTTCAAGATTTGTATCTGAATCAAAAAGCATAAATAATTCTGTATTTCTATCTTCATTTATTTTTACTGATAATACATCTCTTATTTCAAGATTATCAGCTACCGCGCTGACAGGTCTTTTTTTATTTTCTAAAATATTTATTTCGACTTCAGAATTATGAGGAATTAAGGCTCCTTTCCATCTTCTAGGCCTAAAGGCTGATATTGGAGTTAATGCTAATAAATTTGATGTTATGGGCAATATAGGTCCATGAGCTGACAAATTATATGCTGTACTTCCAGCAGGAGTTGCTAATAGAACGCCATCACAAATTAATTCTTCTAACCTACTTTTTCCATCAATTTTAATTTCTAATTTTGCTGCTTGATAGGTTTGTCTCAAAAGAGAAACCTCATTAATTGCTTTAGCTAATATTTCTTCCTTTTTAGTTTTTGTATACATTTGAAGAGGGTGAACCATTGTTGAAGTAGCAGAATTAATTCTTTCCATAAGATTATTATTATTAAAGTCATTCATTAGGAATCCAACAGAACCTCTATTTATTCCAAATATAGGTTTTGCTTCTTTAATATTATCATGAAGTGTTTGAAGCATTAAGCCGTCACCACCAAGCGCAACTATCACATCTGCTTCAGAAACTGGAACATTATTATATTCTTTAATTAAATCATCCTTAGCCTTCTTAGCTTGAATATTTTCGCTGGATACAAAATGTATTTTCTTATCTTTCATTTTTTCAATTTTATTATTTTTTGTTTAATATCACTTCCTCTTGAAAATTAATACTTATATTACTAAAGTTTGAAAAGGGATAAAATTAATCAAATATATGTTTAAATGACTATTAATTCTAACAGATTGGATTTAATGAGCTCTGAAGAGCTTGAAGATCCTTCTTTATCAGCTCAAAAACTTCTTAATGGAAGTCCAACATATTATTATGATTTATATAATCCTCCGTTTTATATTCTTTCTAGATATACTGATGTTCGCGCAGCATTGCATGACCCTGAAACTTTCATGGAGGGTTTGGGAAATGGACCCAATTTTGTAGAGTCAAATGGTATTTTGTCCGATGGCAAGCATCATACCTTAATAAGGAGGGTGGTACAGCCAAATTTTCTCATGGGCTCAATATCTAATTTGGAAAAAAGGTTAGTAGAGATCGCTGAAGAATTATTGGAAAATGTTTCTGAAAAAGAAGTTTGGGATATTCATGATGATTTATCATTTCCTCTTCCTGTAATTATTATATGTGAAATCTTAGGTATTCCCACTGATGATATAAAAAGATTTAAAAGATGGGCAGATGCTTCAGTTGCTCAAATGTGTTCAGAAGATCCTCTTGAATTTGTCGAAGAATTAAGAAAAAAAGATGATTATTTTCTTGATCTTATTATTAAAAAAAGAGGTGAACCAGAAGAAGATGTTTTGCTATCAAAAATTGCCCATGCCAAAATAGATTCTGAGTATCTTTCTGACGATGAAGCGGTTAATTTAGCAAGTCAAATTTTTGTCGCTGGAAATGAAACAACAACATCATTGATTTCGAACCTTATATGGAGAATGCTAACTTTTGAAAACTTATGGCAAGATTTTGTAGGGAATAAAATAAATATTGATGATGCTATAAATGAAAGTTTACGCTTCGATCCCCCATTATTAGGATTATTCAAAACTACAACAAGAGATGTTGATATTAATGGGTCAACTATTCCAAAGAATACGAAGGTTTTGATGCATTATGGGGCAGCAAATAGAGATCCAAAAATATTTAATAATCCTAATGAATTTATTATTTCTCGTGATGGATCAAAAGTAATATCATTTAGTGTGGGGATTCATATTTGTTTAGGAAGAGAACTAGCAAAGCTAGAAACTCGAGTAGCATTAAATGCTTTAAGAAAAAAATTTCCAAACTTAAGATTAATCAATAATGGTGAAAGAGTCGGACCATTTCTTTTTTGGGGAAGAAGCAAATTACCGGTATCGAACAAATAAAAGGTCATTATGTTTTTAGTTATTGATCAAGGCACCACTTCAACAAAAGTTATTCTTTTTGATATCGAGGGAAAGAAGATAGATGTTTCTCAGAAAAGTTTTAAACAAATTTTTCCAAAAGATGGCTGGGTTGAGCATAATCCTAAAGAAATAATTGAAACAGTAATAAATTGTTGTAATGAAATTATTGACAGAAATTCTAACTTAACAATTTCATCTGTGGGAATAACCAATCAAAGAGAGACAGTAGTTTTGTGGGATAAACAAACCGGTGAACCTTTTTATAATGCTATTGTCTGGCAGGATAGGAGGACTGAGGATAAATGCAGGCAACTAAAAGAGAATAATTTAGAAGCAAGTATTAGTAAAAAAACAGGATTAATACTAGACCCATATTTTTCTTCTACCAAAATTTCATGGCTCATAGAAAATACTGAGGGAATATTAGATAAAATAAAAAACAATCAAGTTTGTGCTGGAACTATAGATTCATGGATTGTATGGAATTTAACTAATGGAGAAATTTTTGCAACCGATGTAACCAATGCCTCAAGAACTAACCTTTATAATATTAATAGTTTAGAATGGGATGATGAATTACTACAAATTTTTGAAATTGATAAAAAAATACTTCCAGAAGTAAGAGATTCAGATTCATTCTATGGAGAAACTAAAGCTTTAATTAAAAAAATTCCCATTTATGGGGTTATAGGAGATCAACAATCAGCTGCTATTGGGCAATTTTGTTTTGATGAAGGGGATATTAAATCAACATATGGAACCGGATGCTTTGTTTTGCTTAACACTGGTACAAAAATAGTTAAATCCAAAAATGGTATTTTATCTACAATCGGGTACAGAATAAACAATAAGATATCTTATGCTTTAGAAGGGTCTATCTTTATGGCTGGAGCAATAATAGATTGGTTAAAGAATAATCTACAAGCTATTGATAATTATAATGAAATTGATAATAAGCTAAATACTACAACTATAAATCCAAACATTGTTTTAGTGCCAGCATTTACTGGATTAGGTGCGCCACATTGGAGTCCAAATAGTCGTGCATCTATATTTGGATTAACTAGAGATTCTAAAATGGATGAAATTATAGCATCTTCAATACAAGCTGTTTCTTTACAAACTAATGACTTACTTAATGCATTAAATGATGATATTTCGAAACAAAATATAATCTCTTTTAAAAAAATAAAGATCGATGGGGGAATGGCCGAAAATAATTGGTTTTTACAGAATCTATCTGACATTTGTAACATAACGATAAGTCAATCTCATGAAAAAGAAGCTACTTCTTTAGGTGCTGCAATAGTTTCTGGTATAGGCTCTGGTAAAATTAAAAATCTAAGAGAGTTTGAAACAATTTTATCTGAAAGTAGGGATTTTAAACCAAAAATGGATAATAAATTAAGAGACAAAATAATTTTAAATTGGAATTCTGCTGTAAAGCAAACAATTGGAATGTCTTTTGAATAATGCTGGTTTTATAATTATAAAAATTGTAGAATTAAAAAATGAATACAAAAATTAAAGATACAGTTTCTGAAGAAGAATGGAACGCTAGAGTTGAGCTTGCCGCCCTTTATAGATTGGTTGCTCTATATGGTTGGGATGATCTTGTCTTTACTCATATTTCTGTAAGAGTTCCATCAGAACCAGAACATTTTTTATTAAATCCTTATGGTTTATTGTTTGATGAAATTTGCGCATCAGATCTTGTTAAAATTGATCTTGAAGGTAATAAAGTTTCTGAAACAAATTATAATGTTAATGCGGCTGGCTTCACTATCCATTCTGCAGTACATTCTTCGGGTGCAAATAATCATGCAGTTATACATACTCATTCAAATGATGGAGTTGCCGTTGCTGCGCAAGAAAATGGATTATTACCAATAAGTCAACACGCAATGATAATACGAAATGATTGTGCTTACCATGATTATGAGGGAATAGCTTTAAATCTTGATGAACGAGAAAGATTGGTAGAAGATTTAGCTGATAAGCATTGTTTAATACTTAAAAACCATGGCCTTCTTACCACAGGGGCCACTTGTGGAGATGCATGGTTAAGACTATTTTTTCTAGAGAGGGCTTGCACCATGCAAATAAAAGCCTTAACTGGCGGGTCAAAATTAAATGATGTACCAAATGATGTAGTTGAGCTAGTTACTGAACAAGGTCAAATGGCTTCAGATGATGGCATTGGACAATTAGCTTGGCCTGGATTATTAAGAAAGCTAGACAAAATAGATCCTAGCTATAAACAATAATTAGAGAGTATTGATGAAATTTGCTGTTGGCCAACCCGTTACCCGTATTGAAGATACCCGATTAATCAAAGGGGAGGGTACATATACTGACGATTTAAAGTTTACAAATATGTGTCATGGGGTTTTTGTAAGATCACCTTATGCCCATGCAAAAATTTTAAATATTGATATTCAAGAAGCAAAAAAGATGCCTGGTGTAGTAGATATTTACACAGGAGAAACATTTATAAATGATGGCATTACTCATATGTCTGTAATAGATTTTCTAGAAAACAAAGATGGCACACCAATGAATGCAAGCAAGAGACCAATTCTTGTGACTGATGTAGTTAGACATGTTGGTGATCCTGTTGTCTTTATATTAGCTGAATCTGTCAATGAAGCTTTAGATGCTTCTGATAAGGTTTTTGTTGAATATGAAGAATTGCCGAGTAATTCTGATACCGCAAAGGCTCTCGATCCAGATTCTCCAAAACTATTTGAAGAATTTTCATCTAACTGTGCAGTTGATTGGGGTGTAGGATCTGATGAAGATTGGGAAAATGTTGAGAAGAGTGCTGATCATATTTCACATGTTCATCTAATTAATAATAGAATTGTGGTTAATCCTATCGAACCTCGTTCAGCGATATCTATTTTCGATAAAAATGACAACAAATATACTATGCATGTTGAAAGCCAAGGACCTCATGCGATGAGAGAAAGACTAGCTAATACCTTGAATATAAAAGAGGATGATATTCAAGTAATCACTAAGGATGTTGGTGGAGGTTTTGGCTTAAAAATGATGTGTTTTCCTGAATATATAGCGGTAATGCATGCTAGCAAACTTTTATCACGACCTGTAAAATGGACCGCAACTCGTTCAGAATCATTTCTTAGTGATGCACAAGGAAGAGATCATGTCACAGATGCTTATTTAGCTCTAGATAAGGATGGAAAATTTCTTGGTGTAAGGGTTTCTACAACAGCTGCTGTAGGAGCTTATTTGTCCCAATATGGAATATTTATTCCTACTCTAGCAGCTGCAGGGATGCATGTTGGAGTTTATAATATTCCAGTTATGGTTAATAATGTTAAAGTTGTTTATACCAATACCGTTCCAATAGATGCTTATAGAGGCGCAGGCAGACCAGAAGCAAGTTATGTAATAGAGAGGCTTGTGGATCAGGCAGCTAAAGACATTGCAATGAATCCTATTGAGATTAGAAAAATAAATTATGTTCAGGCTTCTGACTTAGGTAAGACTGAAGATCCAGTTATTCCTTTTGATAGTTGTGATTTTGATAAAACGACAGATATATCTTTAGTTAATTCATCTTTTGATGAATATGAGACAAGGAAGAAAGATTCTGAAGATAATAATAAATTAAGAGGTATAGGAATATCTTATTATGTAGAAAGAACACAAGGTGAAGGATCTGAGGATTCAAGAATTATTGTTTCTAGTGATGGTAAGATTAAGGTATATACCGGGACAATGGCAACAGGACAAGGTCACGAAACAGCTTGGACACAAATTGTTGTGGAAAAACTTGGCGTTAATCCCGAAGATGTAACAATTCATTTTGGAGATAGTGCTGATCTGCCTGGCGGTGGTGGTACAGGAGGTTCAAAATCTTTGTATTTTGCTGCTGGAGCTATTAATGACGCTTCTGACAATGTCTTAAAAAAAGGAATAGAGATTGCAGCAAATGAATTAGAAGCTTCAGTTGATGAAATAGAATATAATAAAGATTCTGGGCCGCTATTTGAAGTTAAAGGTACAAACAGAAATATTGATTTATTTTCTGTGGCTAAGATTGCTGAAAACCAGTCTAATACAAAAATACTTGATGGAATTAGTTCTTATGAGCATAAAGATCCTACATATCCTAATGGTTGTCACATTTGTGAAGTGGAGGTTGATAAAGCTACGGGTGATATTGATTTAATTGAATACTATGCAACAGATGATTTTGGAAAAATTATTAATCCTTTATTAGTGGCTGGACAAGTACATGGTGGCATTGTTCAGGGGCTTGGTCAGGCAATGTGCGAACATGCAATTTATGAAGATGAAACCGGACAATTAGTAAATGGTTCATATATGGATTATCAAATGCCAAGAGCCGATGACTTTCCTCATTTTAATATTGAATTTAACGAAGATGCTGAATGTACTACAAATTTGTTAGGTGCTAAGGGTTGTGGAGAGGCAGGAACAGTGGCTTCAACAACAGCTTATGTTAATGCTGTCTTGAATGCATTAAAAGATTATAATACTGATGGATTGAACATGCCAATTAATCCTAAAAAAGTTTGGGAGATATTAAGAAATGGTTAAAGATTTATTGTTCCCGGAAATATGGGATCCATCGGTGGACCCTGCATCAATACCTTTAGAAGATATAGATATGTGTAATCCTGATATTTTTATGCATGATGCAATTTGGCCTTTATTTGAAAGGTTAAGGAATGAGGATCCTGTTCATTACTGTAAGGATTCTAAGATTGATGAAGATTTTGGCTCTTATTGGTCTGTTACTAAATACAACGATATAATGGCTGTAGATACAAATCATAAACTTTTTTCTTCAGAAGGATCTATAACTATTACTGACCAGCAAGAAGAATTTACAACCCCTATGTTTATAGCTATGGACCCTCCAAAACACGATATTCAAAGAAAGGCGGTTAATCCTGTCGTTGCTCCCAGTAATTTGGTTAATATGGAGGGTTTAATAAGAGAAAGAACTCAAGAGGTTTTGGATAATTTACCAAGAAATGAAAAATTTGATTGGGTCGAACATGTATCTATTGAATTAACAACTAGAATGCTTGCAACACTGTTTGATTTTCCTTTTGAGGATAGAAAAAAACTAACTCGTTGGTCAGATGTAGCAACAGCAAGACCAGGTGATGGTGTTATTGAGAGTTTAGATCAAAGACAAGAAGAATTAATGGAATGTTTAGAATGTTTTACAGGTTTGTGGAATGAAAGAGTTAATTCTGAACCAAAAACTGATCTAGTTTCTATGCTTGCTCATAACCCTGAAACCAGGAATATGGAGCCGCTAGAGTATCTCGGAAATCTTATTTTATTAATTGTTGGAGGAAACGATACTACCAGAAATTCAATGACTGGAGGTATTTTAGCTTTAAATGAGAATCCTGACCAGTATGATAAATTAAGAAATGATCATTCATTAATTAAATCGATGGTACCGGAAATTATAAGGTGGCAAACACCACTTGCTTATATGCGAAGAACAGCTACAGAAGATGTAAATTTTCAAGGAAAAACTATAAAGAAAGGAGATAAAGTCCTTATGTGGTATGTTTCAGGAAATAGAGATGAAGAAGTAATTAAAAATCCAAATTCTTTCATCATTGATAGAGAAAGACCTAGAACCCATCTTTCATTTGGTTTTGGTATTCATAGATGTGTAGGCAATAGATTGGCAGATCTTCAATTAGAAATTCTATGGGAAGAGATAATGAAAAGGTTTGACAATATTGAGGTTGTTAAAGAACCCAATAGAATTAGGTCTAGTTTTGTTAAGGGTTACGCAAACTTAGAAGTAATCATACATTAACTAACTTCATGTTAGATAAATCAAATAAAGAGCTACGAAAGAGTTTTGGTAAATTTGCTACCGGTGTGGCGGTGATAACTTTTACTAACGATAAGAATCAAAGATTGGGCATAACTGTTAATTCTTTCACTTCTTTATCACTTAAACCCCCGATGATTTTATGGTGTCTTGATAAATCTTCTGATTTGTATGAAGAGCTTTTGAACACAAACACTTACACAGTAAACTTTCTTTCAGAACATCAAGAAAATATTGCTCATTTATTGTCTCAAAAGAATGATCATTCTCTAGATTCAGTTGAATATAAAGAGGACCCTAATGGTTTAGAGATAGAAGGTACTATTGGTTGGATATCTTGCTCTAAAAATAATAGTATCGATTCAGGAGATCATTCTATCCTTGTTGCTAATGTTTTAGATTGTCATGTTAATGAGGGTAAACCTCTTATTTTTTGGGGAAGCAATTACCAAAAATTGAAATAATGATTATGTACAATATATTGATTTGATTTGATTATTAGCTTTTTTTCTGTAAAATATTAATCAACCATCGGAGGTTCAAATGAAGTTTAATTTAAATAGTTTATTCATTTTAGGTTTTCTTTTTATTTCACTAACACCAATAAATGTTGTTTTTTCTCAAGAACAGGAAAATGTAGCATTAGAGGGAATAGAAGAAATTGTTGTTACAGCTCGTAAAAGAGAGGAAAATATACAAGAAACTGCTCTTTCGGTAAGTGCTTTAAGTAGCAGAGACCTAGATAGAAGGTTTCCTAATGATATTAGAGATTTAGCTGGGGATTCACCTAATTTAATCATTGATGATTTACAACAAGGACCAGGTAGTCCGACTGCTATTTTTATTAGAGGTATAGGTGTTTCAGATGTTGAAAAGAATTTTGATCCTACTACTGGTGTTGTAATTGATGGTGTTTTTGTGGGAGCTAATTCAGGCGCAATGTTAAAAACTATTGATCTTGAGAAAGTTGAGATTTTGAGAGGGCCACAGGGCACTTTATTTGGACGAAATACCGTTGCAGGTGTAATCAACCTAACACGTACCCGACCAACGGGAGAAGTTGGAGGAAAGATACGAGTAGGTTATGGAGATTATGATACGAGTCTTGTAGATGCTATCTTTAATTTTGGCAATGAGACAGCAGCTTTTAAGATTAGTGCCACTCATAGAGAACAAAAAGAAGGATTTTTAACAAACTTGGTGGATAATTCAGACTTAGGTAGAGAGGAATATTATCAAGTAACCGCGAATGCTCTTTTTTCTTTTAATGAGAATATTGAAATAGAATTAACATTTACTGATGAGCAACAAGATCAGGATGCTCATACAAGTCTTAATCTTGGTGCTGCAGGAACTTGGTGGTGTGCAGCTTATGGACAATGTTCTCCAGGAATTGGTATACCGCAGAGTGGAAATAGATGGGCTGTTTATAATAATGAACCTAAAAGAAGAGACGCATTCTTTGAGAGTAAAACTGGGATTTTAGAAGTTCGTTGGGATCTATCAGATAATTATAAAGTTGATTATATTTTAGGAAGAAAAACTACGGATGAAGAAGTTGATCAAGATTGGGACGGTACACCTCTTACATTATACCACACCGACAGAAGAGCAGAATATGAACAAGATAGTCATGAACTAAGGTTAACAAGCGATCTTGACGGCAACTTTAATTTTGTTCTTGGGGTATATAAATGGGATTCCGAATATACAATTCCAATGGAAAGTAGAATTGGATTTTTTGATCTATTTGGTGCAGTTCCAAGAACCGATCCATTAATTGTAGTGCCTATATATGCTTTCACAAATCAAGAAACTGATTCATTTGCAGTATTCTTTGAGGGGGATTATGAATTTAATGATCAATGGACCTTAACACTCGGAGGACGATTTATTGACGAAGAAAAGAAAACTTATGCATGCCAAGGACCTGGACCATATCCTGATTGTACACAGTTAGATGTTTCAGCTAAAAAATCTTGGGATGAGTTTACCCCTAAGGTAGCTTTAAGTTATCAAATGAATGAGGATATATTGTATTACCTATCTTATTCAGAAGGTTTCCGAAGTGGTGGATTTAATGGAAGATGGGGAAATGAATTTACTGCAACAACCCCTTATGATCCTGAGACAGTAACAAATATTGAGGCTGGTGTTAAATCTACTCTTATGGATAACAGATTAAGATTAAATGTTGCTGTTTTTGATATGCAATATGATGATAAACAAATTGATGTTGATGTTGCAGACCCATCTGCAGCTTTAGGGCGTTCAACGGTTTCAGCTAATGTGGCTGAAGCAACATTTAGAGGGGTTGAGTTAGAAGTCTATGCTATAGTAAACCAAAATTTATCACTTGATCTAAATGTTGGTATTCTTGACGCTGAATACGATCAGTTTTTTGCCGATTTCCTAGGAACAGGAACACCTAAGGATTATTCTTATCTTGAGCCATTAAGAGCTCCAGAATTAACTTGGACTTTTGGCGTTAATTATGAATGGCCGCTTGGTCCTGGATTGGCCTATATCAGAGCAAGCGCTCATTTTATTGGCGAACACCAAACTTCACAATTTAATACGCCTACAACATTTAATGAAGATCAGACAATTTATGATTTATCTTTAAATTATGAATTTGAAAACACAGTAATAAGTATTTTTGGTAAAAACTTAAGTGAAGAAGATGGATTTACTGTTGGGTATGATGTGTTCGGTGGAGCTGCGTGGTCTTATGCTATGGCAAGAGCGCCAAGAGTATGGGGTATTAACATTACACAAGAATTTTAATACTGTATTGACCCGTTAACCTAAGGAGCAAGATTATGTCAGGCGAAGCAAAAGCGCATAGAGTTGTGCAAGTCCCAAAATCTTATTTTTGGAACAGATTAAGAGCTTTTGATGAAATTCAATCGTTATTACCAAAATCGATAACCGAAGTTAAATTACCAGATAATTTTTCTAATGAAATTGGTGATATTAGATATGTTTATCTTGATAAGCCATATAAAGGAGAAGTTATAGAGAGACTTGATGGTTATTTAGAGGGATCTTTTTTAACATATTCTATAATTGATAAATCATGCCTGCCAATGGTTAATTATGTAGCTTGTGTTACTTTAACTGAGATATCTGATAATGAAACTGATGTTCATTGGTGTAGTCATTTTGAAGCTGAAGGAGCACCTGAAGAGGAAGTTGTTACTATGTTAGAAGCTCTTTATAATCTAATATACGATAATGCTGAAATTCAATATAAGGAATCGCAATAAGGTTATATTTAGACAAAGACAATGCTTTAATTACGGAATTTAAATTAACTGAAAGTAAGTTCTGGAAAACCATTATCAACAGATTCTCTTAATCTATCGTAGTAGACGCCAGCACCGCCAAAATAAATTAAAACACGAGAGTTCTTGTTTTCTATATTAGCGCCCATCATCCAAGAATTAACTTTATCACCAACATCCATTAAAGTTTGTTTATGAACCTCTGAGACATGAGCTGACCATTCATCTTCAGCCTCTGGTAACGGATGGCATAGATTATATCCTTCACTTTCCATCTTCTTTATACAATCTGCAATCCATTTAGAGTTTTGTTCTATTGATGTAGGAAGATTAGCAAATGGTGCTTGAGGACCTGTTATAGTAAATAAATTAGGAAAGTCAGCAATGCAAACACCCATGATAGATTTTGATTCAACTTCCCATTTATCTCTAATTGTGGTTCCGCTAACACCTCTTATATCAAACGCCTCCAGAGCACCTGTATATGCCTGAAAACCAGTGGCTAGAACAATTATATCAAATTCATAGTGATCTTTTGTAGTTTGAATTCCATTTTCAGTGATTTCAGAAATAGGTTCTGTATCTTTGATATCTATTAAATATACATTATCTCTGTTAAAAGCCTCGTAAAAACCATGATCTAACGGAGGTCTTTTGGCAAACAATGGATAACCTTTTGGAGTTAAAAGATCTGCTATTCGAGGATCATTTATTTTTTCCTTCATTTTTTTAATTATAAAATCTGCAGCCATTTGATTTGCTGCAGGATCTACAAGAAGATCATCAAATGTTTCAAAAACCCACCTAAAACTTCCTTGCCAATTTTCTTCGAAGATTTTTTCTCGCTCTTCAGGAGAAGTATCAACGGCATTACGGCCTACTGGACTATCAAAAGCCATACCAAACACATGATTTCGACATTTATTAACGATCTCATCATAATTATCTTTAATTTCTTTTTCCCATTCAGGTGTCATGGGTCTTTGCATTGCTGGAAGCACAAAGTTAGGAGTTCGTTGAAATACTGTAACGCTCTCTGCAGTTTGTGCCATAATTGGAAGCATTTGAACTGTAGAAGCTCCGCAACCAATAATTCCAACTTTCTTACCGGCATAATCTAAGCCTTCCTGAGGCCAGCGCGATGAATGGAAGCAAGGACCTTGGAATTTATCTCTACCCTTAAAATTAGGTATGACAGGTTGTGAAATCATTCCCATAGCGCTGATAAAATACTTACATTTAAGTTCTGTGCCATCCGCCGTTTTAACCAACCATAAACCAGTATCATTTTGAAAATCAGCACTAACAATTTCTGTGTTTAATTGTATATCGGGCCACATATTGCACTTATCTGCTACAAAATGCATATAACGGAGTGTTTCCTCCCAACCTGGATAACGTTCGGACCAAGTCCATTCTTGCATAACCTCTTTTGAAAAAGTTAAGCAGTAATAATATCCTTCGCTATCTGTCGCAGCTCCTGGATATTTATTCCACGCCCATGTACCTCCAATGTCATTAGCTTTATCAAATACTCTGACTGAAATACCTAATTCCCTTAAATGATGAATAAGAGCAAGGCCAGCGAAACCAGCTCCAACAACAATTGCATCATAATCTACATTTGATGACATTTAATATTCCCCCGAAATTAGTTAATCTCTTGCCAGTTAATCATATTATTTTCTAACATCGATTAATTATAAGAATAACATGTTGTTATAATCTTTCAATATTGTAAATAAAATCCTTTAAAGCTTTACCTTATTATGCTTTGATAAAATTTAGAAAATGGGGGTAAAAATGACTAATTATAGATTTCCTGATGGCGCAGCAATAGTTTTTGGTGGTTCTGGAGGACTAGGGTCGGGTGTAGTAGATCTACTAAGTAAATGTGGAACAGATGTTGCTCTAACTTATTTTAAAAATAAGGATGCTGCAGATGAGAATATTGAGAAAATAAAAGCTAATGGACAAAAAGGCTATGCTTCAAGTGTAGATCTTTTAGATGCCAAGAAGGTGGAAGATTTCGTAAATACTTCTAAAAAAGAATTTGGAAGAATTCATTCAGTTATTTTTGCTACAGGACCCTTTTTACATATTTTACCAATTTTAGAGGCAAAACCAGAAGATGTATATAATACTTTAGATACCGACATTAAGGGCTTTTACCATGTATTAAGATCAATAGTTCCGGTATTAAAAGATGGAGGTGGTGGGTCTATAACTGCTTTAACCACAGCTGCTATTCATAAATATATTAGTACTGATGGCTTGTCTTCTGTACCTAAATCTGGTGTTCAACACTTATGCACAGCTATAGCAAGAGAAGAAGGTCACCATGGTATTAGGGCAAATTGTGTTGCTGTGGGATTAATTGCTGTTGGTCTTTCTCAGGAAATAGATTCGCCTCCTGGAGGAATTCTCGATCAGTGGATGCAACAAGTTCCGTTAGGTAGAGCAGGAGCTCCCGAAGAGTTATTTGACACGGTTGTATTTTTAGCCTCGGAAAATGCTGGCTATATTAGCGGTCAATCAATTCCAGTAGATGGCGGTTATTCTGCATAATAATACTTAAGATGGATTTTAAAAATAAAAATATTCTTGTTATCGGCGGAAGTAGTGGAATAGGGAGAGGCATAGCTGATTGCTTTAAGAAATATAATGCTAATGTTTGCATAACAGGAACTCGAGAATCTATTGAAGATTATGAAGAAGATATAAGTGAAAATATTTCTAAATGTGAATATAGAAAATTGGACCTCTCCGACCATGCAAATCTAAATGATTTAAAGCTTCCATTCGATGAACTTGACCATCTAATTTGCTCTCAAGGGATAGTGGCTTATAAAAGAAAAGAGTTCGAAATAGATACTTTTAAAAAGGTGGTGGATTTAAACTTAAATTCAATAATGGCATCTTGTGCATTTTTTCAAGACGGAATATCTAAAAACAATGGTTCAATTATTATTATTGGATCAGGTGCAAGTTATCATTCCGTTAAAGGTAATCCGGCATATTCAGCCTCTAAAGGAGGGCTTTTAACATTAATTAAGACCTTAGGCGAAGCTTGGGCGGAGAATAAAATTCGTGTTAACGGTATTGCCCCAGGTTTTGTTGCTACAAAATTAACTTCAGTAACTTATAAGAATGAGAAAAGGTATGAAGATAGCCTTAAAAGAATTCCATTAGGAAGATGGGGTACACCAGAAGACATGGGTGAATTGGCGTGTTTTTTGTGCAGCAATAAAGCAAGCTATATCACTGGCCAAATGATAACTGTCGATGGAGGAATGGGTCTTTAACAAAAAAGGAAATAGATATGAGTTCAGAAGAAAATAAAATAGTTATAGAGCATATGAACAAAACTGTAGAGAAATTTTATTCTATTGAAGATGAAAGATTGGGAATGAAACATTTTCGATATGTAATGGATGATTATTTTTCTGCTGATAAGAGTATAAAATGTTGTGGTAATGTTTCTTCCGTTAGTGCTGACGGAGTATATGCTTTATGGGTTACAACAAAAGACTCTGATCCAAATAAACGTATCCTTTATTTTCATGGTGGCGGATATGTAATAGGGTCTGTAAGGGGTTATCTGCCATTAGCAAGTCATTTATCCAAGGCAACAGGAGCTTCAGTTTTGTTAATTGATTATAGTCTTTCGCCTGAAAATATTTTTCCTGCCGCTGTTGATGATGCAAAAAAAGCTTATAATTGGATGTTGGATAATGGGCCGGAAGGAGAAAAAAGATATGAAAAAGCCTTTATTTCTGGAGATTCGGCAGGGGGAGGTTTAAGTGTTGCTACTACGCTTGCAATTAAAGATGATAATGGAATTCTTCCAAACGCTATAATGCCCATTTCTCCTTGGGTTGAAATGGATCCAGTATCTCAATCATATGAAGATAACAAGGACATAGATCCATTTGTTTCCAAAGATGGAATTGCATGGTTTTCAAGTGTTTATGTTCCTGATGAAAGTGATAGAAATAATCCTTACGCATCACCTTTGTATGGAGATTTCAAAAATTTTCCTCCGATGTTAATACAGGTTGGAACTCGTGAGGTTTTATTAGATGATTCAAAGAAACTAAATGAAAAAGCTAAATCAGAAGGATGCGATGTAGAGCTTCAGATTTGGGATGATATGGTTCATATTTTTCAAGGATTTGCGCCATATCTTCCTGAAGCTAATGAGGCATTGGAATCAATTTCTAAGTTTATCTCTGATAAATGACTGAAGCTTACGAATATACACCACTTGAAAGAGTTTATTGGAATATCAAAGTTGAAGAGGCTTTGTTGAAAGAGGTTGATATATTAAATCTAAAAAGAGTCTTTATAGTAGCCTCATCAACACTTTCTAATAAAACAGATGAAATATCAAAAATAAAAAAAGTTTTAGGAGATAAGTTTGTTGGTATATTTGATCGTTGTCTAGAACATTCTCCAATAGAAAATGTTATTGAGTGCGTTACTGAAGTTGAAAAAGTAAATCCCGATATAATACTAACTATTGGCGGAGGAACACCTATTGATACAGTAAAGGTAGTTCAGTTATGTATTACAAAAGGTATTAAGACGGTCGAAGAATTAAAAAAAATTACAGGAAAACATCATGTTTTGAACTCCTCTGTTAGACAGATAGCTGTGCCAACTACATTATCCGGAGGCGAATATTCAATTATTGGTGGGGCTATGGATACCAAAAAGAAGTTAAAGGAAGGGTATTTTGGAAGTGATATTTGTCCAATGGTAGTAATCTTAGATCCTTATATTGTAACTCATACACCTGATTGGCTTTGGCTTTCTACAGCCATCAGGTCTGTAGACCATGCAGTTGAAGGTTTTTGTTCAATTTCTCAAAACCCTTTGATTGAGCATAACGCACTTAAATCCCTAGAATTATTTTCTGAGTCGTTAAGAAGAACTTTTGCTGATAGTAATGATATAGAAGCAAGATCAATTTCTCAAAAAGCTGTATGGATGGTAGCTAAAAATATGGGTAATGTATTATTTGGGGCTAGTCACGGGATAGGGTATCTTTTAGGATCAATTGGATCAGTTCCTCATGGTCAGACCTCATGTGTAATGTTGCCAGCTGTATTGAAGTGGAATGAGGATTTTCAACCAGAAAAACATAAAATAATTGCTAATGCACTTGGTAGACCAAAATTAAAAGCATATGAAGCTGTAAAGGAGTTAATAACTGATCTAGGTCTTCCTTATACATTAGGAGATGTTGGTATAAAAAAAGACATGTATAAAAAGATTGTTGATTATGCCTTAAATCATCAAATAGTTTTATCGAATCCTAAACCAATTAATAGCGCTGAAGATGTCTATGAGATTTTAGATTTTGCCGAGAAAGGATAATTAATGGGCTTTTTAATGGCTTTGCTTGGTCTGGTTGTTGCGATCATAATAATGGTGATAATGTTAAAGTTAATTGATAAGGTTGGAGATAAATGACAAAACTTTCAAAATTATCAAGATCTATTTCTGGTAAGATCGTTTTAGTAACTGGTGCAACTAGTGGAATGGGTTTAGCTACAGCTAAATTATTTTCTGATGAAGGCGCTAAAGTAATTGTCTCAGACTTAGACAAGAAAAAGATCGATTCTGTTGTTAAAGAAATTTCCAATGCTGGTAATACTGCGTATGGTATTAAGCTTGATGTTGCTAGTAAAAGTAACATTGAATCGGCAGTAAAAGAAATAATAGATAATTTTGGCGGTCTTGATTTTTTAATTAATAATGCTGGGATTTCAATTCCTACGACAATTGATGATGAAAATTATGATGAGTATTGGGATAGAACATTTGATGTTCTTTTAAAAGCTCAAGTTAGACTTATTAGATCTAC
>JAYZKD010000029.1:0-3559 GCA_036163815.1 Pseudomonadota bacterium | reverse complement strand
GTAAAGAAATTCCTAAAATTGTTAAGAACAATTCTTTGTTTAGTGGTATTTTCCCACCAAGCCAGGCAAAAGGTGCTGACACAAGAATAATTGGTAGAGTTTTTTTCCAGGGAATTAGATTGTTCAGTTGATAACGAATGGTTCCGCCTATTACAACAATCAGGTTACATGTTAACGCTATTTTTGGGACTAACAAATAATCAACATCATAAAGTATCAGTAGGGCATTATAAGTTGAACCCCCGCCAAATCCGACGGACGCATATAGGAATGCTGTTATGAGAAAAGCGGGGATTAAATAGACCATTTAGGAACTATAATTAATATTTAGATGATATACAAATCTGCAAAAATACCTGTTTGAGCGCCTGAAGAATTTAAAACATCATCAATGCCAAACGTCGCCGCAAATTCGGTGAAAGTTAAATCTGTTCCCTTTGTTCCATCTGTTACATTTCCACCAACATTGTAAGAAAATTTATCGGCGCTATTTATGGTTATCTCTCTTCCATCTTGCAGGGTCAGTCGGGCAGCATTCTTGGTAAATAATGTTTTATCCACATATGTATTAGCAGGAATTTGAATAGTATTTGTACCCTCCGTATCTGTTATGGAAACTTTTGTACTTTTTGGTAAAAGTTGGGATACGAAATAGGTATCGTCACCGCTTAAACCTCTGTAATTCTTGCCTTGTCCATCAAGAATAATAATGTTGTCGCCCGAATTAAAATTTAAAGTCCCAGATAGAGAAGTTTCGCTATGGGCTTTAAGCGTATTTTTAGTAGAGTCTTCTGTTTTTGAAAGAGTATATTTTAAATAAGGACCTGTTTTTAATCCTGTGGTTATTTCACCATTATCATTCGGATATTCAGCTGCAGAATCTGGAACATTGATTTTGACAGTTCTGTCAGTGAATATAATTTCACTGAAGCCTATATATGTGTCTTCCCCAGTATCAGGATGTTGAACTGTAAACGTACCTGTTCCTTCCTCAAGTCTATAAATGGTGTTATTGTTTTCATCTCTTTTATCGAGATTTTCCTCTATTTCCGCATAAGATAAATTAATAGAGACAGATGTAGTATCGCCTTCGGCTAAGAAGACCTCTGCTCTTGGATTACCGCCTGAGTCTCGGTCAGCTAATTTAACATAAGGAGTTAATGATAGAACTGGAGGTATTTCACCAGCTTTGCCCCATATTTCCTCTAGAGCTTTAACATCAACCTCAGAATACCATTTATAAATATTTCCTGCGGCTTCACTTGCTGAATATCCCATTACACTATCAGTGGAGCTTATTTCATTACTATTATCTGTTGCCCAATCCCCATCACCTTTATCCCAGGGATGTTCTAATCCTAAAGCATGACCCATTTCGTGAAGATAAACCTTTGTCCAATCATCTTTTTCTTCTTGAGTGAGTTCATCTCCTGTTTTTGCTCGTTGAGTTCTATCTCCATCTACACGCAACCATTCGCTGTGACCCATTACCAATCTAAAGGCATTATAAACAGGACCATCTGTCAAATAATCCTCAGGAGGTTTGTCTCCATTTAGCTCGTATCGGTTACTGTTAGTCGCATAAATGAACACAAATGATTTAGAGGAATCTGATACTTCTTTAATAGTCACACCGAAGTCTTCATTAATCCTTGAATGAATGGCGCGCATATTAGTTAATTGCCATTCTTGAAAGTCTTCATCCACATATTCAGGATCTCCAAAAGATGAAGGTATTTCATCGCCTTTTTTAGCAATATAGATTTTAAAAGTACTACCATTGGAGGCCCGAAGAAAAAGTTCAAGGGGCCCCATCTTTAGGTCTTCTGATGTAATTACTGCCATTTATTTACTCCTAAAACTATAGTTAAATTATATACTGATCTGAAATTGTACCAGTTTGAGCTCCTGAAGAGTTTAGGACATCACTAATTCCAAAAACAAGAGCAAATTGTGGAAAGGTTAGGTCCGTTCCAGCAGTTCCATCTATTTTATTTCCGCCAACATTATAAGAAAACTTATCGGCACTATTTATTGTTATTTCTCTTCCATCTTGAAGTGTTAACCTAGCCGCATTTTTTGTAAATAATGTTTTATCCACATATGTATTAGTAGGAATTTGAATAGTATTAGTGCCTTCCGTATCTGTTATGGAGACTTTAGTGTTTTTTGGTAAAAGCTGGGATACGAAATAGGTATCGTCACCACTTAAACCTCTGTAATTTTTAGCCTGTCCATCAAGAATGATAATGTTATCACCAGAATTAAAATTTAAAGTTCCAGATAAAGAAGTTTCGCTGTGTGCCGATAAAATATTTTTTGTTGAATCTGGTGTTTCTGAAAGAGAATATTTACTGACTAAAACATCCCCATCTTTGAAGGATATTTTTTCTACATCTTTTAATGTATCAGTAAAATCGCCGCTCCCAACAGTTATAACTCCTGATTCATATGAATATGAATCTTTAGTACTGCCTAAATATGATATTGTATCAAAGCCCTCAGTTCCTTGAATTGTTCGACCATTTGGTATTAGAAAAACTCTTGTTTCATCAAGTTGAGGATAAGTTAATAATGTTGCTTCATTTGTATAAAAAGGTTGGTAAGTAGAATCGTTAAATTCTATCGCAGAGTAACCTATTAAAGCAAAGTCTCCACTGGCACCATTATTTCCACCTAAGTCATCTGTTAGGCTTACTATTTTTAAGAAATTTGACTGATTAGTCTGTTGTAAAGCATCATCATAAAAGTTATATATTTCGTAATCATCCCTATTCCCATCAATTTTGAAAGTTTCATTACTGTTTTCTGCTATGGAAACAAGTTGACCCATAACACTGTCTCCTTGACGATTTAAAGGATCTAACTGAAATATCGGTGGTGTTTCCCCGTTTTTCCCCCAAATTAATTCTAGAGCCTCCCAATCGAATTCAGCAAAATGAACAAGAAGGCTACCATCTTCAAGTTGGTGGTTAATTCCCATATTGCTTACGCTCGTCTCGCCCGCTCCCGAAATTTGTGTAACTGCATAATCTCCATCACCTAGTTGTGATGGATGTTCTAGACCTAAAACATGCCCCCATTCATGAGCAAAGGTTCTTTCCCAATTACTTCGTGACCCAGCGTCCATTTCAACAGGAGTTGCCGGACCTGACTGACTGTAATCCTGTTGTGAACCAGCATAGGCATTCATACGAAATTGGATATCAGTTTCGTAAAAATTCTTTGTTAATTGATCAAAGGGCATTCTATTATCGGAGCCGATTCCTCCTCCACTAATGCTTCCGCCTTTACCATAAGAATCTTCAATAATGATATGAAGATCAGCCATATCAATAGAAGAAACTTCAGAAATTGTTATCCCAAGACGATCATTTATGGCATTAACAACTCGCGTTATAGCTTCCAGTTGCCAGTCAAAAGGTGTAATAGCTGTTACCCCATCGAATATTTCCCCTTCTTTAGCAAGATAATATTTTATTTCACCCGGTTCTCTTGTTGTCGTTCTCCACCAAAGAGCAAGGTCGCCGAAAAGAATATGAGGGTATTCAAGTTGAAC
>JAYZKD010000028.1:0-3668 GCA_036163815.1 Pseudomonadota bacterium | reverse complement strand
GTTCTCGTCCCCAATAAATCATTTGAAGATGGAGCCTTCCCCAAGACTTTTCTGGGAAACATTTTTTAAGATCTTTTTCAGTTTGTGAGACACTTTTCCCACTTGTTAGCCCCCATCTTTGAGAAAGTCTATGAATATGAGTATCAACAGGAAAAGCTGGTGTACCAAAAGCTTGATTGACGACTACTGAAGCGGTTTTATGGCCTACACCTGGTAATTTCTCAAGTTCATCAAGTGCCTTTGGAACCCTTCCATTATAATTTTTAACAAGTATATTTGATAGACCTAAGATTGCTTTAGATTTTTGAGGTCCCAATCCGCATGGCCTAATGATATTATATATATATTTTTCTGTTAATTTTATCATTTTCACGGGGGTGTTAGCCTTTGAGAATAACAATGGGGTTACTTTGTTAACTCTCTCGTCAGTGCATTGTGCTGACAATAAAACGGCTATTAAGAGGGTGAAAGGGTCGGTATGATCAAGCGGAACTGGTAAATTCTTATAATAATCATTGAGTATGCCGGTAATAAGTGAAGTTCTTTGTATTTTATTCATATTTTATAGAATAGGTCTCATCTAAAATATTAAAATTATAGACAATTGGTTTTCCTGTCCCTATTTCTTTCTTTAATATATCTTTCGAAGAAAGACTTTCAACATACATAATAAGTGCACGCAACGAGTTACCGTGGGCGCTTATTAAAATATTCTTTTCACTTCTTAATTTTGGAAGTATTTCTTTCTGATAATAAGGAATTACTCTATCTGCGGTATCTTTTAAGCTTTCGCCGTTAGGGGGTTGAATATCGTATGAACGCCTCCATATATGTACTTGTTCATCACCCCATTTTTTTCTTGCATCATCCTTATTAAGTCCTGTTAAATCTCCATAGTCTCTTTCATTTAGATTTTTAGATTTGATTAATTCAAAAGTTTTTAATCCCAAAGATTCAATTATAATTTCACCTGTTAAAATCGCCCTATCCAAAACCGAAGTATAGAAAAAGTCATATTCTATATTTAAGGTTGATAAAATTTTCCCAGCAGCTTTTGCTTCTTCAAGACCTTTTTGGGTTAGCCCAGGATTTTGCCAACCAGTAAAAAGATTTTTTTCATTCCAATCGCTTTGCCCGTGCCTAACTAGTGATAAAAACGACATTAAACCCCTTCTTTAGAATCCTAAAACATCAATCATTGAAAATAAACCTGGCTCTTTATCTTGACCCCATTCAGCAGCTTTCAAGGCGCCTTTAGCAAAGATATCCCTATTTTCGGCTATGTGAGAAAGCGCTATTCTTTCATTCTCTCCATCAAAAATAACGGAATGATCTCCAACAACACCTTCTTTTCGATAAGATGAAAAACCAATTTTACCCCTTTTTCTATCTAAACTTTCTTTTATGGCGGTCAAGTTTATATCTTCATTAACATTGATAGGGTCTGAAATTTCTATAACCTCTTCGAGGTTAACATTTCGTCCCGAAGAAACGGCTTTTCCAATTTCTAAAGCTGTTCCAGATGGATGATCTTTTTTCTCTTTATGATGTACTTCAGTAATTTCAACACTCCAATTCAGATCCAAAACTTGAGAGGCTTTTTTTAAAATACCTAAAAGCGCATTAACACCAAGACTCATATTGCCAGATTTTATGATTGTTGCGTGCCTAGCGGCTGCTTTGATCAAATCCTCTTCTTTATTGCTAAACCCCGTCGTTCCAATTACATGAGTTATTCTTGATTGAGCGCTTAATTCTATAGCGGAAAGTGTTGAATTAATTGAACTGAAATCAATTAATACATTTGAATCTACCACGGCATCTATAAGATTATGAGTAATTGACAAACTTTCTTTTTTAGCTTCCGCCAACTTAAAAGCATCTTCTCCAATAAATTTAGAATTCTTATCTTCTATGGCACCTATCAATTTAAATTTTTCTGAAGAAGAGATTTCTTTTATTATTTGACGGCCCATTCTTCCTGCCGCACCTATAACCGTTGTTTTAATTTTTTCAGACATTTTTTATATTAACACAATTAAATTTTCCTTAACCATAATTCTTCTATCATATGGTTTTCACCTTTTTTTACTATCATGGAGGCTCTGCTACGAGTCGATAAAATATTTTCTTCTAAATTTTTTAGATTTATGCTTTCCCATATGCTGTTTGCTACTTCAACTGCCTCATCATCACTTAAAATAGCAAACCTGTTAAAAAATGATTTTTCATCTTTAAAAGATTCTTCTCTGAGATCTAAGAATCTTTCTATATACCATTTCCTTATGATTTTTTCCTCAGCATCAAGGTAAATTGAAAAATCAAAAAAATCAGATATCACAGACTCAAATTCATTATTTTTTTCTTTGGGTGGTTGTAAAACATTTATGCCCTCAAGAATTAACACATCAGGTGAGGTGACTAATAACTTTTCATCTTCGATAATGTCATAAACAAGATGAGAATAAACTGGTGCCTCTACATTTTTTAACCCAGATTTAATGTCAAAAAGAAAATCATATAATAATTTGGTATCATAACTTTCTGGAAAACCCTTTCTTTCCATAAGACCTTTATCTTCTAAAACTGAGTTTGGGAAAAGAAAGCCATCAGTAGTTACCAATTCTACTGAATTGAAGCCAGATATTTTAGAAATAAGCATTTGAAGAATTCTAGAAAAAGTTGATTTTCCAACTGCAACAGATCCGGCTACGCCTATAATAAATGGTAAATTTGAATGGTCCGCTTTAAAAAACCCGTGTATTTCTTTGTTTAGATCTCTTGCATTTAATATATTAACCAATATTAATTCGGCAATTGGAAGATACAAGCTCTTAACTTCATTTATATTAACATCGACACCCAACCCCATAAGATTGTTAATTTCTTTCTGATCAATATTTACATCGGGCGAACTCTTAAGGTTTGTCCATTTTTTAGGAGAAAAACTTTTATACAACCTTTTGAAGGATTTTTCTTTATCGTTTAGAGTCATTTATTATTATTTTTTGCGGTCAATTAATTCTTGAAAGACCTCTTGGGGATCAACATCAGAAAGCCTTAGCAGCAGCAACCAATGATAAATTAGATCTGCACTTTCATTTATAACTTCTTCTTTTGTTTCAGCGAGCGCAGCAACTATTAGTTCAGAAGCCTCTTCTCCTAGTTTTTGTGAGGCCCTTTTAATGCCTTTTTGAAGAGTATCATAAGTGTAAGAATCTGAATCTGCTGAATTTTCTTTTTCCTTTATGATATCCCATAATTCGTTAATTATTTTGGTTTTATCGGTCATTTATACGCGCCTAACATCAATACCGTTCTTGGCCAACTCATCTTTAACTTCTTTTATAGTAATTTCGCCAAAATGGAAAATAGAAGCTGCAAGAACGGCGCTTGCTCCACCAAGTTTAATCCCATCATTTATATGTTGAATATTACCAACTCCACCGGAAGCAATAACAGGTATATTTAAATTTTTGGTTATTTCTTTTAGAAGATCAATATCATACCCTTTTTTAGTTCCATCTCTATCCATAGATGTTAGTAATATTTCTCCAGCTCCAAGTTCTGCCGCTTTTTCTGAAAACTCTATGGGATCTATGCCTGTAGCCTCTCTTCCGCCATGAGTAAATATTTCCCAGCCAGTTTTTGTTTTTTTTGCATCTATA
>JAYZKD010000027.1:0-3623 GCA_036163815.1 Pseudomonadota bacterium | reverse complement strand
GAAATATCTCGTGCCCAAATTTGGCAATGGCTTAAACATGCTACTCCTTTAGATGACGGAAGAGTAGTAAGTGAAGAACTTTTTAAGGAAATTTTATCTAGCGAAATAGTTAAACTTAAGGAAGTTCTTGGTGATGACATTTGGAATAAAGGTAAATACGAAAAAGCTATTGAAATATTTGAAAAAATGTCTATATCTCCTGTTTGTGAAGAATTCTTGACACTACCCGCTTATGAAGAAATAGTGACTTCTTAGCAATTTTTTGAAAGGATAAAGTATGACAAAGAGTTTCTATGATTTAGTACCATCAGCACCTAAAGGCCGTTACGATGGAATAGAAAGACCCTATTCAATTAAAGAAGTTGAAAGATTGAGAGGCTCATTTCCGATAGAATATACTCTTGCTACTAGAGGATCTAATCGTTTATGGGAACTTTTGCATTCAGAAGATCAGGTATCTTCCCTTGGTGCTTTATCAGGTAATCAGGCAATGCAAATGGTGAGAGCTGGCTTAAAAGCAATTTATTTATCTGGATGGCAAGTTGCAGCAGATAATAACACTGCTGGGTCCACTTATCCTGATCAAAGCTTATATCCTGCAAATTCAGGCCCAGAACTTGCAAGAAAAATTAATCGAACTCTGCAAAGAGCTGATCAAATTGAACATTCGGAAGGTGGAGCACAAAGAGAATGGTTTGCTCCAATAGTCGCTGATGCAGAAGCTGGTTTTGGTGGCCCCCTTAACTGTTATGAAATTATGAGAGCGTATATCGAAGCTGGTGCTGCTGGTGTTCATTATGAAGATCAACTTGCTTCAGAAAAGAAATGTGGTCATATGGGTGGTAAAGTTTTAATACCAACAAAGCAGCATGTAAGAAATTTAAATGCCGCAAGATTAGCTGCAGATGTATGTGGAGTTCCAACATTAATAGTGGCAAGAACGGATGCTGAAAGCGCTAAATTAATCACATCCGATGCGGATGAAAGAGATCATGAGTTTATAGATTCATCTGATCGAACACCTGAAGGTTTTTATAGATTAAAAGAAGGAAGTGGTGTTGATAATTGTATTAAAAGAGCCTTAGCTTATGCTCCTTACGCCGATTTAATTTGGATGGAAACATCTGTTCCTAGCCTTGAAGTAGCAAAAGTATTCTCAGATGCTGTTAAAAAGGAATTTCCTGACCAAATGCTGGCATATAATTGTTCTCCTAGCTTTAATTGGGAGGCAAATCTTGATGTTGCTACCATTGAGACCTTTAGAGAAGAAATTGGAAAAATGGGGTTCAAATATCAATTTGTAACACTAGCTGGCTTCCATCAACTTAATTACGGAATGTTTCAACTTGCATCAAACTTTAGAGACAGAGGTATGGGCGCATATAGTGAACTTCAGCAAGCAGAATTTGCGGCTGAAAAAGACGGTTATTCTGCAACACGACACCAAAGAGAAGTTGGAACGGGATATTTTGATCTAATATCTGAAGCCGCTGCAGGTGGTGAGTCTTCGACAACCGCATTAAGCGATTCCACTGAAGCTGATCAATTTGACGCTGCTGAGTAATATCATTAATGCTGCCAACTGCAGATATAAGTGATCAATATTCGGACTCTGTTAAAGTACTAGAACCTATATTTAAGGATTATGGAGGCAAAAAAGCATTTTACGGAAAAGTCGTCACTCTTCAAACCCTAGATGATAATACAAAGGTTAGAGAGGCACTTGAAAGTAATGGAGAAGGAAAAGTTTTAGTAGTGGATGGTCAAGCATCATTAAATTGTGCTCTCTTAGGCGGAAATTTAGCATCATTAGCAAACAAAAATGGCTGGTCTGGGATTATAATTCATGGCTGTGTTAGAGACCAATTAGAAATAAAAGAAGAAAATATAGGAGTTAAAGCTATCAATTCGCACCCAAAGAAATCTAATAAAGATAATGCTGGTGAGTTTGGTGTAGATCTTCATTTTGCAAACACTGATATCTCTGAAGGCAATTATATTTACGCTGATGAAGACGGGATTATTGTTTCTAAAAAAAATCTCAATGTTTAAAGAATAATCATTTTACTTTCTCAAAATTTCCTATTTACTATATTTATGAAGAGGAAATGAGATATGTTAGCTTATAAATCAGCAAAAGAATTAGCCAAACTAATAAAAGATAAAGAAATAAGCAGCTTAGAACTTTTAGAATATTATATTGGACGAGTTGAAAAGTTTAATCCTGATATTAATGCCATTATTGTCAAAAATTATGAAGAAGCCTATGAAACAGCAAAAAAAGCTGATGAACTGACAAGCAAAGGTGAAACCCTTGGACCTCTTCATGGCGTTCCAATGACTCTTAAAGAATCTTATAGCCTAAAAGGAACTGCCCTTACCTTTGGTATTCCTGAATTCAAGGATAATATCTCTGACAGTGATGCACTATCCGTAGAAAGATTAAAAAATGCTGGCGCAGTCATTTTCGGAAAAACAAATGTACCTATAAGACTAGCTGATTTTCAAAGCTATAATGATATTTATGGAACCACAAATAATCCTTGGGACCATACTAAGATACCCGGAGGTTCATCAGGTGGTTCTGCAGCCGCATTGGCAGCTGGATTAACAGGATTTGAAACCGGGTCCGATATCGGTGGCTCAATTCGAAATCCGGCTCATTATTGTGGGGTTTTTGGACATAAGCCAACTTGGGGTCTTTTACCGCCTCGCGGACATGCTTTGCCAGGTGGAGTTGCGCAGCCGGATTTATCAGTAATTGGTCCATTAGGCAGGAGTGCTGAGGATATTGAAACTGGCGTCATGGTAATGGCTGGTCCAGATGAAATTCAAAGCGCCGGATTAAAATTAAATTTAGAAAAACCTCAAAAGAGTAATTTAAAAGAATACAAAGTTGCAGTGTGGACTAATGATGAGATAGCGCCGGTTAGTCAAGAAGTACAAAACCGAGTTATTGCTGTTGCAAAAACTATAAGTGATGCGGGCGGGGAAGCAAATTTTGATGCGCGTCCAGATTTTGATATTAATAAATATAAAGAAGTTTATGGTTCGCTTCTTCATCCCACGATGGCATCTAGAACAACAGATGAAGACTTTCAGAAACTTCTAGATGATGCTCAAAAACTTGATCCCAATGATAATAGTGAAGCAGCATTTACTTTAAGAAAACAAGTATCCTATGTTCGTGATTATAACATTGCCAATAATGAGAGGACACATTTCCGTTGGGCTTGGCACAACTTTTTCAAAGAATATGATGCCGTTATAGCGCCAATTATGGCTACTGACGCAATTGATCATGATCACGGTAAATACGGCGAACGCACAATAATGGTCGATAATGATGAAAGACCTTATTTTGAGCAAATCTTCTGGGCAGGAATTGCTATCAATAGCTATCTTCCTTCCACAGTCATACCAACAGGTTTAAGCGATAATGGTTTACCAATTGGGATACAAATCATTGGCCCTGAGTATGGCGATCTTAAAACTATAGGGCTTGCAAAACTATTAGAACAAGAAGGCTATAAATTTCAATCTCCTGATTCCTATCCGGATTAAAAATAATAATATCAATAACTACAAGAGAAATTTAGAACAATGTGCTTAATGTGTGACAT
>JAYZKD010000026.1:0-4353 GCA_036163815.1 Pseudomonadota bacterium | reverse complement strand
TTGCTTTAAAAAAGGATCTTAAATCAACTCTCTTTCCTTGAACTACCACCGCGTAACCAAGCAGTACAGCTAAGATCATACCTAAGAAAAATCCAAAATAAGAAAAACTTCCAGTATTTGTTACACTGGCAATTAGAAATAAAGCCGTTTCAAACCCTTCTCTCAGTATCGAGAAAAATACCAATAAAAAAAGAGCAAATCCTGATCCAGCAATTGCAGTCTTAACAGAATTTTCTATTTCTTCTCTATCACTTACATGTTTTGCAAGCCAGAAAATTACATAAAAAAGTATTCCTGCAGTAATGTACATGAAGGCTGCTTCAAAAACTTTTTCATAAGATGTATTTCCAACACTTTCGTTGATGGATGTAAGTAAGAAACCTACTAATATACTAGCCCCCAAAGATGCGATAACGCCGTACCATAATACCCTCTTTTCAGCCGCAAGATCATTTTTATCTAGGACGGTATAAATAATTCCTATGATAAGTGATGCTTCTAAACATTCTCTAAAAGTAATAATAAATTCACTCATGATAATCTCTTTAATATATATAAAAAAAAATACTAGCTAATAAAAGAATATTCATCATCATTAATGTAACTAATAATTATTTGCAATAATTTAATTTTGATACTTTTGTTGTTAGACTTAGAAAATAAGTTATTTTTTTAGTTGCAAATGATTATTAATTGCTATATTAAATTGCGAATGATTATTAATTACAGATAAATTTATAATTATACTAAGGAAATTCCCATGAAAAAAATACTAATTCTTACTTTTACATTTACTATTTTATTTCCAGTTACTTTTGCATTCGGACAAGATGTAGAAGAAATTATTGTTAAAGGTAAAGTTCTTTATTCTGACCAAGTAACAGCCCTTAAAACTCCTGTGCCAATCATAGATGTACCGCAGAGTTTATCCATCGTAACTGATGAAGAGATTCTTAGACAAGGTTTTAGAGAATTAGGTGATATTGTTAGATATACTCCAGGTGTAAATACATCACAGGGTGAAGGCCATCGTGACTCGATTGTTTTTAGAGGGGTTCGATCGACTGCAGATTTTTACTTAGATGGAGTAAGGGATGATGTTCAGTATTATCGATCACTTTATAATCTTGAACAGGTTGAAATTCTAAGAGGACCAAATGCACTTCTTTTTGGTCGTGGAGGAACCGGCGGTATAATCAATCGAGTTACTAAAAAGGCGGTTTTAGGTGAACAATTTGGTTCATTTGATGTAGGTGCCGATAGTTTTGGAGCTTTTGATTTTTCTGTAGACTATAATGTTCAAACTGGAGAAAATTCTGCTCTAAGAATAAATGCTCACAGTGATACTTTAGAAAATCATAGAGATTATTATGATGGAGACCGCCATGGATTCAATCCTACTTTGAAACTACAATTAAGCGCACAAACAACACTAGATCTTTCTTATGAGAAAGCAAGTCATGAAAGGTTCATTGATCGTGGTATTCCTACTTTTAATGGTGAGCCAGTTGAGGCGTTTGAAGAGATCACGTTTGGTGACAAAGATGTAAATGTTACAACCTTGGAAGCACATATCTTCAAAGGTATATTAAGTCACGAATTTTCAGAAAATAGAAAAGGTAACTTAACTGTTGTTTATAACGACTTTGAAAAGATGTATAGAAACTATTATGCGTCTGGCTATAGTGGTGGCGATACAGTTACTATGGATGGATATTTAGATCCAACCGAAAGAAAAAACTTAATTATTTCAGGTAATGTAGTTAATGAATTCGAAACTGGTTCTGTAAATCATACATTATTAGTTGGCGCAGAAATAATTGATACAGAAAACGATAACTGGCGTTACAATACATTTTTTATTACTACCGCGGATGATAATGAAGTCTTTAATATAAGCAGACCCATTGATTTCACTGTAAATGCAGCTGGTCAATCAACATATAATGATTTTACTGCTGATCTAAAAAGTAAGACAAGGTCTGATATTAAAGTAACATCTGTATTTATTCAGGATCAGATCGATATAAGTGACAATTTTAAAATTATGTTAGGAGCTCGTTTTGACTCATTTGACATTACAGTTGCTGACTTAAAAGGTGGATCATCTGAGACTAGAGAGGATGAGGAAGTTTCTCCTCGTGCAGGACTTATATTTAAGCCTCAGGAAAATGTTTCTTTATACTTAAGTTATAGTGAAAGCTTCCTTCCAAGATCAGGTGAACAATTTAAAAAGTTATCTGCAAGTTCTGCAAGATTAGACCCTGATGTTTTTGAGAGTACTGAAGTAGGTGTTAAATGGGATATTTCACCATTTCTTAGCTTCACAGCTAGTTACTTTGATAGCGAACAAACTCAAGCTGTTCGAGACAGTATTACGGGTGAAGGTTCTGAGATTATTGGTTTACAAGTAGATGGAATAGAGCTTGAACTTAAAGGGCAGGTAACTGAACAACTTAGTTTAGCTGTTGGTTATAGTAATCTTGATGGTGAAACTGCCAAAGGTGGTGAACCCAGAGAAATACCTGAATATAGCGCTTCTTTATGGGCAACATACGAAGTAAACGATCAGTTTGGTCTAGGATTAGGTGTCACACACCAGGGTGAGTCAAATATTAAAAATGACAAACCAGGTCTGATATTACCTGATTATACAAGAGTTGATTTTGCAATGTATTATGATATTTCAGAAGACCTTAGTATTAGATTGAATGTTGAGAATCTTACTGATGAACTTTACTTTCCTCATTCACATAGCACTCACCAGGCATCAGTTGGCGAGCCTTTGAATGCTCGTGTGTCATTAAGAAGAAAATTCTAAAACTGTTCTGGCTGGTATTAGGAATTATCTAGCTCTTATACCTTCCCCCGTAATGAAGACGCTAGACATAGGGGTCAAAAGTCCAACATTTTGGCCCCTTTTTAATTTTGGATAACTTGCTCTTCTACTCGATCTAAGCCAAGAATATTCCAAGCTTCATTTATTGAATTTACAAAACTATTTATATCTTTTTTTGAGTGTTTTGGAGTAATAGTTACTCTAAGTCTCTCATCGCCTTTAGGGACAGTTGGATAAAAGACTGGCTGAATATATATGCCAAACTTATCTAAAAGTAATTTTGATATTTGCTTGCATTCTAAAGGACCTTTGACAAGAATTGGAATGATGTGACTATCGTTGTCAATAAATGGAACTTGGATAGATTTTAATCCTTTTCTAATAAGTTTAGAGTTTCTTCTTATTCTTAATCTAAGAGTTTCTGCTTCTTTACTTAACTCAATACTTTTAATTGAAGCAGCGGCTATCGAAGGATTTATTGATGATGTAAAAATAAATCCAGAAGCAAAACTTCTAATATAATCAATTATGTTGGAGTCAGCCGCAACATAACCTCCTAACTGACCAAATGATTTTGAGAGCGTTCCATTTATAATGTCTATTTCATCACTTAAACCAAGTTCATCAGCTATACCTCTTCCTTCATTGCCATATAAACCTACAGAATGAACTTCGTCTAAATAAGTCATTGCATTATATTTTTTAGCTAATCTTACTATTTCTTTAAGTGGAGACCTTATTCCTTCCATAGAATAAATAGATTCACATATTATTAATTTAGGAGAATCTATATCCGTAGCCTCCAGTAAGCTAGACAAGTGATCCATATCATTGTGTTCAAAAATATGATATTGAGCTTTACTATTTCTAATACCTTCAATTAAAGAAGCATGATTTAATCTATCAGAAAAAATTTCAATATTTTCGATATTCTTGCACAAAGTAGAAATTGTAGCTTGATTAGCTGTATAGGCGGAAGGAAAAACTAGTGCCGCTTCTTTGTTGTGTAATTCGGCGAGCGTTTGTTCTAATTGAACATGATATGTTGATGTTCCAGAAATATTTCTTGTTCCACCTGAGCCTGTACCTAATTTATTGATAACATTTATACATGAGTCTAAGACCTCAGGATTTTGACTCATATTAAGATAATCGTTAGAGCACCATATTTCTACTTCGCGATCATTTCCGTCAACACTTTCAAGGGCCTTAGGAAACATATTCTGCACTCTATCAATAGAACGAAATGTCCTGTAAAGACCTTCGTCTTTAAGGGCTTTTAATTCATCTTTAAAAAATTCGTCGTAATCCAAGGATATTTCCCCATAATAATAGAATAGAATTAGCACCCATTTTTATAAACATAAATAATAAAAATTATATATTTTTATTTTCTTCAGACAATATGTCGCATAGTAGTAACAAATTGGTTAGAATAATCGTTAATCATAGAGAATTTAAATAGATTTAATGGTTAAAATAGTCTCAAGAAAAAGTGATTTAGCAATTATTCA
>JAYZKD010000025.1:0-7434 GCA_036163815.1 Pseudomonadota bacterium | reverse complement strand
GAAAAAATGTTCCTTCGGAATTTTTATCATCAGGAATTATTAAAAGGCTAATGATAGCCGTTAAAGGGAAAGCAATAAGAAGAAAATAACCCATACCAGCTATCATAATTCTAAAATCATATTCTAAAATTTCAAGAATAGCTGGAAATGACAGAACCGCCATCATACCAAAAATAGAACCCATTTCTCTCCAGCCATATACTTTTGATCTTTCATCATATTTTGAAGTTAGATCAACACCCCAAGCCTGTTGGGTTAGTCCTACAAATGTATATGAAAGATATAAAATGAATAACCAAAAGGCTAAGTAAAGAGGAGACTCAACTTCTTCTCCAGGTATAAAAACATACCATGAAGCAATCATTAAAATAGGAATTCCTATCAGTATCCAATGTTTTCTTTTTCCCCATCTACTAGGATAGCGATCTACTAATGCTCCCATAATGGGATCCGTGAAAATATCCCAGAATCTAGCAAACATAAATATTACTCCAACTGTTCCAACACTTAAACCTACTGTTCCCTCGTAAAAAGGAGGTAAATATACAGTCAAGGGTAAACCTAAAGCCGCAAGAGGAACTGCTAATGCGCCATAAGATATTAAAACTGGCTTAGTAAGAATTTTCATAATTGATCAATAAACTTTAAAGAGTAAATTCTTTTTTTCTTTTAATTTCAAAAGTTATTCCGCCAGAGGTACTCGATCCTGTCCTACCTCTTTGAGAAGAGAAATATAATCTAGTTCCATCTGGTGAAAAAGCTGGCCCTGTAACTTCTGAAAACCAATGGCCATCTATTCGTAAAATTGGTTTAGCTTTCCCTGTGCTATCAATGATACATAATTCCATATTATCACTATCCTCAGCTACAATTGGATGACCTAAATGATCTACTGTTAGATCATCAGGATCTCTTAAAGGTTTAATTTTGCTATTATTTTTCCAGCTACTTAGCCAAGTTTTAATATTATGATTTTTTTCTGTTATATTTCCATCATAATAAACTCTAAGTTTATTAAATCTTGTATCATAAGCCCAAACTTTATGGTCTCCTGTAGTAGCAAAGAAAATTGTACCATTAAAGTAGGCCATACCCTCACCCCTATTAAACCTTGTTGCAAGAGGCATCTGTTCAGTAATAGGAATTTCTTTCGCAAGAGGATCAGGAACTTTAATCCATAAAATATCCTTACTCGAAGTTAGTTTTGCAACTTCAAGAACTCCTTTTGAATAAAATTCTTCACTATTTGGTTTTCCTCCAGGTCTAAAGCGATAAAATAAACCACCCTCTTCATCATTAGTCATATAAATATAGTTGGTATTTGGGTCCACAGCTACCGCTTCATGCTGGAAAATTCCTAAAGCTTCTCTTTCAATTGGAAAATTGTCATCTTCTTTGTTAGGCGAAACCTCCCATATTACTCCTCCAGGATGCTCTTCTCCAGATAACCAAGTTCCCCAAGGTGTTTTTCCACCTGAACAATTCCTATTGCTTCCTTCAAGAACAGAGTATGCATCAATAATTTCACCCGACTTACTAAATCTTATCGCTCCAACGCCACCTTTGTTATTTGGTAATTCACTATTACTTAAATAAATCCAACCACCATCTTCGTGAGAAAAAGTTGCACCTCCATCGGGTGATCCATGCCATGAATACCCACTGTCAAATAGTTTACCAGATTGGGCAATTATATTGGCTTCAAATCCGTTAGGCAAACAAACACCATTTTTATCGGCTTCTTGAAGTGGTCCTAAGTTACTAAAATTTATAGGAAATTCTTTTAAATTATCATCTCTAAGAGTATTGGCGTATAAATTTTGGTTAACCCCCAAAATGTAAGGACTTACATAAAGTGAAGCATATGTTAAAGCTAAACCTTTAAGAAATTGTCTTCGGTTTTTTTCCATTAATATTTTTCCTAAGATTATAAGAACTAAAATTAGACATCATCAAAACTAAAAATCTATAAAAATTTATAAGACTAATTATACAATAATTACCCTGGGTTTTTATCGAATTTAACTTCTGGATGTTCAATTTTTAACCAGTTAGGTTTGCTGTCAGTCCAACAAACCATTGTAGGATCAATTGAAGGCTGTTCATCAAGAACGCCCGTTTTTATCAAAACTAAACCTGGGGCACCTTCTGCCTTACTATAAATTTGTGACCCGCATTTTTTACAAAAAAATCTTGTTACATTTGTTTCGCATTTATAATTTCCAAGGTCACCTGTTATATGAAAATCATTTTCTGGTATTCCTATTATCGATGCAACAGGACTTCCTGTTGCTTGCTGGCAATCTTTGCAATGACACAGAAGGTGAAAATTCGGATCTGAATTAAATTCAAGATTTGTATCACCGCATAAACATTTCCCTGTTCCTGACATTCATTCCTCCTAAAATGAAAATTATTCTACACTAAAAATAGAAAAAGGGAGACATCTTTCAATGTCTCCCTCTATACAACTTAACGCGGTAGTCTTAACTACGCACGGTCTAGAAGATATAGGATAATTCCCACAGAAATTAATCCAACTAGTCCTCCGTCACCTAAGCTGCCAATAAGGCCAGTTAGGTTACCAACGATGTCGCCACCAACGAATGGTACAGCGCTACCGAAAATAACTTGCAGAACAACTGCTACTGCAATTAAAAGAAGTCCAAGTTGAACAACTTCACGTAAAAAGTTTTTTGCTGAATTAAGCATGCTAATCCTCCTTTTGCATTGTTAGTGTGATCCCTCCGAATCCTCACTGTGAATAGATTCCATATTTTTCTTGCAAATATGTCAACTAAACAATCGTTTTTTTGTCAAATTTTAGACACATTTCAATTATTATCTGTGGAAAACTTTAGAAAATAGCCATTTTGTTATATTTTAATTTCAAATTCTTAAGAATAATACGAATGCACTATATGTAGTATTTTATAGACACATAATGATATTAGAGTATTTATTTGTAATAATATTATAAAAAATATTGATCTTTAGTAATACTATTTTACGAATCACCGTTAAAAATTCATTTTTAAAACAAATCATGATAACTTATTGATTTTATTATCTATTTATCATTAAAAAAAGGGGTTTTTATTTAATCGATATTTAATTGGTAATGGTGCCCACGAAGAGAATTGAACTCTTGGCCTCTCCCTTACCAAGGGAGTGCTCTACCCCTGAGCTACGTGGGCTTATTAGATTACATAATTAATATTATTATTTATTATATAATTCCTTATATATTAAGAATATTATTTATATAGAGAATATTAATGAAAAATAAAACACCCGAACAACAAGATAAATTAAACGAAGCCCTTAGAAAGAATTTAAAAAGACGAAAAATTCAAATAAAAAAAAATAAGTTAGAAAAGAAATAAATTATCAATGGATCTATTATCAATAAATGGTAAGAAAAAATTATTTGGTGATATTGATATTTCTGGATCGAAAAATGCAAGTCTGCCCATGATGATTGCTTCGTTATTAACGGAAGATCAAATTATACTAAAAAAAATACCTCAGCTATCGGATGTTCAAACACTTATCTCGATCTTAAATTCTTTAGGATCAAAAATAAATATGACCCCAAATTCAATTAAAATAAAAACTAAAGAAATAACCAACCATCAGGCTGCATATACTTTAGTAAAAAGAATGAGAGCAAGTTTTTGGGTTCTAGGACCACTAATCGCAAGGACAGGATACGCAGAAGTTTCTCTTCCTGGAGGGTGTGCAATAGGAACGAGGCCGATAGATATCTATTTAAAAATGTTAAAAAAAATGAAAGTGAATTTTTCAATAGAAGATGGTTATGTAATAGCAAAAACAAATAAAACGATAAAGGGTATAGATTTTAAATTAGAAAAAGAGTCTGTCGGATGTACGCATTTCTTTCTTATGCTATCGGTATTGGCTGATGGAACTTCACATTTATCTAATGCAGCTTCTGAACCAGAAATAATTGCTTTGGGAAAAATGCTAAATGAAATGGGCGCAAAAATTAAAGGATTAGGAACTAAAGAAATTACTGTTATTGGTGTAAGTAAATTAAAAGGTAAGACAATTGAAATTCCACCAGATAGAATTGAAACTGGAACTTATGCTATAGCATTAGCTGCGACCGGCGGTGAAATAAAACTAAAAAATACTAGGCATGAAGAAATTTCATTATTGTTAGAATTGCTAAAAAAAACTGGGGTAAAAATCAAAACCTCAATAAACTCAATTAAACTAGAAAAAATAGATAAAGAAGTCTTTCCTGTTAATATTGATACAAGGCCTTATCCTGGTTTTCCAACAGATTTGCAAGCTCAAATGATGTCGCTTATGACTTTATCTAATGGTAAATCTATAATTAAAGAAAATATTTTTGAGAATAGATTTATGCATGTTCAAGAACTTGTAAGGTTGGGGGCCAATATTAAACTTAATGGGGATGAGGCTGTGATCAAAGGATCAAAAGAACTAATAGGTGCAAATGTAATGGCTACAGATTTAAGGGCATCTGCATCTCTAGTAATTGCTGGACTAGCGGCTAAAGGTAAAACGACTATAAGTAGGATTTACCATTTGGACAGAGGGTTCTATAATTTAGAAAAAAAATTAACTAATTGTGGGGCTTCAATTAAAAGGATCAAAGAATAAAGTGGATAATTCATTAAAATTAAAAGCATTTGATGAAGAAGGGTTAACAATCATTTCTTCATTATGTCAGGACTCCATCATAAGAACTAATGAATTTGGTTATGAGCAAAAATCGAAAAGATTTGCTATTTTAATGAATCGATTTTGTCATGAAAAAGAAAGTAATGAACGAGTAAAGTCTGCAATGCATTTTGATTATGTTCAAGAAATTAAAACAAAAAACATCGATATCAAAAATAAAGATGAAACATTGGTAATGTTAGCTGTAAGATTTGAAGTGGTATCAATGCCAAGCGGATCAATTGTTATAGAATTTTCTGGAAATAAAGCTATTAATTTAACAATAGAGAATATAGAAGTATTTCTCACCGATATTGGAGATTCATGGGTGACAAATAGGAAACCTAATCATGATGTGGATTAAATGCTAAATATAGTTAGTCATAAAGATAAAAGCTTTTTTGAAAAAATAAATAAAATCATAAGCTCTCGACAAAACTTTGATGATGAAATCAAAGATAAAGTCAGAGAAATAATCTTAAGTATTAAAGAAAAAGGTGACGACATTCTTTTTGAGTATATAAAAAAATATGACAATGTTGAATGTGATGAAACAAATATTTATTACAGTAAAAACGACATTGAAGAAGCAATTAAAAGATGTAATCAGGAAAGTATAAATGCTATAAAGGTTGCTAAAGAAAGAATTGAAAATTTTCACAATCATCAAATGCCATCTGAATCTTTTTTTGAAGACGAAGAATCAATTAGAATTAAAACAAGATGGATCCCTTTAGAAAATGCAGGAATTTACATTCCTGGTGGAACAGCCTCTTATCCTAGTTCAGTATTAATGGGCATTATACCGGCTAAAATAGCTGGAGTTAGGAATATTGTTGCAACTGTACCTTGCCCAAACAACGAGATTGACCCCCTTGTACTTGCGACTTTAAATATTTGTGGAGTAGAAAAAATTTATAAAATTGGTGGAGCTCAGGCCATAGCAGCCCTAACCTGGGGAACTGAGTCTATAGGAAAAGTAGATATAATCGTAGGACCAGGAAATAAATGGGTAGCTGAAGCGAAAAAGCAAGTTATTGGAGATGTCCAAATCGACATGCTTGCTGGTCCTAGCGAAATAATGATAATTGCTGACAAAAATAATAAAGCTAACTGGGTGGCTTCGGATCTTCTATCACAGGCTGAACATGATGTTTCCTCTCAAGCTATATTAATTACAGATGATATGGACTTTTTAGATGAAGTTAATGATCAAATCACCGTACAATTAGAACTCTTAAATAGATCTAAAATAATTTCACAAAGCTTAAAAGAAAACGGTTATGGAATTCTAGTAAATAATATTGAGGATGCTGTAGAAATAGCTAACACAATATCACCCGAACATCTTTCAATCCTATGTTCAGAAAAGGAAAATATTGAAAAGCAAATAAAAAATGCAGGCGTAATATTTTCTGATGAATGGACTCCAGAATCAATGGGTGATTATATTATTGGTCCGAGTCACATATTACCGACTAATGGCATGGCAAGAAATCAATCTGGATTATCAGTTTTTAACTTTTTAAGAAGACAGTCAACATTATCAAGTAATGAAGCCGCAATTAAAAAGCTAGGGCCAACTGCAATTACTCTTGCTGAATGCGAAGGCTTAGATGCTCATGCAAATTCTATAAAATTAAGAATAAAAGACTAATTGATGTCCGCTAGTAATAAAAACTACATAAAAAAAATTGATTTAATAACAAGCCCTCATGAAAGTATAGTCGAATTTGTTTCTTATGAAAGACAAGCTGCAATTCATGATCTTATTAACGAAAACAAATTCTCTATTAAAGAAGCAAATATCTTTGGCCCTTTTAAAGTCAAAATTGAAATTACGGATAATGTATTAAATTTAAAAATAAGTAGTGAAAGTAATGTTTTTAGCAAAAATTACAGAGTCCCAATTAATTCTTTAAGAAAAATTGTTAAAACCTATCATTCTGCCTGTAATTTATATTTTGAATCAATTCGTCAAGGTTCATTAGAAAAAATTGAAGATATTGAAAAAAACAGAAGAGATATCCATAATGATGGTGCTAATCAATTAATTAAATTAACTGAAAAAGATTTTAATATTGATCACAATACTTCAAGAAGGTTATTTACACTCTTATATTCCCTTTATATTTGACTAAATAAATTAAACATTAGTTACTTTGATATAAAAAAATTGTTTGATATAAGTGTTAAAAGGAGAAAAATGGCAAAAGAAGAATTATTAGAATTTCCTGGTGTAGTTACAGAATTACTACCTAATGCTACATTTAGAGTTAAACTCGAGAATGATCACGAAATCATAGCCCATACAGCAGGTAAGATGAGGAAAAATAGAATTAGAGTACTTGCTGGTGATCAAGTCACAGTTGAAATGACTCCATATGATTTAACTAAAGGTCGTATAACCTACAGACATAAGTAAGGGTATCTAATGGAAGATAACAAATGTCCTATTTGTAAGAATAACTCTAAAGAAAAATATATTCCTTTTTGTTCAAAAAGATGTTCTCAAATTGATCTGAATAGATGGTTAGGCGAAAAGTATCAAATTAATATTAATGATAATTAATGTGAATAGTAAGAGTTAAAGGTTTGAATTGTTTTTTCGAAAAGTTTATATTGCACCATCTTAAATTTTGCCCAGGTAGCTCAGTTGGTAGAGCAGAGGACTGAAAATCCTTGTGTCGGTGGTTCAAATCCGCCCCTGGGCACCACAAA